>NZ_VFQC01000001.1:2255170-2577727 GCF_006717075.1 Haloactinospora alba
CGTCCCCACCGCCTCCGCCGACGCCGCCAACGCCGCGGTCCGCGCCGCCGGCGCGGACGGATGCGTCGCGATCGGTGGCGGCAGCGCGATCGGCCTGGGCAAGGCGGTGGCCCTACGACAGCGGCTTCCCGTCGTCGCCGTCCCCACCACCTACGCGGGTTCGGAGATGACTCCCGTGTGGGGTATCACCGGCGAGGACGGCAAGCACACCGGCCGCGACCGGGGCGTCCTCCCCGCCAGTGTCATCTACGACCCCGAGTTGACCACCACGCTGTCGCCACACACCTCCACGATGAGCGGGATCAACGCCATCGCCCACGCCGTCGAGGCGCTCTACGCCCCCGACTCCTCACCCCTGACCGCCCTGATGGCGGAGGAGGGCGTACGCGCACTGGCCGAGGCCCTACCCGCCGTGACCGCCGACCCGAGTGACACGGCAGCGCGCGGGCGCGCACAGTACGGCGCCTGGCTGTGCGGCTCCTGCCTGGGAACGGCCACCATGGGGCTGCACCACAAGCTCTGCCACGCACTGGGAGGCATGCTCGACCTGCCGCACGCGGACACGCACGCGACCGTGCTGCCCCACGTACTCGCCCACAACGCGCCGGCCGCTCCCCGCGCCCACGCAGCGCTGCGGCGCGCCCTCGGCAGCGACGACCCCGTATCGGCGCTGCGCGCGCTGGCCTCCACGGCCTCCGCGCCCACGACCCTGGCCGAGCTCGGCATGACACGCGCCGACGTCGAACCGGTCACCGAGCGGGTGCTGGCGGCCCCCTACGCCAACCCCCGGCCGGTGACCGCCGAGGGAGTGCGCGGGATCCTGCGCTCCGCCATGGGCACGCCCTGACCCGCCCCTGGCCCTCCGGAGGAGCACGGCCGGCACCGGGCTGCACGGGCCGGTGCCGGGTCACGACACCCGCTCGCCACCCAACCAGGTGCCGCGCTCGGCGACCGCGCCGATACGCGTCTCGTCGACCGAACGCGGGTCGTTATCCAGCCACACGAGGTCGGCGTTGGCTCCGGGTGTCACCGTTCCCCAACCGTGCTCCGCACCGGCCTGGTACGCGGAACCCGCCGTGTATGCCTCCAGCGCCTCCTCCACCCCGATCCGCTCGTGCGGCAGCCACCCACCGGGCGGGTAGCCGGCGGGCGTACGGCGGGACACCCCCACCTGGATCCCGTCCAGCGGCCGGTGGCTGCTGACCGGCCAGTCACTGCCGAAGCTCAACCGCGCCCCGCTGTCGCGCAGGGATGCCGCCGGGTACTGCCTGCAGGAGCGTTCCTCCCCCAGACGCGGGATGGTGAGTTCGCGTTGGATGCCGTTGTACTGGGCCCACAGCGGTTCCAGGTTGGCGACCACCCCGAGCTCGGCGAACCTGTCCAGGTCCCGGGGATCGACGAGCTGCGTGTGCGCGATGACGGGGCGCCGGTCCCACGCGGGGTTCTCCCGGCGGGCGTGTTCCACCGCGTCCAGCGCGCTGCGCACGGCGGCGTCCCCGATCGCGTGGAGGTGCACCCGGAAGCCGCGCCGGTCGAACGCGGCCACCCCGGCGGCGAGCTCCGCGGGGGACCACGTCGGCGTCCCGCACTCCCCGGGCGTGTCCTGGTAGGGCGCGAGCAGGGCCGCGGTGCCGCCCTCCACCACCCCGTCCACGACGAACTTCACCGTGCGGGCCGTGAGCATCCCCGCGGCGGCGGGCTCCTCCGCGACGCCGGCGCGCACCCGGGCGAAGGCGTCCAGCTGGTCGTGCCAGGCCCCCGGAACGGCGCGCAGCGCCAGGTCGGCGCGGGTGCGCAGCAGCCCGCGCCGCAGGGCAGCGCGGTACACCTCGACGTCCTCCGGGTCGACCCAGGCGTCCTGGACCCAGGTGACGCCGGTGACGGTGTAGCGCCGCCCCGCCTCGCTGAGCGCCCGCACCCGGTCCTCCAGCGTCACCGGCGGCGCGAGGTCCAGCACCGGTAGGAGAGCACCCCACTCGCGCAGTGTTCCCAGCGGCGCCCCGTCGCCGCGGCGCACGATCACGCCGTCGGAGGGCTCCGGTGTGTCGGCCGTGATTCCCGCGCGGCGCAGCGTCTCGGTGTTCACCCAGGCCGTGTGGTAGTCGGAGGCGCGCAGGACCACGGGACGGTCCGGTACCCGGGCGTCCAACCAGCGCGCGTCCAGCTCTCCGCCGGGGGCGATGGTGGGGTCGTAGCCGCCGCCCACGATCCACTCGGCCTCGGGGTGCTCCCGCGCCCACCGGCCCACCGCGTCAGCCACCCGTCCGGGGGTGTCCAGGCCGCGCACCCGCGGCCCCTGCAGTTCCAGACCTCCGACCACGGGGTGGGCGTGGCCGTCCCCGAAGGACGGCATGAGGAAGCCGCCCTCCAGGTCGACCACCTCACCCGCTCTGGGGGCCAGCGCGGCGGCCTCCGCCCCGAGGGCGACGATCCGCCCGCCCCGTGCCGCGAGGGAGTGCGTCCGCGTGCGGCCGCGGCCGGACCACACCGTCCCGTTGGTCCACACGGTCATGTCGCCTTCGCGCACTCGTGAGCTCCGTTACCTGCCCGGCTGCCTGACACCACGGATGGTAGACGCAGAGAGCGACCGCTCCCTCCCACCGGACGGACGGGGCGGGAGGGAGCGGTGTGTACGCGACGACCGGGACCGTTTCCTAGTCCATACGCCGCACGCGCCGCCACGCGAACACCATGACGGCGGCCGCCGCGGCCAGGCAGAGCGCGGCCTCCGCCCCCTGCGCGATCCAGAACCACTCCCGGGCGGGAAGGAACTCCGTACCTGTGCCCCGCAGCCCGTCTACTCCGCCCCCTTCCGCGGCCGTGTCCACCTTGCGGGAGAGTTCCCCGTCCGTGGTGATCG
Organism: Haloactinospora alba; assembly: GCF_006717075.1. NCBI lineage: Bacteria > Bacillati > Actinomycetota > Actinomycetes > Streptosporangiales > Nocardiopsidaceae > Haloactinospora > Haloactinospora alba. The sequence goes on from NZ_VFQC01000001.1 coordinate 2,258,031, forward strand.
CCAGGGCCAGGGCCTGGGGACGCACGTAGTCGGCCAGGGCGTAGCACGCACCGCAGACGAGCAGGGTGAGCGCCATCGCGGGCACGGTCCGGCGCAGTACCACCCCGGCAGCCACCCCGACGGCCAGGAACAGCAGCGCGTAGCCCAGGGCCACCGGCGGATAGATGCTGTAGTTGGACCCCAGCTCAACCGCCGGTAGGTACGAGTCCGCCAGCCGCTCCCCCCATCCTGCGGCGATACCGGGCAGGGCCGGCACCGAGCCGAGCCGCTCCCAGGAAACCCAGTATCCCCCCTGTAACAGGTTGACGGACCACGCGTGCCACACGAGCAGGGAACTGGCCACAGCGGCGACCACGGCCGCCACCACGGCCGCCAGGCCCACCTGGGCGGTGAACCACCGCCGCCGGGAGACCGACTGGGTGAACACCATCCGGTGCGTCCCCTCCTGGAACTGCCTGGCGAGCAGTGGCGCTCCCCAGAAGACACCGACCAGTAACAGGACCGCACGGACCAGGAGGTCCGACGTTTCGGGCATCTTCAGATAAAGCGACCCCAGGAACGGCCACAGGTCGTCGAACACCTGAACGTACACCGCGCCGGCGACCGCCAGCACTACCGCGGCGGCGACACCCAGGCGCTGCTGGCGCCACGTGAGCCACAACACACCGTTCACGACAGCACCTCGGCTTCCTGCGTCACGGTCTCCCCCAGCGCCGCGGCCGTGTACAGCTCCGCGACCTCCGGATTGCGCATGTGGGCGAGCACGACCTCCTCGGCGGTGACCCGCTCGGGGTACCAGTCCGGCGGCAACTCCCCGTCGGAACGCACCAGAGCGCCCGACCCGCGGCCGGTCTGCCACGAATCGACAACCGTGTGTCCGGACTCCGTGCCCGTGTCGGCGCTTTCGGCGTCCTCCGCGCCGGGGACCGTGGTGACGCGCCGGTGGGCCCGGGCGATCTCCTCGGGTTCCCCCGCGAGCTGGACGCGCCCCTGGTTGAGCAGGAGCAGGTAGTCGCACACTCCGTCCATGTCGGGGAGGGTGTGTGAGGAGATCACCACGGTCAGCTCCCGCTCCGCGGCCTCGGCCAGTACCAGTCCCAGCACCTCGTGCCTGGCCACCGGATCCAGTTCGGCCAGTGGCTCGTCGAGCAGGACGAGGTCAGCGCTCTTGCCCAGGGTGAGCGCCAGCGCCACCAGGCCGCGGTGTCCTCCCGACAGGGTGTTGACCCGGGCCGATCCCGGTATGTCGCCCACGGCCAGTACCCGGCGGGCCAGACTCGCGTCCCACGAGGGATTGAGTTCCCGCCCGGTGCGCATCATCTCGTCGACGGTGAAGCTGCGGAACAGGGGTTTGTTCTGGTCGAGGAAGGAGACCCGCCGGCTGCCTTCCCCCCTTGCCACGGGGGAACCGAGCACGTCCACCGTTCCCGTCGTCGGTTCGGCGATCCCGCACACCAGGTCCAGCAGGGTGCTCTTGCCCGCTCCGTTGGTTCCGACCAGGAAGCAGATCCGCCCCCGGGGAACCGACACGGAGCAGTCGCGTAACGCCCACGTCCCTCCGTAACGCTTGCCGAGACCACTGGTACGCAGAGCCGGCGTCGCGGCCGGTCCGGTCATTCCTCCTCCTCGCTCGTGTCGGCAGTGTCGGTTTCCGGCCGCGCGAAGCACTCGCCGGCGACGGAGTCGACCAGGGCGGCCACATCCTCGGCTCCGAGGCCCGAATCGCGGGCACGCCGCATCCAGGCGACGAGGTCGGCACGCAACCGGGAGTCCGCCGAGGCCTCCGAACGCGCCAGTGATCCGGTCACGAACGTTCCCCGCCCGCGTACGGCCTCGACCAGCCCCTCGCGTTCCAGCTCCCGGTAGGCCCGCAGCACGGTGTTGGGATTGATCGCTGTCGCGTTCACCACCTGTTTCGCCGTGGGCAGCCGGTCACCGGGCAACAGAGCGCCCAACCGCATGGCGCGCTTGGTCTGTTGCACAAGCTGCATATAGGTGTCGACGCCTGAGTTGCGGTCGATGCGGTACTCGATCACACCCACCACCATTTCACTAATTGATTAGTTCAATGATGGTATACGTAGCCCCTGGAAGGAATCAACCTGTGCGCGCACGCCCCTGGGCCCGCCCGCCGAGCGCACGCTGGACGGGCGGTGGTCGCTGGCACTCCGCTGGAGCGCCCTGTGGCTCGCCGGCCCCTCCGGTCGCAGGAGAGCGGGTCCGTACGGACCAGCCCCAGCGGCGGACACGGGTAGGACGCGTGGAGCTGTCCCGGGCCACAGGCCGGCCCGTCCTGCCGGAGCGGCCGGCCCACAGCACCCGTCAGGCCCCGCGGGGCCTGACGGGATCACCGGACGCGGGACCTGGAGCGCCCCCTACGCGGGTTCGGTCCGCGGACCACGGAAGCCGCGGCGCAGGAGGGCGACCCCGACGCCCAGCACCCAGACCGTGGCAAGTCCGACGAAGGGCAGGAGGATCTCGAACGAGACGCCGGGAAGCCGCAGGAACAGCGCCGCACCACCAGCGAACCATCCGAGGGTTCCGACGATGCCGACCGAGCACAGTACGCGTGAGTGCTCCCCGCTGCGCAGCATCGCCAGGGCGTAGAGAGCCAGCGCCAATCCGAGGAGCGTCTGGGACAGGATGGAGGTACCGCCGACGAGCCCTTCCGTGACCCGGCTGTCGACCAGAGCGGCGGCGGCGCCGCGCTCGCCGGACGACCACTGCTGGGCGACCACACCGCTGCTGAATCCGTCGTGGGCGTAGTTGACCGCGAACACGGCGGCCGCCGCCACCAGCACGGGGTCGGCCATCCGCGCGATCGCCCCGCTTATCGGATCTGTCAGGGTGCGACCAGCCGTCGTGAACGCCACGGCCCAGCACAGTACCCCGAGCACGCCGGCCAGGGCCGCGGCGAACCACCACGGATTCCCGGCGATGTAGTCGAGAGTCCCGAGCGGATCGCCGCGCGGGATGTCCTGCCGCTACTGGAGGAGGTTGCTGACGATCGTCAGGACACCACCGACCAGAGCCAGGATTCCCGACGACGCCATCCGGAACCGCTGCGTTCCGCCATCCTGTGTCGCCCGCCCCTGCACGGGTTCTGACATGGCCCTCATCCACCCTTCCGCATGTGTCACGTGCGGCCGCGATCGGTACTCACCGGAGAGGATCCCGCGGGCGGGGCCTGTCGCCATCCGGCCTGTCCCCTGGATCTCGGCCCGGGGATCCCGGACATCACCCCCAGGACACCCGTGCGCGGGACCACTCGGTGAAGGTGGTCGGTCCGGTCACCGCAGTGAACCAGCGGGAAGGGCGGTACTGTCCACCACACCGAATCGGGGTCAGCCGTCGGATGTCCGTGCGTCCGTGGACATCCCCGCCACGACCATCGACCTCAGCCAGCTCACCACCCGCGAAGCCACCGGCCCCGGCACCGTCCGGAACCGCTCCGGGAATCTCACCCCTGGTGGGATCGGTACCCCGGAGCTGTACGGGTGGCGGCGCCGAGGCGAGACGAGCACTGTCCTCCTCCCGCTGCCCATGGAGGCGTGGGACGAATCACGGCACCACCGTTGCCACCCGCCGGGAAACCACGGGGCCAGCGGCGGGGCGGCGTCGGGAATAGTGGACACACGCAGGCGGGGCAGCCGGAGGAGGTCCCCGGCCGCCCCGCCTGCGACTAGTGTCCGGCTCCGCTCCCGCGGAACTCAGACCTGCTTGCCCTCGCGCACCGCGGCGACGATCTCGGCGACGGCGTCGTCCACGGGGACGGCGTTGTTCTGCGAACCGTCCCGGTAGCGGAAGGAGACCGCGCCCTTGCTGACGTCGTCGTCGCCGGCCAGCAGCATGAACGGCACCTTCTGCTTCTGGGCGTTGCGGATCTTCTTCTGCATCCGGTCGTCGCCGGAGTCCACCTCCACCCGGATCCCCTGGGAACGCAGTTTCCCGGCCGCGTCCTCCAGGTGGGCGACGTGCTCGTCCGCGATCGGGACCCCGACGACCTGCACGGGTGCCAGCCACGCCGGGAACGCCCCGGCGTAGTGCTCCAGCAGCACACCGAAGAACCGCTCGATCGACCCGAACAGGGCCCGGTGGATCATCACCGGCCGCTGACGGGAACCGTCGGCGGCGGTGTACTCCAGGTCGAAGAGCTTGGGCTGCTGGAGGTCCACCTGGATCGTGGACATCTGCCAGGTCCGGCCGATGGCGTCCTTCGCCTGCACCGAGATCTTGGGGCCGTAGTACGCGGCTCCGCCCGGGTCCAGCACCAGATCCAGTTCCTGCTTGTCCGCGGCCCGACGCAGCGCCTCCGTGGCGCTCTCCCACTCCTGCGGACCGCCGAGGAACTTGTCGGAGTCGCCCCGGGTGGAGAGTTCGAGGTAGAAGTCGCTCAGCCCGTAGTCACGCAGCAGGTCGAGCACGAACGTCAGCAGGGTGTCCAGCTCGTCGGGCATCTGCTCGATGGCGCAGTAGATGTGCGCGTCGTCCTGGGTGAAGCCCCGGGCCCGGGTGAGACCGTGCACGACACCGGACTTCTCGTACCGGTACACCGTGCCGAACTCGAACATCCGCAGCGGAAGTTCCCGGTAGGACCGCCCGCGCGCCTTGAAGACCAGGTTGTGCATCGGGCAGTTCATGGCCTTGAGGTAGTAGTCCTGACCGTCGAACTCCATCGGCGGGAACATCGCCTCCGCGTAGTTCGGCAGGTGCCCGGACGTCTCGAACAGTTTCGCCTTGGACAGGTGGGGCGTGTTGACGAACTCGTAGCCGGCCTCCTCGTGCCGGCGTCGCGAGTACCGTTCCATCTCGGTACGCACCACCCCGCCCTTGGGGTGGAACACCGCCAGGCCGGGCCCGAGCTCGTCGGGGAAGGAGAACAGGTCCAGCTCCGCGCCGAGCTTGCGGTGGTCCCGCTTCTCGGCCTCCTCCAGGAAGGTCAGGTACTCCTGGAGCGCCTCCTTGCTCTCCCACGCCGTGCCGTAGATGCGCTGCAGCTGGGGATTGAGCTCACTGCCGCGCCAGTAGGCCGCCGCGGAGCGCATCAGTTTGAAGGCCGGGACGACCTTGGTGGTGGGAAGGTGCGGACCGCGGCAGAGGTCCTTCCAGCACAGTTCCCCGGTCCGGGGGTGGATGTTGTCGTAGACCGTGAGTTCGCCCGAACCGACCTCCACGTCGGCTCCGTCCGCGGAGTCCCCGGGCCCGCCCTTCAGGCCGATGAGCTCGAGTTTGTAGGGCTCGGTCGACAGCTCCGCGCGGGCGTCGTCCTCGGTGACCGCGCGGCGGTCGAAACGCTGCCCCTGCTTGATGATCTCGGTCATCTTCTTCTCGATGCGCTTGAGGTCCTGCGGGGTGAAGGGCGTCGTCACGTCGAAGTCGTAGTAGAAGCCGTTGTCCACCGGCGGGCCGATGCCCAGCTTCGCCTCCGGGAAGAGTTCCTGTACCGCCTGCGCCAGTACGTGGGCGGTGGAGTGCCGCAGGATCGCGCGGCCGTCGTCGGAGTCGATGGCTACTGGTTCCACGGAGTCACCGTCGCTCAACTCCGTGGCGAGGTCGTGCAGTTCGCCGTTCACGCGGGCGGCGATCACGGTCCGACCGTCGGCTTCCAGTGCCTGCCCGGCCGTAGTGCCGGCCGCTACCGAACGCTCGGTTCCGGCGAGGGTGATACGCGGCTCAGATACGGCGGACACGGTAGCTCCTCAGTCGTTGGGGAAGAGAACGTCGTTGGCTGGCGCCGCACGCCGGCCAGGACTGGGTTCCGGGCCGTCTGGCCTGGAACCAGGTTCGGGTGTGATGCTATCTCCTCACCGGCGACTGATCATCCGACATTGCCCTTGCCGAGAGCCCTCACACGTCCGGTCAGCGGTGTCGGCCCGCCCCGCTCCCGGCCTCGCCCGGGAGGTTTCCGCGCTTCCGGGACGTCCGTCGTCCGCTTGCGGACACCCGACGGGCCACGGGACCTCCGGGCCCCATGTGCCCGAGGTCGCTCTGGCCCCCGCGTGCTAGCGTCGGTACCGTATCCCCCATGTCTCCGATGCCACCGACCGGAACAGGCTCGCGACCGGTGACACCTCGACTCTCTTCCGCGACGTTGTCCCAACGGTGGCGGAAAGCACGTGTCCGTCTGCGTCTCTGGCGCCGACGCATGCACTCCCATCCTGTCCTGCACTGGACGTGGCGCGTGGCGGTGGTGCTGGTCGGCGGCCCCATCCTGTTGGCGGGGATCGTCATGTGCGTGACCCCCGGCCCGGGGATCGGCGGCATCGTCCTGGGACTGGCCGTGCTGGCGACCGAGTTCGCCTGGGCAGGCAAGCCCCTGCGGCTCGCCCGACGGTGGGGGCACTACGCGAAGGAGAACGCTGTCCAGGCCCAGCACCGGCACCAGGCGCGCAAGGAGGTTCGGCGCGCCCGCAAGGAGGGCTCCCGAGCGCGCAGTTCCTCGCTGCGGTAGGGCGAGCGCGGCAGTCGGTACCAGGCGGAGAGCCACCCGTCGGTTCACGATACGGGCCTGCCCCACAATCAGGACACTTCAGGCGTGTATTGGACAGCTCCCCCATCCGTGGACATCCCGGATTGGAACACGCCCGCACACTGTCAGGTGCGTGGCGCGGCAGACCAAAAATCCAATAAAACGGGCCGGCCCCGTGAGGTTGGGACCGGCCTGTGCGGTGTGTGGGCGATACTGGACTCGAACCAGTGACCTCGTCGGTGTGAACGACGCGCTCTAGCCAACTGAGCTAACCGCCCTCGGGGTTCCGTCCGCCGTGCGAACCGAACAATTAAAACTCTAGCGCATCCACAGGGGTGGATCGTGCATTCACCCCCGCTACAGCGGCCCACAGGAGGGGTGATGGACGTCACATTTTCGCGAACACGATGTTTGGTCAACAGCACGCAAATCCCGGAACCCCGCCGTGGAGGGAGCTTCGGGAAGAGGAAACGGCATGTGAGCAGCGGTTTCGTCTCCGCTCGTGACGCGGGACACACAAAAATTCGGAAATTCCTGGTTTCCGCAGCTCATTACAGTGACGGAGGATCGGAGAGGCCGCGAGGCGCTCCCCATCCACGATCCGAGAGAAAAAGTCTCCTGGTCACGCGTCATAGCACGCGGCCGGCCGCGTTGGAGCGGGCGAGACGAGAACAGCCCGCTCACAGCGGGACCGGATGAGGAAAAGGTTTGGCGAACATGAACAGTAGTGACACCACTGCCAGCGCCGAGCTGGGTCTTCGGCTCGTGGTTCCCGACCGCACAGCGGTCCCGTTGGTCGCGCAGGTGGACTACACGGCCGATGACCCCTACGCCATCAAGGTCGCGTTCCACACCGGCGAGGACGAGCCGGTGGAGTGGATCTTCGCGCGTGAGCTTCTCACCGTGGGAATCGTGCGCCCCGTCGGCGAAGGGGACGTGCGCGTCTGGCCCTCCACGGACGACGAGGAGCGTACGATCAACATCGCTCTCTCCTCGCCCTTCGGCCAGGCGCAGTTCGACGCCCCGGTGTCGCCGCTCGCCGAGTTCCTGCACCGCACGTACGAGATCGTTCCCGCCGGCCAGGAAGCGGACTACGTCGACCTCGACTCCGAGATCCAGCAGCACCTGCACACCTGAGGCAGCCGCTTCCCGGCCGAACCGGCGCCATTTACCGCGCTGCTGTATCCGGGCATGTCCGATACAGGGTGAAATGTAGCCACACTTGCGGCTTTTGGTTACCCATCTTCCATAAGGCACAAACGTGCCGTACCATCCCGCCGCCGACAGCACCGCGATACCGGCGCCCGGATCACGGATCCATGTCAGCGGCGCTGCGCCGCGTGAACACCTCCATCGCTTCGCGCGTCACCGGACCGGGGGCGTTGGCGAGGTTCTTCCGGTCGACACTACGTATGGGTTGCACGTCGCGTCCGGTGGACACCAGAAACGCCTCGGATGCGGTGGAAAGCGCCGGAAGCGGGATATCCGCCTCCGTCCCACCAGCCCACTCCAGCACGAGCTCACGAGTGATTCCCGCCAGCGGACCGGCGGAAAGAGGCGGAGTGAGCAGTTCACCGTCGGAGACGACGAAGACGTTACTGCCCGTACCCTCACACAGGTTTCCCGCCGTGTTGGCGAACAGCGCCTCACTCGCGCCCCGCTCCATCGCGTAGTTCAGCGCCAGGACGTTGTCCGCGTAAGAGGTGGACTTCACTCCGGTCAACGCCCCGTTCTCGTTACGGCTCCACGGGACGACGGTGACGTCCGCTGCGGGGGCGGGGTGCGCCAGTGGCCCTATCGCCACCACGTAGGTGGGTTCGGCACCGGTGCGTTCCGAGCCGAGCGGAGCGGGACCGCCCGTCATCGTGATGCGTACCCGTGCCGGTGAGACGTCCGGGTTGGCTTCCAGCGCCTGGCGCACGCCGTGCGCCAGGCGGGAGAGGTCGGGCTCCGGCAGTCCCAACGCGCCCGCGGAGCGCGCCAGCCTGCGGAGGTGGCGGCTCAGCGCGAACGGCTCCCCCGAGACCGCCTTGATCGTCTCGAAGACACCGTCCCCCACCGTGATCCCGTGGTCCAACACGGACACCCGGGCCTCGTCCGCGTCGAGCACCTGTCCGCTCCCGTGTCCAGCGCCCGCGATCCACACCCGCATCGTTACCGTCTCCTCGATATCTCGGTTTCTCGATCTCTCCCAGGGGCACGGCACGCCTCCGTAGCGGCCCCTATACGCCATCCGTGCTCGACGCAACCCATTGACCAGCATCGGCCGCACCCATTTACGGGATAGGACTGATGGGTAACGTGACGAAATGTCCCACTATCCCGGCACAGATCGTGGCCCTCGACACTCGGATACCCCTCCACCTAACGAATGCATCGGTCACAGATGACTATCATCTAAGCAACTCTTGCAGAACCGTCTCCGTCCTGCCCGTGCCCTCCGGAGTCCACTCCCGCACACGGCCGCACCACAGCGTGGCTGACGCGAGGGAGAGAGCCGTACCGACTCCTCGGGCCGGCGGCGACGTTCTCCAACGACACATCCGCCGTTACCGGACCGGCACTGTTGCGGGAGGTGAGACCGTGGCTCCCCACCACTCGAGCCGTCGTCCGTTCCTGTGTGCGCCTTTGCGCCTCCGGCTCCCGTCGGCCCCTCCCCCACGGCCCGAAACGGGTGAGGGCTGCGGCAGAAGGACCACAACGGCACGGACTCCCTCCCCCACGGCGTTCCGCAGCGCCTTTCCGTCCCTTCCCCTCGAACACCGCGGGATGGGAACCCCCACCACCCCCTGCCGCGGCGGCCGGGAGCACGGCGCCCCTGTTGTGTCACGCACGTTCGGAACCGGTTCTGTCACGGCCGCCCCCGCCCGACCCCCAGGTACACGACCGCATCTTCGGCACGCCTCCCCTGTTCGGGACCACCGACGAAGCACGCCCCGCACCCGCGGGGTTCGGAATCCGGTTCACTCCCACCGGACCGGGTTCCACCCGCCGCCCCCACGTTTCCCAGCGTGAACCGTCGCCCCTACATCACCAGAAAGGAGACGGGCGTCGCCTCCCGCGCCGTGTAGCGGAGAAGGCGTGCCCAACATCTCGATGACCCCACGCAGCACCACAACCGGTGAACTGAGCTGGCTGCTCGATGAGCTCATCACTCGCGCGACGGGCGCGCAGCACGCCATCGTCCTGTCGACCGACGGGCTACTGATGGCATCGTCCAACGGGATCAGCCGCTCCACCGCCGAGCATCTCGCCGCCATTTCCTCGGGGCTGCAGAGTCTCGCGGGCGGTGCCAGCAAACAGTTCGGCGCCGGGAGCATCCGGCAGAGCATCATCGAGATGGACGAGGCCTTCCTGTTCGTCGCTGCCGCCGGGGAGGGCGCGTGCATGGCGCTGCTTGCCGACTCCGACTGCGACGTGGGTCTGGTCGCCTACGAGATGAACCAGGTCATCCAGCGCGTGGGCACCTACCTCTCCGCCCCGCCCCGTCCGGACACCCCCACTTCCTCCAGTCTCCTGGAACCGTGAGACCCCCGGTGCGGGGCACCGCGTGGGGATACTGGCCCCTCGCATCCGTGGTTTCACAAGCCCGCGTTTTCCTCCAGCCGCTGACATCCGTTAGAGTGCGTAACGCAGCGGAGCGGAGCCCGACCCCGTCGGGCCGACCGCGAGCACTGCGCGGACGTAGCTCAGTGGTAGAGCATCACCTTGCCAAGGTGAGGGTCGCGGGTTCGAATCCCGTCGTCCGCTCTGCGGGGAGAACGAGCATCCCCACACCACGCGGACGTGGCTCAGTGGTAGAGCATCACCTTGCCAAGGTGAGGGTCGCGGGTTCGAATCCCGTCGTCCGCTCTGGGTTCCCGGAGAGGCCACTCGGTCCCTCCGGGAGTGTGCGGCGGAGTGGCCGAGTGGCTTAGGCAAGGGACTGCAAATCCCTGTACACGGGTTCGATTCCCGTCTCCGCCTCCAGAACGGGTAAGGCCGTTGTGGTTCCGCTCCGGCGGGCCGCAGCGGCCTTTCTCTTTGGTTACCCGGAAGGGCCCCGCCCGTCGGGTGGTGTGCGCCCCGCGCCGCGGACGACGGGCCCCGTGCGAGTGGACGTCGAGGGGTCGGCGACTGTTCGTTTGAATGTGTAAGAACAAGTAATTCCATGGCAAAGTCTTCCCCATGAAGTTGACGGAGTGGGCGCACACAGGGCGTCTCGTACCGAAGTGCGCTGAACTGGTTCCACGCGGGAACGCTGCCCGTTCCCGCCCGCCAATCGGCCACCGGCACCATCCTCGTCGAGGAGCCGGTGCGCACCGGCGGCCGTACCGTCGCCTACTGCCGTGTTTCCAGCGCTGACCAGAAGCCCGACCTGGAACGCCAGGCGGGACGGGTCGCCACCGAATGCACCCGGCGCAGCATCGCCCTGGATGGCACCATCACCGAAACCGGCTCCGCCCTCAACGGCAACCGGCCCAAACTGCGCGCTGCTGCGTGATGCGTCGGTCGCGGTAATCGTGGTCGAGCACCGCGACCGGCTGGCCCGCTTCAGGGTCGAACACGTGGAAGCGGCCCTGGCCGCATCGGGCCGGTCGCTGGTCGTGCTCGACGACACCGAAGTCGAGGACAACCTGGTGCGCGACGTCACCGAGGTACTGACGTCGCTGTGCGCCCGGCTGTATGGGCGACGATCAGCCCGGCGCCGCGCCCGCGCCGCCGTGGACACCGCCCGCGCGGAGGAAGGGTCGACGTGAACACCGGCGCCACCCACCACCAGGCGTACCTGTTCGCGCTGGAGCCCACCCCCGAACAGGCCCAAGCACTGTCCTCGCACTGCGGGGCAGCCCGGTTCGCCTACAACTGGGGTTTGGCCGCCGTCAAAGCCAACCTGGACCAGCGCACCGCCGAGCGTACCTACGGGCTGACCGAAACGGAGTTGACCCCCGCGCTGAACTGGTCGGCCTACGGGTTGCGCAAACAGTGGAACGCCGCCAAACACGAGGCGGCGCCCTGGTGGGGCGAGAACTCCAAGGAGGCCTACGCCAGCGGATTGGCGAACCTGTCGGCGGCACTGAAGAACTGGAACGCCTCGCGCACCGGCAAGCGCGCCGGGAAGAAGGCGGGGTTCCCCCGGTTCAAGTCCAAGCGGTCCCGCAAGTCGTTCCGCATCACCACCGGCACCTTCGGGTTGGATGAGGCCGACAACCGGCACGTGAAGCTGCCCCGTATCGGTCGGGTGCGTACCGGCGAGTCCACCCGCAAACTCGCCCGCCACCTGGAGCGCGGATCCGCCCGCGTCCTGTCGGCCACCGTCAGTTTCCAGCGGGGCCGCTGGCACGTGTCCTTCACCGTCGAGAAAACCACCGCCGCACCGGCTCCGGCCTCCGTTGGCGGCGCCGTCGGCGTGGACCTGGGTATCAAGCACCTGGCGGTACTGTCCACCGGCGCAACCGTGCCCAACCCCAAACACCTCGACAAGGCGCAGCGCAAGTTGCGGCGCGCCCAGCGGCGGGTCTCCCGCCGCCGCGGCCCCGACCGGCGCACCGGCCAGGCCTCGTCGGCCCGGTGGCGCAAAGCCCGCGCCGCCGCCGACCGCCTCCACACCCGGGCGGCCAACGCTCGCCGCGACCACCTGCACAAGCTCACCACTCGCCTGGTAGCCGGGTTCGACACCATCGTCATCGAGGACCTGAACATCTCCGGGATGGTCGCCAACCGGCGCCTGGCCCGCGCGGTGGCCGACACCGGCATGGGCGAGGTGCGCCGCCAGCTCGACTACAAGACCGCCTGGTCCGGACGCCGCCTGGTGGTGGCTGACCGGTGGTTCCCCTCCTCCAAGACCTGCAACGACTGCGGCGCGGTGAAAGCCAAACTGCGCCTGTCGGAGCGGGCGTTCGCCTGCGAGACGTGCGGGGTGGTCGCCGACCGCGACGCCAACGCCGCGGCCAACCTCGCCGACCTCGCCGAGGTCGCCTCCTCCCCGAGTTGCGGGGCGAGGATAAACGAGCCCGCTGGAAACCCGCGTAAGACCAGCTTCGCTGGCGACGGGTATCGCCACGGGAAGACCCCGCCCAGCCGGGCGGGGTCAAGGCCGCGCCGCAAGGCGACGGCTCAGGACACGTTTTCACACGTTTCCTGAACGGCACGGGAGCGGACGCACCGGCAGTTGACCTCAACCTGACTTGAGGCAACAGGATCTCCGTGACCCACAACCGGAACGGGCCGTGCACCGGCCCGTTGGGAACGGAGAACCATGACCGCCGACAGGCCGACGACCCAGCACGCCTCCAGTAACCATGACGACCGTCGGCAGGTCACCGACGTCGTGGCTCACTACGAGAACGCGTTCAACACCAACGACGCCGCGGCCATGAACGCGTTGTTCACCGAGGACACGATTTTCGTGAACATCGCGGGCACCCTCGTGGACGGTGCTGAGGCCCTGTACCGCTCCCAGGCGTTCGTGTTCGGGAACGGCGGACCGTTGGAAGAAATCAGGGTCAACTACGAAATCGAGAACCTGGCCTTCCTGGCCCCCCGACGTCGCCGTCGTCCACGCACGGCAGCACCCGGTCGACGACCAGGGGCGCCCCACAGCCACCGACACGGCGCGGAAGGAGAGCATCGTGGTGTTCGTCCTCGTCCGCGACGCGCAGGGCTGGCGCATCCGCGTCGGCCAGAACACGGCGGTGGCGTGACACCGACCCCGGTCCGGAGCCGCCGACAGCAGACACCCCCGCGCCGCGCGGCACGCGGCCGGGACGGCGGGCCTCAGCCGCCCCCCGGGCTCCCCAGTTCGTACACCGCTGCCGGGCGGGCCAGCTCGACGGGTCCGGCGAACGCGCTCCGTGCTTCGGTGAGGGTGCAGGCGTCGTCGTTCCACGGGACCAGACGGGTGAGCAGGAGCCTGCGCGCTCCGGCCCGGCGCGCGTGCTCCCCCGCCTCACTTCCCGCCAGGTGCATGTGCTTGGGGTGATCCCAGTGGTCGTGGCCTCACCACCGGCAGTCTCGGACCGCCTGCCAGGGGCAACCGCCATGTGGTGCTGCCGCGTATCGGGGGCGGTGCGCACCCACGAGCCCTTCCCGTGCCGCCCGCCACATGGCCGGCACGGGAAAGGCGGACCACGCGGCCGCGTAACGGTACGATAGCTCGGGACACGCTGCTACACGTTTCCCGAACGGTTCCCGCTGAGGACAGGAGCATCCGGTCGGTGACACGGCGCGACCGCGGGTCCGGGCCCGAGAGCCGGTGATACTCCTCCGGCGGAAAAGCGCTCCCCCCGCCAGTGTCAGCAGCCAAGTTGGTCGGCGAGATCGAGGAAGTCAACGGCGTTGATGCCGAACTCCTCCTCATAGCGCACGTCGACGCCCCCGCAGGTCCGAACTCCAGGGGGCGCGCGACGAAAGCGGTCCGGAAACCCAGCGAGGCCGCAGCCCGCAGGTCGTACTTGTGACAGGCGACCATCATGACCTCGGCGGGAACCAAGCCGAGGTAGGTCGTGGCCATTCGGTAAGTCGACGGGTGGGGTTTGAACGCTCCGGCCATTTCCACGTTGAAGATCGCGTCCCAGGGCAAACCGGCGCGTTTGGAAAGGTGCACGACCGCCGCGACGTCGGTGTTGGAGAGGGTGGCCAGCGTGAAGCGCGCCCTGAGCCGGTTCAGTCCTTCGACCGTGTCGGGCCAGGGTGCGAGCTTCTGCCAGGCCAGCGTCAGTTCCTCGCGCTCGGCGTCGGAGAAGACGGTGATGCCGTCCTCCCCGAGGAGCCGATCGAGCGCCTGACGGTACGTCGAATGCACCGTGACCCAGTTCCCCCGGTCGGGCTCGGCTGATCCCGTCGCCGCGAAATAAGCCGCACGCCACCGGTCGACGAAACGCGCCCAGTCCGTGTCCGGGCAGCGTCCCGCACTGATCCGGCGGGCCTCTCCGCACACAGTGGAGTGGAAATCAACGGCGGTGCCCTGCACATCGAACAGCAGCGCTTTGAGTGGGCGTTGCATCGGGGCTTTCTCTTCCCGTCGAACTGCACGCATCCTCTCAAGGCCGTGTGCGGACCCGCTGTGCGCGTCGTGCGGGCCCGGTTTCGCCCTTGGAGGAAAGGAGAGCCGTCGTCCCGCCGGACTGCCTACGGTGGCGTCGCAGACTGTGAACCGTCGGGGAGGGCAGGGGAGCGTGGAAACCGTTACCGGCACAGCGGCGGGTGTCCCGTTCACGGCGTTGCCACCAAGCGGTGCCACCGGCGCCTCAGCGCCGTTGATCGTGAGCTGGCACATGCTGGACGCGCCCCGCACGGACGCGGCCTTCGCTGCCGCATTGCCCATGGCCGGGGTACCCGCCTGGCGGGTCCACCTCGGTATGCCGATGTGCGGCGCGCGGATGGTCGACGGCCGTGTTGACGCCGTCATCGAACTCATACGTAAGGACCCGTTGATGGCGTACCTGGCCCCGTTCTTCCACCAGGCCGTCGACGAGTTCCCGGCCGCGCTGGCCGAGCTGCGCGACCAGCTGCCGGTCGACGACGGGCCGATCGGTATCCTCGGCGGTTCGCTCGGTGGAGCCGTGGCGCTGGAAGTGCTGGCCGCCGGGCGGATTCCGGTCAAGGCGGCCGCACTGGTCAATCCGGTCGTGCGGATGCGATCCGCTGTTGAGCTCATCGGGGCCGAGTCCGGACGGGCCTACCCGTGGGCTGAGGAGTCCCGCAGGACCGCCGACGAGCTGGACTTCGTCGCCCGCCTCTCCGCAGGCGCCGCGGCGCAGCCGCCGTTGCTCCTCGTCAGCGGCGAGCGGGACCACCCGGCGTTTCGGACGGACGCGACCGCTCTGGTGGGCACCCTGCGTGGGCAGTACGCGCGCCCCGGCGACGTCGAGCTGGCGACCGTGCCGGACCTGCCCCACCCGTTGGCCGAGGAGCCCGGGCTCGAACCCGCCCCGCAGCTGCCCACGGCCAGGGCCGTCGACGAGACCCTGGAACGGTGGTTCCTCCAGCAGCTCACGGCGGAGTGAACGACGACGGGCGGGCTCGGGGGTGCCCGACGCTATGGCAGGATCACGGTCGCTGGCCACGGCGCTCCCTCCCCGCACCGGGGCAGGGAAGGTGCCCGGAGAGCGGGTTGTACGGGGGTGAGGCGCGACGTCCAGGTGTTCGCTGTTCGGGCACGGCGGACCACTGGCGGATGTCAGGGGCAACTACGACGTCGAAAGCCTGACTCTCCTGCCCTCCGACGTCGCTGTCGTCCACGCGCGGCAGCACCCCGCCGACGTCCGGGGGCTCCCCACGTCCACCGACACGGTCCGCAGGGAGAGCGTCGCGGTGTTCGTCCTCGTCCGCGACGCGCAGGGCTGGCGCATCCGCGCCGGCCGGAACACGGCGGTGACATGGCGTCGGGCGCGGCGCCGGTCCCGCGTTCCCGTGCTCCCGCGGACGCGCACTCTCCCCACAATCCTCGCCCCATGGTTCTCGCGCGGTTCTCCGCGTGTCCGACCGTGGCGGCGCGGGCATCGTTGGGCCCAACCGGCAGCGCTTCGGCGTGCCCGGTGGCCACGAGGTCACGGTTGACCCAGGTGCCGTCCGCGTTCCACACCTGGAGCAGGTAGCGGCCGTACTCGTCCTTCGGTTCCGTTTCCGGGACGACGTGGGCGGTGCTGTCCGGCGGGAGCAACTCCGCGAGGCGCCCGCGGGCCTCCGCCGCGTAGCACGTTCCCGGTTCCGGGGTGTCGACCGCCAGCAGTCGCACCCGAAACCGCCCCTCCGGCGCTCCCCGGGCAGGGCTTTCGGACGCTCGCCCGACGAAGGTGTCCCCGTCGACGATCCGCGCCACGGTCACCGGCCAGGCAGTGGTCGGCCTGCCGGGTTCGGGATCCGGAGCCCGAACCCCGGGCTGCTGGGCGCAGGCGGCCAGGGCGAGGGCGAGCCCCGTGGCCGCCGTGGGAGAGCGCGCGCCCCACCGCCTGCCGGAGGGGCGGGTACCGGGACGGTTCACTCCCCCTCCTCGGGGGAGCCCGGCGGCTGGGCGTGCCCTCCCGGCACGAGAGAGGCGTACAGCTGGGTGAGGCCGTCCAGGAAGGCGGAGAGGGCCAGTTCGAAACTCTCGTGGTCGATCGCCGCGGCGTGTTCGGACAGGCGGTGGGCCTGGGAGAGGTTGGGGTAGCGGTCGCGGTACACGCGCACGTCGTCGTCGAAGCCCCGGGCGAACGAGTTGGTGGCGGCTCCCACCACCAGGTACTTGGTGGATGCGCCGATCATGGTGGCGTGCCGCGCGGGCCAGCCCGCCGCGATCAGTCCGCCGTGCACGGCGTCGGCACGGCGGAGGGCTTCCGTACGGCGCCCGGGGCCCGCGGCGATGAACGGGACCAGGTTGGGGTGGGCCGCCAGAGCCGAGCGGTACGAGCGGGCCCACACGGTGAGCCCGTGCCGCCAGTCGCCCGTGTCGAAACCGGAGACGTCGACGCCGGACATGATCTCGTCGGCTATGTCCGCGAGCAGGTCCTCCTTGGTGCGGTAGTGGCTGTAGAGGGAGGCGGCCTGGACGTCCAGCTCGTGGGCGAGTTTCCGCATGGAGAAGCCCTCCAGACCCACGCGGTCGACCAGTGCCAGCGCGGTCGCGCGGATCCGCTGGGCGTTGAGTATCGGCGCTTTCGGTCGGGCCACCGGCGTTCCCCTCCGCTCCGGTCGTGGGTGGCCGGCACTCTCCGCCACCGCATCGGGAACCTAGCAGGCGGCGGCCGCGAGCGAAACGCTCTCCCCCGATGTCCACAGGCTGCCCTCCTGCCACGCCGTTTCCGTGGCAGCGGCGCTGTTCTCCTCCCTTGCCACACGGACGCGCGGCTCCTACGCTCAAAACCAAACAGCGTTAGGTTTGTTTGTCACGAAAGAGCGAGAGATGGTCGATTTCGCGCTGTCCGACGAGCAGCGAGAGATCCGCGACTGGGTACGCACGTTCGTCGAACGTGAGCTCATGCCGCTGGAGAACGAGGTCCTGCGCCGGGAACGGGAAGGCGCCGAGCCCGGACTGAACGCCGAGGAGCGGGACAGGTTGCAACACACCGCCCGCAAGGCCGACTTCTGGGGGGTGCAGACCCCCACGGAGTACGGGGGGATGGGGCTGGACGCCGTCACGGCGGCACTCATCGAGATCGAGCTGGGCCGGACGTTCCTGTCGTTCCGCTTCGGCGGTGAGGCGGACAACATCCTGTACTACGCCAACGAGGAGCAGAGAGAGCGCTACCTCCTCCCCACGATCAACGGGGACCGCCGCTCCTGCTTCGCCATAACCGAACCCGGGGCCGGATCGGACGCCAAAGCCATCCGCACGCGGGCGCGAAAGGAGGGGAGCCAGTGGGTCATCAACGGGGAGAAGACCTTCATCACGCACGGCCACGAAGCCGACTTCGCCATGGTGTTCGCGGTCACTGACCCCCAGCTGGGTGCCAACGGCGGGGTCACCTGCTTTCTCGTCGACCGGGAGGCGGGGTGGACCTCCGAACCCATCGACACCATGGGAGAGCGCCGACCCGCGTCACTGATCTTCGACGAGGTGCGGGTCCCGGAGGAGAACGTGCTCGGCGAGGTCGGCCAGGGGTTCGCGCTCGCCATGCGCTGGATCGGTAAGGGGCGCTACCTGCTTCCCGCACGCGCCCTGGGAGGGTGCGAACGGCTGCTCGGCAAGAGCATCGAGTACGCCAACACACGCGAGACGTTCGGCTCCCCCATCGCCGACCGGCAGGCGATCCAGTGGATGATCGCCGACTCCGAGACGGAGATCGAGGCCCTGCGGCTGCTCGTCCTGCACGCCGCGTGGCGGGCGGACCAGAGCGACGACCGCGGGTCCAGGCACTCGCAGTCCATCGCCAAGCTCTACGGCGGGGTCAAGGCCAACGAGATCGTCGACCGGGTCATGCAGATCCACGGCGGCATGGGTTACACCCGTGAGCTCCCCATCGAGCGCTGGTACCGCGACCTGCGGCTGTTGCGGATATTCGAGGGAACCGACGAGATCCAGCGCCGCACCATCGCCCGTGACCTGCTCACCGGCAACGTGGCGATCGGCTCCTCCCTGGGGTGAGGGGTCACGAGCCGAACCCGCTGGCTTCCCGACCGCTGGCCTCCCGCCCCTCCGCCGGCGCGGCCTGGCCGGCGGGTTCGGTCTCGCACACCGTGGCCGCGACCAGATAGCCCTCTCCCGCGACCCGCACCTCCCCCTCGTGGGCGGGAACGAACGCCGACCCGCCGCCACCGAGCCGCACACCGCCCGCGCGGGAGCGCAGCTCCACGTTTCCCTCCAGCACGAGAACACCCCAGGGTGTGCCGCCGGTGAGGCGGCCGTCGACAGTTCCCGGCCCCATGGCCGACAGCGCCACCTCCGGCGCCGGTGTCCGGTACTCCAGGATCCCGTCCCCCCGGGAGGGCGGAACGTAGGGAACGGGCCGTGCGGAGAAGTCCACGACACGCAGCAGTTCGGAAGGGTCGACGTGCTTCCCGGTGAGTCCGGCCCGCAGCACGTTGTCCGAGTTGGCCATCACCTCGACCGCGGTCCCTCCGAGGTAGGAGTGCACGTTTCCGGCCGGCAGGTAGAGCGCCTGGCCGCGTTCCAGTGTCACCCGCCGGAGCAGCAGGGCGGCCGCCGCACCCGCGTCACCCGGGTACCGACGCGCGAGCTCGGGGATGACGTCGGCGTGGGTTCCCCTCCCCCGCCGCTGCCATTCCCTCGTGAACGCGGTGACGAGCTCGTTCCGGTGGCCGGGCGACAGCGTCAGGAGCCGTGTCAGGGCGGCGCGGAGCCCCGAGGGAGCGTCCCCGGAAGCGAGGTCGCTTCGCAGGACCCGTGCGAGCTCACACTGGAATCCCCGCAGGTCCCCCAACACCTCCTCAGGGGCGCGGAAGCCGCACAGGGCCTCGAACCGCCCCAGCGCGAGCAGCATCTCGGGCTTGTGGCGCGGGTCCGGATAGTTGCGGTGCTCAGCGTCCGCCGGGACCCCGGCGGCCTCCTCGGCGGCGTATCCCGTACGCGCCTGCCCGGCCGTGGGGTGCGCCTGGAGGGACAGCGGCGCCTCCGCGGCGAGGACCTTCAACAGGAACGGAAGACGGCCCTCGAAGGAGCGGGCGGCCCGCTTTCCCAGCATCCGCTCCGGTTGGGCCGCGATGACACGGTCGAGGGGGACGGGACCGTCCGGGGTCCGTGCGGAGCTGGGCGCGCTGGGGTGGGCACCGACCCACAGTTCGGCCTGGGGCGTGCCGTCCGGGGGTTCACCGAGCAGCCGTGGGAGCACGGTCGTGGAACCCCACGCGTACCGGCGCACGTAGTTGTTCAACCTGTACATTCGTCCGCTTTCTCGAAAACCCCGCTCCGGGACGTCGGCTGGCACGGTCGCGACAGACGGCCTCCGGGCTTGCCGCGGACTCTCCGTGCCGGCTGCCCCCACCCACCGGTTACGCGGCTCGCCCGGCGGAGGCGGCCGCCCGGCCCCGCTCTCCACGGGCCCGGCGGCACCCCACCTCCGCCGACCGGGGGCTGACCGCAGGTGTCGTCACCAGCCCGTGCGAGGGTACTCCCGTACCCGCCGGCCCCGCGATCAAGGACCGCGTCCGCGGACCGTCCGGGTGTCTTTTCCGGTCCGGACGCACCGGTCCCACACCCGGCGGTACGACGGGGGAGCGCCATGCGGCCGCCGTTCGGCGTTCGCGGCCAGCGCGGCCCGTTGGCACACACCAGCGCCGCCGAAACGCCCTTTCTCTATATAACCGGCATAACGATCACGGCCGCCGTGTGCCACAACTACCGTTCAATGGTATTACCATTGGGTCGGTTTATGGCTCAGGTCACATTCCCCTCTCCCCGTCCTATACGCCGGAGGATCGTGTGGAACCCATGGAACCCGCCTACAGCACGGGACCGCTGCTCGCCATCACGGCAGCCGCGATCGCCCTTCTCCTCGTACTGGTGATGAAGGTCCGACTACATGCCTTCGTCTCCCTCACCCTGGTGAGCCTCCTGGTCGCCCTGGCGACCAGGGTCCCGCTGGAGGACATCGCCGACACCCTCCTCAGCGGGTTCGGAGAGACCCTGGCCAACGTCGGACTGCTCGTCGGGCTCGGGGTGATGATCGGCAGGATGCTGGAGATCACCGGCGGTGCGGCGGTCCTCTCCCAGCGGCTGATCAGCACCTTCGGCCAGCGGAGGGCGCCGCTGGCGTTGGGAGTGGCCTCCCTCGTCTTCGGGCTCCCGATATTCTTCGACGCCGGTTTCATCGTCATGCTCCCGATCGTGTTCACCGTGGCACGGCGCGTCGGCGGTTCCGTACTGCTCTACGCGCTGCCAGTGGCGGGGGCGTTCGCCATCATGCACGCCTTCGTCCCACCGCACCCCGGTCCGGTGGCAGCTGCCGGCCTCATCGGCGCGGACATGGGGACCACGATGCTCGTCGGTCTGGTCCTGGCCGTACCCACCTGGTACCTGGGCAGCTACCTCTACTCCCGCTACGCGGGGCACCGTTTCCGGATCGACCCGCCCGAGGAGGTCCCGGACGAGCAGTTCGACGCGCACCGGCCGCCGCGGCTGCTGACGGTCGTGTCCGTCCTGGTGCTTCCGATGCTGCTGATCCTCTGCAACACCGGCACCACCACCCTGGTCGAGGCCGGGACCCTCGACGGAGGAAGCCCGTGGGTCCAGGCGCTCACGCTCGTCGGCGAGACGCCGGTGGCCCTGCTCATCACGGCGATCACGGCGATGGCGATTCTGGGGTACGGACGTTACTCGCGCGGAAACGTCGAGAGGATCGTCAACGACGCCCTGGGGCCGGTGTGCGCGCTCCTGCTGATCACCGGCGCCGGCGGGATGTTCGGGGGCGTGCTGCAGGCCAGCGGCATCGGGACGGCACTCGCCACGGCCCTGGAGTCGACCGGTCTGCCCGTCATCGTGGCGGCGTTCGTGATCGCCGCCGCGCTACGGGTGGCCCAGGGGTCGGCGACGGTCGCCCTGACGACCTCGGCGGGGCTCGTCGCCCCCGCGGTGGAGGCCGCACCGGACACCTCGAGCGTCGAGCTGTCGCTCATCGTCATCGCCATCGCGTGCGGGTCCACCGTCCTCTCCCACGTCAACGACTCGGGGTTCTGGCTGGTGGGCCGCTTCCTGCGGATGGACGCCTCGACCACACTGCGCACCTGGACCGTGATGGAGACGCTGGTCGGAACGGTGGGCTTCACCCTCGCCTTCGCGGTGAGTCTGCTGGTCTGACCGCCCCGACAGGGCCCGCGCCGTGTCACTCCCCCGCGTCGTCCAGGGCCGTGACGACCTCCTCGACGATCGCGCGCATGGACGCCTCCGCCACGGCGGGGAGGCCGTCACGGACCGCGTTGACGACGTGAGTGTGCAGGGACAGGGCTTCCGGCCTGGGAGGGTGCGGCATGAGTTCGTAGTTGGTGCGCCCGGCGAGGACCTCGGCGACGACACCGGACAGTCCCGCGAACATCTCGTTACCGGACAGTTCCAGGATCCGACGGTGGAACTCGATGTCGCACTCCAGGAACGCGGCGGGGTCGCCGCCGGTGCCGGACCCGGCCTCCAGCATCCGCTGGTTGGTCTCCACGAGCCGTTCGCACTGGTGCGGCGAGGCGCGCCGCGCCGCCGCGGCCGCCGCCGGGGGCTCGACGGCCGCCCGGAGTTCGGTGAGCGAACGCAGTTGTTCTATCCGGCCGGGGCCGGCCAGCCGCCAGCGGATGAGCTGGGGGTCGTAGACGCTCCACTCCGCGGCCGGACGAACACGTACGCCGGTGCGGGGGCGGCTGACCACCATCCGCATGGATTCCAGTACCCGCACCGCCTCCCGGGCCACGGTCCGGGAGACGTCGTAGTCGCGTTCCAGCCGGTCGAGGGTGAAGACGTGGCCGGGCGCGTACTCGCCCGCGGCGATCGCGGGGCCGATGTCGGCGAGTACCCGGTTGTGCAGGGTGCGTGGGTCGGCTTCGGCGGCCATGGGTGCCATGGTCCCAGAGGGCGGGCCGGGTGCGGGTGGCGCGCACTGCGTTTCGGGATTCATTGATATCACCATTATGGGTAGGGTGCTTCCCATCCACGCGCGTCGCGAGAAGGAGCACGGGGGCATGCATTTCGTCTTCATGGGAGTGTCCGGCAGCGGCAAGAGCAGGGTCGCGCAGTGTGTCGCGCAACGGTTGGAGCTGCCCTGCGCGGAGGCCGACCGGTTCCACCCCGCGGCCAACATCACCAAGATGGCGGCGGGGGAACCACTGACCGACGCGGACCGCCACCCCTGGCTGACGGCACTGGCGGAGTGGATCGCCGACCACGAGCGCCGCGGTCAGGACACGCTCATGGCGTGCTCCGCCCTGAAACGCAGTTACCGTGATACTCTCCGTAGTGGATCCGCAGAGACGTGCTTCCTGCACTTGGACGGCCCCACGCCGGTCATCGCCCAACGGTTGGAACAGCGTTCGGACCATTTCATGCCGGCCGGGCTACTGCCCTCCCAGCAGGAGGAATTGGAGCCGCTCGAGAGTGACGAGGCTGGTGTCACACTCGACGTCTCCCCGAGTGTCGGGAAGATCGCCGAGCATGCGGTCCGGTTCATCACCACGGCCCGGGGCGCGTGAGTCCGGCGCCCCACGGACGTTCAGGAAGCCACTTCCATGTGTCCCATACGAGTGGAGATCTCGACGGCGGCTTTCACAACAGCCTCACCGAGCGGCAACAGTTTGTCCTCCGTCATCCGGTACGAGGGTCCGGACGCGCTGACAGCGGCGATCACCTCGCCGGTGATACCGCGGACGGGGGCGGCGACAGCGTTCAGGCCGTACTCGAGCTCCTCCACCGCAGTGGCGAATCCGCGTTCCAGGATGTCGTCGAGTTCGGCGCGTAGCGCATCGGGGTCGGTAATGGTGCTAGGGGTAAGAGCTTCCAGATGTCCTCGCAGCACCCGTCGTTGATCGGATTGGCGCATGAACGCCAGCAGCACCTTGCCGCTGGAGGTGGAGTGCGGAGGGTTCTGTCGACCGATCCAGTTCTGTGTGACCACGGCGGAAGCACCGCGAACCTGGTCGATGTTGACAACCATGTCGCCACTGGGGATCGCGATGTTGACCGTCTCACCGAGCTCGGCCGCCAGGTCCTCACAAACACGGCGGCTCTGCTGGGTCAGATCGAGCCCTGCCGCCATCGCGCCGGCCAGTCGGATTATGCCAAAGCCCAATTGGTACTTGCCACGCAATCCTGGTTGTTCCACCAGACCGCGACGTTCCAGAGCTCCGACCAGTCGGAACGCGGTGGACTTGTGCACCCCGAGCTCAGCAGCGATCTCGGTAACCCCGGCGTCCTTCTGCTGGGCGAGAATCTCTAAGACGGTGATGGCACGGTCCACCGACTGGACCGGAGCCCCCTCCTTGCCGGAGGCTGCCCTGACAGACTCCGCTTCACCACCCGCCCGCTCAAACTGTTCGTCATCTGGCGTGCTCGGGCTGTTTCCTGTGCGGTGGTCGTTGGAAGCCATGCTCTCCACGATAGTGGTGCAATCTTAACGATCCCTGGACAGGCGCCTTCCACCTCCTGTTTTCACAGGTCAGCGTGGTCATATCGGCTCCCTTTACTCACTCAGTCCACTGGCGTGCACCACTCCGTCGCGTCTAGGAGCCAGCGGACCAAGTAGTCGGTGAAGGAGGATCGTACGAGGAGGCGGTAGACCGGACCGTCGTCGGTCTCGGCGGTCTGGTGGATACCGACGGTGGCTTTGGCCAACAGGGTCTGGGCGTAGTCTCCCGGGCCGAACGCGCGGGGGTGCAGGTCAAGGGTGCAGCCGTGCGCGAGCACGTCGCGGGCGGCGGGTCCGCTCAGCTCCAGGATGGCACGCTGCGCCGAGACGTCCACGACGCTGCCGCACAGCGAGCCGTACTCGCCTCCCAGGGCCGTGGACAACGCGGTGTGCAGCCCTCGCCCAGTGGCGTTGGGGTCGACGATCAGGTACCAGCCGGGGCCGCACCACAGGGCGTACGGGCTCCCCCGGCCCGTCACGCGGCCGGGCGGGGGGAGCTCACAGCCGAGGAACTCGCCCGCCATCCGCGCGGCCGCCTGCTCGTCCTCCTCGTTGACTCTCAGCTCCACCTGGGCGAGGAACTGCAGTTCACGCACCGTGGCACGGGCCGGCGAACTCGCGGCGGCACACGCTCCGGCAAGATGATCTGCCGGGCTTCTCGGTTCGATCCGGGGCAGTGGGTCCCTGGCGGTCTGCGTCTCATCCATCACGGCGGCTGCCCTCCTTGTCGTAGAACACCGGATCCGTCACCAGTACCGGCTCGGTCTGATCCAGGTGGACCGCGTACACCCGTTCGCCGTGCCGGTCGCGTCCGCCGCGCAACAGTCCCAGGGCAAACGAGCGTTCCATCGCCGCGCTGGCGTAGGAGGAGGTCACACGGCCCTGCGGCGGGTGCGGTCGTTCCCGGGTCACCGGTGTAGCGGGAGGAGTGTCCACCAGCTGCGCCCCCTCCGCGAGCACGTGCCCCGTGTCCTCGGGAAGCAGCCCGACCAGTTGCTCCCGGTCGTCACGCGCGAGGTCCGGGCGCCACAGCGAGCGTTTGCCGATGAAGTCCTTGCGTTTGGAGACGGCCCATCCCAGACCGGCGTCCACCGGGGTGACGTTGCCGTCGGTCTCGTGCCCGACGACGATGAACCCCTTCTCCGCGCGCAGCACGTGCATGGTCTCGGTGCCGTAGGGGGTGATGCCGTAGGGCGCCCCCGCGGCCATGACGGCCTCCCACACCGCCTGCCCGTACCACGCTGGGACGTTGATCTCGAACGTGAGCTCTCCGGTGAAGCTGACTCGCAGTATCCGGGCCGGAACCCCCAGCACGTGGGCCTCCCGCACGGTCATGAACTCGAACCCCTCGGCGGACACGTCCAGGTCGGGGGCGAGCTGGGCGACGACGTCCCGGGAGCGGGGGCCGACCACGCTGATGGTGGCCCAATGGTCGGTGACGTGCGTGACGTGCACGCACATGTGCGGCCACTCCGTCTGCAGCCACTCCTCCATCCAGGACAGCACCGTCTCGGCGTTGCCGGTGGTGGTGGTCGCCATGAAGCTGGACTCACCCAGCCGGACCGCTACCCCGTCGTCCAGCACGATCCCGTCGGCCGTGCACATGACGCCGTAGCGGCACTTTCCGGTACGCAGCGTGGAGAAGTTCCCGGTGTAGATCCGGTCCAGGAACGCCCCGGCGTCGCGTCCCTCCACCATGATCTTGCCGAGTGTGGACGCGTCCAGCACTCCCACGCTTTCCCGGGTGGCGGCGCACTCCCGCAGGACGGCGGAGCGCATGTCCTCGGTGCCGCGCGGGTAGTACCGTGCCCGTCGCCACTGGCCCACGTCCTCGAACACGGCTCCGTGGGAGACGTGCCACTCGTGCATGGGGGTGCGTCGGGCGGGGACCAGCAGTTCCCCGCGGTCCAGCCCGGCCATGGCGGTGAACGGGACCGGAACGTACGGCGGGCGCGCGGTCGTCCCTCCCACTTCCCGTACCGTGCGTCCCGTCTCCTGGGCCACGATTCCGGACGTGAGCACTCCCGAGGTCCGCCCCTGGTCGGGGCCGGTGCCGATGGTGGTGTGCCGTTTGACGTGCTCGATGGAGAACATCCCTGCCGCGAGGGCCGAACGGATGTCCGCCAGCGTGGCGTCGCGCTGCATGTCCACGAACACCCGGGCCGGGTCGGTCTCCGGCCCCCGCACGGTCCACAACGCGGCCGGCGGGGTGTCTCCACTGCTGACAGGTGTTCCGAGGACCTCCTCCTCACTGCCCCGCGCCGCGGCCTGGCCGGCTTTGCGTCCCTCGTCCACAGCCGCCTGGACCTCGCGGGTACCGCGTGCCGCTCCCACGCAGTGGACCCCTGCGGGCAGGGTCTCGGGCAGAACCCCGGCAGCGGCGGGGTCCCAACGCGCCTGACCCCCGATATGGGTCGCCAGGGCGATCGCGGAGTCGTACCCGCCGGACACCGCGACCAGGTCGCAGGCGAGCTCCTCCTCAGCGCCGGTGGCCTCTCCCCCGGCGTCGATCGGGGCGACAGCGGCCCCGTCCACCCGACCCTCGGCGTCGGCGGTGGTGCGGGTGACGCCGCTCGAGGTGCGGACCGCGACCCCGCGCTCGTGCAGCGCCTCCACCGGGACAGCGCCCGGCGCGGGGCGCGCGTCGGCCACGGCCACGAGTGCCGCGCCGGCGTCGTGCAGTTCCACCGCCGACCACAACGCCTCGTCGTGGCAGGAGAGGACGACGGCGTTCTCCCCCGCCAGCACTCCGTGCCGGCGCGCGTAACGGGCGGCGGCTCCGGCGAGCATCGTTCCCGGCCGGTCGTTTCCGTCGAAAGCGACGGGCCGTTCCAGGGCGCCGGTCGCCAGGACGACGCGTGCCGCCCGGATGTGCCACAGGCGGTGCGTGTGGTCGCGGCGCTGCAGCGCGGTCACGTCGCCGTGGTAGTAATGGCCGGTGACGGTGGTGCGGGTGAGGATGCGTACCTCGGGTTCGCTCTCCAGGTCGGTGCGTGCGGCCTCGGTCCACTGCCCCGCCGTCAGCCCGTCCACGCTCCGCTGGCTTCCGACGAGGTCGCCCCCCAGCCGCGGCCCGTCCTCGGCGAGGACGACACGGCTCCCGGCACGTGCCGCGGCCATGGCGGCCGCGATCCCGGCGGGCCCGCCTCCCACGACGAGCACGTCGCAGTGCGCCCACATCCTGTCGCCCGGTGCGGCGTCCCGGTCCTCGGGTAGCCGCGCGTATCCGGCCAGGCCGGCCGCACGCAGCCCCGCGTGTGTCTCCACCCGGGTTGCCTGGGTCATGGAGTCGCCGGGGGACGAGTCCACCCGAACGTAGGCGTTGGGTTCCTCGAGGCCGATCCCGACGACGCCGCGCGGCCGTCCCGTGTAGGTTCCGCTTCCCACGGCGGCGACGCCGTTGGCCAGGAGTGTGGCGGAGAGCGGTTCGCCGTCCCGGCCGGTCAGCTCCTGACCGTTGACGACGACCGGAACGGTCTCGGTGTCCGTGTGAGCGCTGTTGTCCGTGGTGATGCGCCGTCCCGTCATACGGCCACCTCCGGGAGGGCGCCCCCGGGGCGGGAGGAGCCGGCGACGCGGTTGGTGGCGGTGTCACGGAGCACGTCGCACCAGCGCCGGCACCCGGAGGTGTGCACCCACCGTTCCGCGAACCATCCCTTCGGGTTGTCCCGGACGAACAGGAACTCGGCCCACTCAGCGTCGTCCAGTTCCCACGGGTCGGGCGGATAGCTCACGCGGGCCTGCCCTCCGTAGCAGAACTCGCTCTCGTCCCGCTCTCCGCACCATGGGCACGGAATGAGTAGCATCGTGTCCTCCCTGCTGTTGGTCAGTGCGCGACGGCGGCCGCTCCGTGTTCGTCAACCAGTGCCCCGGTGCGGAACCGGTCGAGTGAGTACGGCTCGGCGAGCGGGTGCGGCCGGTCGTTCGCGATGGTGTCGGCGAACACGTGGCCGGCACCGGGGGTGGCTTTGAAGCCTCCGGTTCCCCAACCGCAGTTGAGGTAGAGACCGTTGAACGGGGTCAGGCCGATGATCGGTGAGGCGTCGGGGGATACGTCCACGACTCCGCCCCACGTGCGCAGGGTGTGCGCGTGTCCGAAGACGGGGTAGAGCGCGACGGCGGCGGCGACCTGGTTCTCGATGGTGGCCGGGGAGCCGCGCTGGCTGTAGCCGTTGTAGGCGTCGATACCCGCGCCCAGCACGAGTTCTCCCTTGTCCGCCTGGTGCACGTAGACGTGCACCGTGTTGGACATGACGACGGTGTCGATCACCGGTTCCATGACCTCGGACACCAGGGCCTGCAACGGGTGGCTCTGCACGGGCAGGCGCAGCCCCAGCGTCTCGGTGAGGACGGAGGTGTGGCCCGCGGCGGACAGCGCCACTCTGCCGGCGGAGATCGGGCCGCGGGTGGTCTCCACCCCGGTGATGGTGTCCCCGTTGCGGGTGAACCCGGTGACCTCGCAGTTCTCCACCAGGTGCACTCCCAGCCGGTCGGCACCGCTGGCCAGCGCCCAGGCGACGTAGTCGTGTTTGGCGACGCCGGCCCGGGGCTGGAAGGTCGCGCCCAGGACCGGGTAGCGCAGTTCGGGACTGATGTCGATGATCGGGACGAGTTTCTTGACCTCCTCCGGGGTGAGCCACTCCGCGTCGATGCCGTTCAGGCGGTTGGCGTTGACCCGGCGTACGGACTCCCGCTCGTCATGGGTCGTGTGCGCGAGGTTGAGCACACCGCGCTGACTGAACAGCACGCTCTGTCCGAGGTCCTCCTCCAGTCCCTCCCAGAGCCGCAGTGCGTGCTCGTAGATACCGGCGCTGGCGCCCCACAGGTAGTTGGAACGGATGATGGTGGTGTTGCGGGCCATGTTTCCGCCCGCCAACCAGCCGCGTTCCAGAACGGCGACGTCGGTGATGCCGTGTTCGCGGGCAAGGTAGTAGGCGGTCGCCAGTCCGTGCCCGCCGGCACCGACGACGATCACGTCGTAGCTGCTCTTGGGTTCGCGTGATCTCCACAGCGGGGTTGTCATCAGATGTTCGGGGCGAGCCTTCCGGTCCTTCCGGTACCGGGAAGGGAAAAGCCCCCTCCTCCCTCCGTGTGGTGGCTGGTGCTGGTAGCGGCGGGCTTGGGGACCCCGCCTTCCGGCGGGGAGCCCGTCACACTTTCAGCCGTGTCATCTCCGGGTCGAACAGGGGATCGCTCGCCACGGTCGCGGTAAAGCGCCGGTCGAAGTAGGCGATCTCCAGGTCGGTTCCGGGCGCGCTGTGCTGGTCGGGCACCCAGGCGTAGGCGATCCCGGTGCCGAGGGTGTAGCCGTAGCCCGCGCTGGTGACGTAGCCGACCGCGGTGTCGCC
This sequence comes from Haloactinospora alba, assembly GCF_006717075.1. Lineage (NCBI taxonomy): Bacteria > Bacillati > Actinomycetota > Actinomycetes > Streptosporangiales > Nocardiopsidaceae > Haloactinospora > Haloactinospora alba. The sequence goes on from NZ_VFQC01000001.1 coordinate 2,287,367, forward strand.
GCCGGGGAGGTACACGGGCTCGCCGCCCATGACCGTGTCCGCGGCGTCGGGGAACGTCAGGCAGCACAGTCGGCGCTCGACGTCCTGCGGGTCGCGGCCCTCCAGCGCCGCCCGGCCGATGTAGTCGCCCTTGTTCCAGCGCAGGGCGAAGCTGACCCCCGCCTCGTAGGGGTCGTGCTCGTCGGTCATGTCGCCGCCGAACGCCCGGTAGCCCTTCTCCAGCCGCAGGCTGTTGAAAGCGCCCCGCCCCGCCGCGATCACGCCCAGCGGCTGGCCGGCCCGCCACAGGGTGTCCCACAGCCGCAGCCCCATGTCGGGGGTCGTGTAGAGCTCCCAGCCGAGCTCCCCGACGTAGGAGACGCGCAGTGCCAGCACCGGGACCTCTCCGATGTACATCCGCGCGCAGCGGAAGTAGCGCAACCCCTCGTTGGAAAGGTCGTGGTCCGTCAGCGGCTGCACCAGGTCACGGGCGAGCGGCCCCCAGACGCCGATGCAGGTGGTCTGGCTGGTGACGTCCCGGACCTGGACGCTGCCGTCCTCGGGCACGTGGCGCTGCAGCCAGTCGACGTCGATCTGGCTGTTCACCCCCAGCTGGTAGTGGTTCTGGCTCACGCGGGCGACGGTGATGTCCCCCCGCAGGTGCCCGTCGGGGTCGAGGAGCAGGCAGTAGGCGACGAAGCCGGGAACGCGGGCGGCGCGCCCGGTGGTCATACGGTCGAGGAACGCTTCGGCCCCGGGGCCGGTCACCTCGGCCCGCATCAACGAGGACATGTCGTACATCGCTACGCGCTCCCGGGTTATCTGCGCCTCGGCGCCGATGATCGGGGACCAGTAGCGCGCGGCCCACGGTCCGGGCTCGGGTATGTTCCGGCCGTCGACCAGGTCGGCGTTGGCTTCGTACCAGTGCGGACGTTCCCACCCGGAGGCCTCCAGGTAGAAGGCGCCCAGTTCGTCCTGGCGGACGTGGAACGGCGCGAGCCGCAACGGGCGCGGTTCCTCGATCGGCTGCTGTGGGTGGATCGCGTCGTAGACCTCGACGAAGTTCTGGCAGTCGCGCTCCATCACGTAGCTGGGCGCGAGCTGGTGCGGCTGGAAACGGTTGAGGTCGCACCCGTGCGTGTCGAACGTCGAGGTTCCGTCGACGATCCGCTCCGCCGTGGCGCGTGCCACTCCCGCCGAGTGGGTGATCCACACGGCCTCGGCCACCCAGAATCCGGAGACGTCGGGGGACTCTCCCACCAGTGGCATGTTGTCCGGTGTGAACGAGAACAGCCCGTTGAAGCCCTCCTCGATCTTGGACTCGGCCAGTGCCGGCAGCAGTCCGACACTGTCGCTCCACGCCTCCTCGAAATCCTCCGGGGTGAACTGCAGCATGGAGGGCATCGGACGGTCCGGGGTGGTCTCCGGGGTTCCGATGGCGTCGGGGTCGATCGGCATGGGGCGGTGCCCGTAGTAGCCCACTCCGATGGTGTCGCCGTGTTCCCGGTAGTACAGGTCCCGTTCCTGGTAGCGCAGGATCGGGTGGCGGGCTTCGCCCGGTCCCGCCCCCGCGAGGGCCGGAACAGCCCCGGTCCAGCCGAACTGGTGCGCGAGCGGGGTCAGGGGGAGGGTCATCCCCACCATGCGCGTGATGCGCGGACCCCAGATACCGGCGCAGCAGACCACGAGGTCGGCCGGTACGTCCCCCTGGTCGGTGTTGACCGCGGTGACCCGGCCGCCGGTGGTCTCGATGTCGAGCACCTCGTGCCGCGCCAGGAAGCGCGCCCCGCGTGCCACCGCCGCCTCGCCCTGGGCCTGCGCGGCTCCCACCGAGTTGGCCAGTCCGTCATCGGGGGTGTACAGGCCGCCGAGGACCCGGTCGGCCTCCACCAGGGGATGCGCCTGTGCGCACTCGTGGGGGTCGATCACTCGGGCCCGCAGTCCCCAGGAGCGCGCCCAGTTGGCGCGGCGGTACAGCTCGTCGAGGCGCTCGGGTGTGGCTGCCAGCTCCAGTCCCCCGACCGTGTTGAAGCAGGGGCGACCGTCCGCGCGCAGCGAGGAGTACTTGCTCACGGTGTAACTGGCGAAGTCGGACATGGCCTTGGCGCCGCTGGTCTGGAACACGAGACCGGGGGCGTGCGACGAGGAGCCGCCCGTCGTGAACATGTCCCCCTGGTCGACCACTGTGACGTCGGTGTATCCGCGGGCGGTGAGCTCGTCGGCGAGAGCGCAGCCGACGATCCCCGCACCGATCACGACGACTCTCGGGACTGACTGGGACGCGGGACGAGGAGCAGGCATAGCACTCCTACCTTCACCGTCGAAGTTTTGATCAGCGCAACTAATATCGAGTTACGCAACAGAATCCAGGTCGAACGAGAGCGTGTCAAGGGGGCGCGATCAGGCCATATGCGGCGTGGCGCCACTTCTTCGCGGTAGAGCACCTCCAAACCCGTTGTTGCGGATAAAAATACGAGTTGTTTATAGTGCAACCCACATTTCGGGCGAACGCCCCGGTTCGTGCTTCGTTTCCCCCCAAGGAGGCCCCATGGCCGACACCAGCACAGCCCCCGCCCCCACCAGGGAGTACGTCCTCACTCTCGACTGCCCGACACGCCCGGGAACCGTGCACGCGGTGACGGAGTTCCTGTCCCGGAACAACGGCGACATCGCGCAGTACCAGCAGTTCCACGACCACGAACGCGGCCGGTTCTTCATGCGGGTACACGTGGTGGCACGGGGCGGCGGCCCCACTCGCGGGGACCTGGCCCAGCGGTTCGGGCCGCTCGCCGAGGCCTACGCGATGTCCTGGCACCTGGCCGACGCGACGGAGCCCGTACGGGCCGCCGTCCTCGTCTCCAAACACGAGCACTGCCTCAACGACCTGCTGTTCCGGCGCCGTCTGGGCGCGCTGGGGGTCGATATCCCCCTCATCGTCTCCAACCATCCCGACACCGGCCCCCTCGCCGCCTCGCACGGAGTGGACTTCCGGCACGTTCCGGTGACGCCGGAGACCAGAGCCGACGCGGAGGCGGAGCTGCTGCGGCTGGTTGAGGACTACCGCATCGACCTGGTGGTGCTCGCCCGCTACATGCAGGTCCTCTCGCCCGAGCTGTGTAAGCGGCTGGACGGGCGGGCGATCAACATCCACCACTCGTTCCTGCCGAGTTTCAAGGGGGCGCACCCCTACCGGCAGGCCCACGCTCGCGGGGTGAAACTCATCGGGGCGACCGCGCACTACGTGACAGCGGACCTGGACGAGGGCCCGATCATCGAACAGGACGTCGCCCGGGTGAACCACACGATGGACGGTCAGCGCCTGGCCGCCACGGGACGCGACGTCGAGGCCCAGGTGCTCGCACGGGCGGTGCGCTGGCACGGCGAACACCGCGTCCTGCTCAACGCCGGCCGGACCGTGGTGTTCAACTGACCAAGGCGCCGCGGCGCCGGACCGCGGTCCGGCGCCGCGGCGCTGCGCTACCCGTTGACCAGTTCGTGCAGGTTCTGCTTGGGAAGGGACTTCTGCGGGTCGATGAAGGGCTTCTCCACCACGGTGGCGGGGACGATCCCGCCGGGACGCTGGACCGCAAGTTCCGTTCCCACGGTGGAGAGTTCGATCGGCACCATGGCGAAACCGATGTTCTGCTCCAGCCGCGGCGAGAAGCAGGCCGAGGTGACCTTGCCGACCGAGTCCTCCTCCCCGGGCCGGTGCACCGGGAACACGTCGATCATGGAACCGTCGTTGTACGTTCCCAGCGGCGTGCCACCGATCTCCAACCCCACCAGCTTGCGGTCGATGCCGTTGTCGCGGATGCGGGTGAGGGCGTCCTTGCCGATGAAGTCGGCCTCCTGCTGCAGGTCGACCATCCAGCTCACCTCGTAGCCGTAGCCGACCTCGAACGGATTGGTGTCCAGCCCGATGTCGCTGCCCCAGGCGAGGATGCCGCCCTCGATCCGGCGGATGTGGCACGGCCCGATGACCTCGATACCGTGCGGCGTTCCGGCCTCGATCACCTTGTCCCACAGTGTGACGCCGTCCCGCGAGGCGTTCCGCAGGTAGATCTCGAAGCCGAGCTCGGAGGTGTAGCCGGTGCGGGAGACCACCACGTCCAGGCCGTCGAGGTCGTACTCGGCGCAGTAGTAGTAGCCGATGTCCAGCACGCCGGGGCCGAACAGGTCGACCATCACCTCGCGCGACTTGGGGCCCTGCACCTGTACCGGTCCGACGTCGGCGATCTGGATGTTGACGTCCAGCCCGCTGTTGTGCGCGAGCCCCTGTGCCCACAGCAGGACGTCGCTGTCGGCGAGGGAGAGCCAGAAGTGGTTCTCCCCGAGGCGCAGCAGCACGGGGTCGTTGATGATGCCGCCATCCGGGGACGTGATGAACACGTACTTGCATTGCCCGACCTTGCACTTGTGCAGGTCACGCGGAACCAACATGTTGGTGAAGGTGAACGCGTCCGGCCCGGTGATCTCCACCTGGCGTTCCACCCCGACGTCCCACAGGGTGACCCCGTTGAGCAGGTGCCAGTACTCAGCGAGCGGGTCGCCGTAGTGCCGGGGGTGGTAGGTGTGGTTGTAGACGCTGTACTTGGCCACGCCGTGCCTGCGCGAGGCGTAGAAGAACGGCGACTTCTGGACTCGCGGGTAGAGCAGGATCTCCGGGTTCTCGATGACGGCCATCTGGACCTCCATCTCTCAGTGCGCAACGAGGATCGCCATGTGCAACAGAGCGTCCCCCGTAACCACCCCCCCTGTCAAGGGACGACACCACCTATAAGTTTCGTGTAATGCAACGAGGATCTATTGACGCAACAAATAGGCGGGCTCTAGGCTGTACTCACAATATCAAGTTCCCCGATACGCACATCGTTTCTTAATAAGAAACGCTGGGGTCTGTGGGCCACTCGCTACCCCACTGTCGACGCGCTTCCGACTCCAAACGCGACATCGAGCGACAACACACCAAAGAGACACAGTTCGCTACCGCTCGCGTCCGACCAGTCGCGCACTGGCCGAGCGCGAACCCCGACGGGAAAGAACGGGGCGGGGCCATGGCCAAACTGCTCGAGACGATCGAACACGCGGTGAAGAAACCGGTCTGGGACTGCCGCATGTGCGGCCAGTGCGTGTTGCACTCCACCGGCCTCACGTGTCCGATGACCTGCCCGAAACAGCTGCGTAACGGTCCGTGCGGCGGAGTGCGCGAGGACGGGGGCTGCGAGGTCGACCCGAGCATGACCTGCGTGTGGCTGAAGGCCTACACGAGGTCGGAGCGCATGCCACAGCGTTTCCGGGAGGAGTTCGACGACCTCCGTCCTCCGGTGGACAACCAGCTGCAGGGAACGTCGTCGTGGATCAACCTGTTCACCGGCAGGGACAAACAGGTACCCGCCGGCTGGAACTCGGCGGACGCGGAAGAAGAGTAGGAGGAACCTGGTGCCCGGACTCAGGGAACTGCTTACCGACCCCGCACCGTCGCGCCCTGTCATCACCGCGGAGTGCCCGGTCATCGACGGTGGCGGCCTGGGCGAGATCGCCTCGCACGTCACCAGGATCGCTCCCTACGCGGACGCGATCAACGCCACCGACAACACGGCTGCGCGCGCGCACGCCTCCAACGTGGCCGTCGCCATCGCCCTGAAGCACCTGGGCGTGGAGCCCGTGCTCCAGGTCGTGTGCCGGGACAAGAACCGGTTGGCGCTGCAGGCCGACATCATGGGTGCCGCGATGCACGGCGTCACCACGGTCTCCTGCCTCACCGGCGACGACGTCACGGCCGGCGACGAGCCGGAGACACGCCGGGTGTTCGACATGGACGCCCCGCAGCTGATCCACGCCGCCTCCGGGCTCAACCGTGGCACGTACCTGTCCGGGCGGAAGATCGACCCCGCACCGCAGCTGTTCATCGGGGCCGTGGAGAACCCCGGCGCCCCGCCGTTCGCCTACCGCGTGCGGCGCGGTCTGAAGAAAGCGGCCGCGGGGGCCCGCTTCCTTCAGCTGCAGATCTGCTACCACTCGGACCGGCTGGCCGAGTTCACCCAGTTGGCGGAGAGCACCGGGCTCAACCGCAAGACCGCGCTGCTTCCGAGTATCGCCCTTGTCGGCGGAGCCAAGGCGCTGCGTTACATGGACGCCAACGTTCCCGGCATCCATGTTCCGCAGACGGTCGTGGAACGTGTGGAGAACTCCTCCGACCCACGCGAGGCCGCCTACCAGCTGGCGCTGGAACAGGCCAGGGAGGCCCTGACCATGCCCGGTGTGCGCGGACTGCACATCACCGACTTCCGGCGTGACGACACCCTCGGCCGACTGTGCTCCGACCTGGGACTTCCCACGGTGCGTAGCGCACCGGAGGAGAACGCCCTGGCTGTCTGACGCAGCGGCCCCGCTCCCCCGCCGGGTCCGGGGCTACGTCCCGTGGCGGTGCTTCCGGGCGGAGGCGGCGTCGGACTGTTCCACCAGGCGCTCCGTGAGCTGGCGCACCGTATCCGGGTCCGGTTGGGGAAGCCCGGCGATCGTGGTGAGGTAGAGGCCGTCTCCGACGAGACGGATCATCTCGGCCAACACCGGATCGCCGACCTCGTCGTGCAGTAACCGGGACCACTCCTGGAACAGGTGCCGGATCAGCTCCCGGGACTCCGGCGAGATGTCCTCCTTACTGCGCAGCGCCGCGATGATCGACCAGAAGAGTTCGGTCTCCTCGGCCGATTCCGGCACGGAGGTCCGCAGGAAGGCGCGTACCACACCCTCCTCCCCCTCGGCCGCCGCGCGGAACTCGTCCTCGGCCCGCTCCGCGAGACGGCGGACCAGGCCGGTCAGCATGTCCGACTTCGAGGGGAAGTGGTAGAGCAGGCCGCCCTTGGAAACGCCTGCGGCCGCGGCCACGCTCTCCAGCGTCACGCCGGAGTTTCCCTCTTCGATCAGGATGTCCTGCAACGCATCCAGGATGCGGTCGCGTGTCGGGGAAGTAATCACGGTTGAAACTATACCGTCCGGACGGTACTGTACCGTCTGGACGGTAAAGAATGGATACATGGGGAGAATAAGATCCGGTGATCCCATGTTCCACTGGGATGAGACACACCCTCGAGCGCGAGAGACGAGCATGAGTTCCACTGACGACCGCGCAACAGCCGGAGAGACGGGCGAGCACCGGGCCGGCCCACGCGCGTGGGCCGGGCTCGCGGTGCTGGTGCTACCGGTGCTGCTGATCTCCGTCGACATGACGGTGCTCGGCTTCGCCGTTCCCTACCTCAGCGAGGACCTCTCCCCCAGCTCCGACCAGCTGCTGTGGATCGTGGACATCTACTCGTTCGTCCTCGCCGGGCTGCTGGTCACCATGGGCTCACTGGGCGACCGCATCGGCCGCCGTAAGCTACTGATGCTGGGGGCGGCCGGGTTCGGCGTAGCGTCACTCGCCGCCGCCTACGCCCCCACCCCCGAGCTCCTGATCGCGGCCCGCGCCCTGCTCGGGTTCAGTGGCGCCACCCTCATGCCCTCCACGCTGTCCCTGCTGCGCAACATCTTCCTGGACCACCGGCAGCGCCTGTTCGCGATCGCGATATGGGCCTCCGGGTTCTCGGCGGGGTCCGCGCTCGGACCGATCGTCGGCGGCTGGGTGCTCGAACACTTCCACTGGGGCGCGGTCTTTCTCATGAACCTCCCCGTGATCGCGCTGATCCTGGTAACGACGCCGCTGCTCATCCGCGAGTCGCGCGCTCCGGCACCGGGCCGGCTCGACCTCACCAGCGTGGCCCTGTCCCTGGGGACGATGCTGCCGGCCGTCTACGGGGTGAAGAGGATCGCTGACAGCGGCCCCGCCATAGCACCGGCTGTGGCCATCGCCGCGGGGGTCGTGTTGGGGGTGTTCTTCCTCCGGCGCCAGCTCCGGTTGGCCGACCCGCTCATCGACGTACGGCTGTTCGGCGTCCGGGAGTTCAGTGTCGGGGTGGGCACCAACCTGATGATCGTGTTCGCGATGGCCGCGTCACTGTTCTTCCTCACCCAGTACCTCCAGCTCGTCCAGGGCATCAGTCCGCTACGCGCGGGCCTCCTCCTCGTCCCGGGACTGGTCATGTCCGTGGTGGCGAGCTTCATCGCGGTGCGGCTGTCGCGCGCCTTCCGGCTCGGTACGGTGCTGGCCGCCGGACTGGCACTGATCGCCACCGGTTTCCTCTCCCTCACCCAGGCGCCCCTCGACAACGGAGCTCTCCTGGTGGCGGTGGCCTTCACCCTGATCGGCAGCGGCATCGGCCTCACCGAGACACTCACCAACGACGCGATCATGACGGCCGCCCCTCCCACCCGCGCCGGAGCCGCCTCGGCGATCTCCGAGACCGCCTACGAGCTGGGCGCGGCCCTCGGTGTCGCCCTCCTCGGGAGCGTCCTCACCGCGACCTACCGGCTGCAGCTCGGTGACGTCCCCGGAGTTCCCGAGCGGACCATGGAAAACGCGCGCGAGACACTGGGAGGCGCGGCCGAAGCGAGCCGGGCGCTTCCCGGCGAAAGCGCGCAGGCGCTGATGCACGCGGCCAGGGAGGCCTTCACCTCCGGTATGAACGTCACGAGCGCGATCGCGACACTCATCACCGCCTACGCCGCCGTCCAGGCCGCCGTACTGCTCCGGCGCTCCGGGAACGACGGTGGGAAAGACAGCGGTTCGGACACGGGCCAGCGCACGGAAGTACGAGAGGCCCACTGACCACCGCGGGGCAAAGCTGCCGGGGACGAACCCAGGGGTTGTCCGGCCCCGGCAGCTACTGGCGGCCAACGAGAGCCCAGTCACACATTCTGGTGGTTCACAGCACGAACACGCCAGCCCCCGGGCGACATTGATCCAGAAACCGGTCCCTGCGGCCGCATCCCCGCTTCCGTCCCAGCACCGCGTGGCGTGGGCACGGGCCTCCGCAAGCGGCTGGGGGAACGCAGTGCCCGCCCGGCAGCAAGGCGGCCTCGGGCTCGTCGGACAGGCGGGGTGGGGTGCGGGGACTCACCGCGGCAGCCACACGAGCGGTACGCCGGAACCCGCCCAGTCCGGCGGTAGGGCGGCCAACGCGTCCGCAAGGGCCGCGCCCCGCAGGCTCCCTGGACGGTCGTGTCCCACCGGCTCGACCCACGAGCCCCTCTCCCGCACCGCGACCAGCCGGGTGTCGCGGTGGTGCGGCCGCACCTCTCCCGCCAGGGGCAGGCTCTCGGGAGGGGCGCAACTGGGGTCGCTCCGGCCCGCGAGCGCCGCGAGCAGCGGGACGAGCAGGGTGACAGCGCCCGCGAGCGCCGCGTTCGGGTTTCCCGGAAGCCCCACGACCACCGCACCCGGTTCCTGTTCGGTTCCCATACGGGCGAGGATCTGTGGATGACCGGGACGGCACGCGACCCCGTCTACCAGCATCGTCGCGTCAACGTCCCGCAGCGCTCCACGCAGGTGGTCGGCGGCTCCCGCCGACGACGCGCCGCACACCACCACCACGTCGGTTCCGGCGTCGCTCGCTGCCTCCGCCAGCATTCCCGAGACCGCGGAGAAGCTGTCGGCGACGTGGCGTTCGCCCGCGACGACGGCACCGCTCCACGTGACGATCCCGGGAAGCATCGGCCCCAGCGCGTCGCGTACCGTGCCGTTTCCCGGGATCCCGGAATGCACGATCTCGTCCCCGGTCGTCACAACGGCCACACGCGGCCGCCGCACGAGCAGCGTGTCCCGGCCGAGGCTGGCGGCCAGCCCCACGACGGCGGGGGTCACCCGCGTGCCTTCCGGGAGGACCGCCGCCCCAGCGGGCACATCCTCTCCCGCCCGCCGCACGTGCCGGCCCGGCGTGATATCGCCCACAATTCCATGCCCGTCGTGGTGCGCGAGCTCGTACGGCAACACCGCCGTGGTGCCCTCCGGGACGCGTGCGCCGGTGGCGATCTCCACGGCCTCTCCCGACGACAGCCGCGCGACGGGCAGCGGAGCCCCCGCCAAAGCACGGGCCGTCACCCGCCACGGCCCCGAGCCGGACACCGCGTAACCGTCCATCGCGGAGGAGTCGTAGGAGGGCACACCGATGTCGGCGGTGACCCTCTCCGCCAGCACCGCCCCCCGTGCCTCCGCCAACGGGACTGCCGACGGCGAAACCCCAGCGCAGCGCCGCCCGAGTTCCCGGGCCTCGTTCCGTGCCTGTTCCCACAGCACCGGCGTGCCGTGCGCGTGGCCCATTCCGCCCCCTGGAGGTTCCGATGGCACTACCGTTCCACACGCTTCCTGTATATCGCTGCCACGCTCCGTAGGCTCCCGGTCCCGCATCCCCACTCGATTTGCTCTGTGCTCAGATTCCGCTAGAGTTCTTACTGCGGCAACGGCGAAGGGGCCGGGAACAGACCGGAACCGCAGCCGAGAAGCGCGCGGACGTGGCTCAGTGGTAGAGCATCACCTTGCCAAGGTGAGGGTCGCGGGTTCGAATCCCGTCGTCCGCTCGGAGACGCAGGGATGTATAATCTCTGGTTGAATCCGGTGGAGTGGCCGAGAGGCGAGGCAGCGGCCTGCAAAGCCGTCGACACGGGTTCAAATCCCGTCTCCACCTCCCTGGAGAGGGTCTTGGGCGGTTAGCTCAGTTGGCTAGAGCGCTACCTTGACACGGTAGAGGTCACTGGTTCGAGTCCAGTATCGCCCACCATTGAAATAGCAGGTCAGAGGCCGTTCATCGATCTGCTTCAGTTATTCAGGGCTCCGGTGTGGAGCCAATCTGGAGACAATCTCGCTCCGGCACTCTCACGAAGCCTGGTGCTCGTCGGGTGCACGGTAGTACTCACCGAGCCGCGGAACCGTCTCCAGGATCCACTGGCGCTCGGCCGGTTTCAGCGCCTGCAGGCTCTGGCGCCAACGCGTCTCCAGCACGCTGCGCACCTGCTCCTTCATCGCCGGGGTGACGTGCTCGTAGACGTTGCCCATCCCCCGCATCCGGTGTCCCAGCCGGGCGGCCCGGGCCACCTCGGGGATACCGTCCTCAGCCAACCACGTGCGGTGGGTGTGCCGACCTTCATTGAACGTGAAGCCCGGCAGGATAGGCGACCGCAGCCACCCCTCCTCATTCCCCGGCTTCCCGTCCCAGGCCGGACGCCAGAACCGGTCTCGGAAATTACCGCGCCGCAACTGCCCACCGCGCGAACCGGTGAACACCGCACTGCCCGGTTCGACCTCGGCGAGCAGGTCGACATAGACCGCGTCGAGGAAATCGGGCAGTTGGATCCAGCGCTTGCCCGCCGGCGTCTTCGCCCGTTTGGCTTTCTTCAGCCGCCCGGCGGTCTCCTGCAGCGGGGCGCGCACCGGGATGGCGTGGTTAACCTCGTCGTACTCATGGGGCTCCAAGGCCACCAGCTCCGACCAGCGCGCGCCGGTGTAGCCGTTGAGCAGACACAGCACGAAGCCTGCGCGACCGAACGTGTGGTGCAGCCGCATCGCTGCCCTGAGCATCTGCGCCGGGGTGGCCACCTGCCGCTCGGCCTCATAGTCGCCTGAGGTGACCCGAATGCCGTTGCAGGGGTTGGCCGGAATCCGGCGGGCGCGCACAGCAGTGTTGAGAATGGTGGAGAACAGTGCGAACACCGAGGCGATACTGGACTCGGACAGGTGTTCGTGCATCTCGGTAACCCAACCTTGGATGTCGACATGGCTGTTGAAAATGCTGATCAACGGCCACTCGCCCCACGCCGGGAGGATGTGGGTATCCAGGTAGCAGCGGTATTTAGCACGGGTGTTGTCCGACAGGCGCACGGTGTCCATCCACTGCTCGGCGAAGACGCCGAAGGCCACCTCACGGTCCTCAGGTGCGATCCAGGTCCGGGCCCTGACCTCGACTTCTTGTTCCTTGGCCCAGTGGAGTGCTGCGTCTTTGGTGGCGAATCCGGACTTGGATCCCCAGATCCCGTCGGGCTTTTTGAAGCGCGCTCGCCACGATTTGGAGAGCCGTTCGGCGTAAGCCATTCATCTCCTCCTCTTCCTATTCGTGGTGTGGCGGCCTCCGCTGTCGGAGTGCTTGTCCCGAACCGCTTCTTGCGCGCCCTCATGCACGATCTGGACAAGATCCTCAGCGGTGAAGCGCAGATGCTTACCGATGAACGTGCACGGCACTGCGCGTTGGGTGGCTTTCTTGCGCAACCAGGACTCGGGCACTTTCAACTTCTCGGCCGCTTCTGATGGGGTATAGACCTCCACATCGGTCTGTTCCTGTGCGTCCGTACGGACAGGACCCACCGATGAGGGCCCTGCAGGATATAGGCCCCGGGTGCGTGAGTGGCCGCGCTGGGCCGACTGGGATTCATCGTTTGACGGCGGGGTCACCGTTTCCTCCCTTCGGCATGGGCCTGCCGGAGCCGCGCGGTCGTCAGATCGGCGTAGGCGGTGTTGAGGTCGATACCGATTGCGTACCGGTCCAGCTGGTGGGCGGCGAGCAGGGTGGTGCCAGCTCCGACGAATGGATCCAACACGGTGCCGCCTTCGCGACAGCCGGCAGCAATACACCGCAGCGGGATATCGGTCGGGAAGACGGCGAAATGCGCGTGGCGGTAGGGGCGGGTAGGAATGTCCCACACGTCGCCGGGATTGCGGCCCTGGGGGTGGGCGGCGGCATGCCGGCTGCCGGTGGGACGCATCTCAGTACCGTGTTCGGCCCCGTTGAACGCCGCCGCGGCATCGGTGTACTTGCCGGACCGGCGGGCACTGGGGCCGGTACGGTCTTGCCCACTTTGGGTTCCGTCGGCTGGCGGCCAGGCGGTGGTGATGGAGCTCGGGCGGGTACCGCCATTGCGGCTGCGCCGCGAGAGTGCGCGCTGTCCGCTGTAGGGCTGGCGGATCGCATCGAGGTCGAAGTGGTAGCGGCGCTGTTTGGCAAACAAGAAAATGTGCTCGTAGCGACACAAGAGCCGGTCGGTCACCGATTCGGGCATGGCGTTGGGTTTGTTCCAGACAGCGGCGTTACGCAGGATCCACCCCTGGGTTTGCAAGCTGAAGGCCAGTCGCCATGGCAATCCGAGCAGGTTCTTGGGGACCAGTTGCGCTGTGGGGCGAGTCAGAGGCTGCTGATCGTGAAAGCCTTGACCGCGCTGGAATCCGTCGGAGTTGGCGGCGTAGCGGTCTCCGATGTTGACCCAGACGGTGCCGTCCTCGGCCAGCACCCGGTGGACCTCGGCAAAGACCGCACACAGGTTGCGCAGGTAGTCCTCGGGATTGTTCTCAGCGCCGTACTGCCCGGGATGGTCGTAGTCACGCAACCCCCAGTACGGAGGTGATGTGACCACGCAGTGAGGGGCCTTGCTGATTCCGGACAGGGAGTGAGCCGGTGATTTTACGCAGCTAGGCGCTGTTTCTCATGTTCCGCATAGATCTCTGATGGAGTGTTGTATCCCAGTGCGGAATGAAGACGCCTGTGATTATACCAGTGCTCGATGTATCGTGTAATGTCCCGTCGTGCTCGTTCTCGCGTGGGATACACCATCTGGTTCACACGCTCATTCTTCAACACCCCGAAAAATGATTCCGCCATCGCGTTGTCGAAACAAATCCCGGTTCGCCCCACCGACCGTGTCATCCCGACCGAAGCAAGGTAATCACCGAACTCCCGGGACGTGTAATTACTCCCCCGATCCGAATGGAACACCGCCCCCGCACGAACCTTTCCCTTGCCTGTCGCATGAGCGACAGCCCGGATGATCAGCGGAGTCCGGTAGTTGTCATCCATCGCATAACCAACCACTTCTTTCGTGCAGCAATCAATGACGGTGGCCAGATACACCCACCCGCTCCATGTCGGGATATAGGTGATATCCCCGACGAGTTTCACACTGGGCATGGGTGCGGTGAAGTCGCGGCCCACGAGGTCGGGGATCGCACCGGTATCCGCTGGTGTGGTCAGCGAGCTGCGCCGGGGGCGGGGTTGGCAGGGATGCAGCCCCATCTCGCCCATCAACAGACGCACCAGCTCCACTCCCACCGCAACGCCCCAGCGTTGCAGCTGGGCGCGGATCCGCCGGTGGCCGTAGGTGCCGTCGGCGTGGTCTACGGCGGTGCGGATCAGTAGCCGCAACTGTTGGCGGCGCTGAGACGTGGCGGATTCGGGCCGGGACCGCCATTCGTAGTAACCCGACCGGGAGACGTTCACGCATGCACACATGAAATCAACGGGGAAAGCGTACTCCGCGTGTTCATCGAACCGCATCGTCTCGATGAACTCGTATATGTCGCTTACGGACGATCCTTCGCGAAGTACGCGGCCGCTTTTTTCAAAAAAGCGATCTCCATGTCCTTCTCGCGGTTGAGTCGTTCCAGTTCACGCAGCCGGGCCCGCTCGGTCGTATCCAGTGACGGTGCATCGTCGGGAGTTTCTTTCCTGTATTTGCGCACCCAGTTCCGTAGTGTTTCCGAGCTGATCCCGAGCTCGTTGGCAACCCGGTTGATAGAGCGTTGACTCTCGATGACATGTTTCACCGCTTCATCACGGAACTCCGGCGAATATGCGTTTGCCTTGCCCAATGCTTCCCTCGTTTCCTTTCAGAACCATCGTATTGGCACTCTGTCCGGAAAACACGAGGCACCCCATGCGGCGGTGATCGCTGATGCGGCCCGGGCAATGCCCCACACCTTGGGCGATGTGGCCCCTGATGACGAGACCACCGCCGCGCTGGCCATGATCGTAGGCCACGACGACGACCTGGCCGCCGAGGCCACCCGCACCCGCAACCGGCTGCGTGGGCTGCTCACCCAGCTCCACCCCGCCCTGGAGCGCGTCGTGGGCCCCGGATGGACCACCCCGCGGTGCTCACGCTCCTTCAGCGCCACCCCACACCTGCGCGTCTGCGCGAGGCCGAACGCGCTGGCCTGCTCGAGCTGATCCGCCCCGAGGCCCCTCGGATGGCCCAGCGCCTCATCGACGAGATCGTCGCGGCCCTGGACGAACAGACGGTCGTAGTGGCCGGTACCGAGGCTGCGGCCACCGTGATCACCAACCTCGCTTCCTCCCTGCACACCACCCTGCAGCAACGCAGCGCCCTGGCCACCGAGGTCGAGACCCTGCTGGAGGCCCACCCTCTTGCGAGGGTCCTGACCTCGATGCCCGGAACCGGGGTCAGGACCGCAGCCAGGATCGTGATCGAGGTGGGCGACGGCTCGGCCTTTGCCAGTGCGTCCCACCTGGCCTCGTATGCCGGGCTTGCGCCCGCCACCCGCGCTTCGGGCACCTCGATCAAGGGCGAACAGCCATCGAAGAGGGGAAACAAGCAGCTCAAACGCGCGCTCTTCCTCTCCGCGTTCGCCTCGCTGTCGCATCCGCCCTCACGGTCCTACTACGACCGAAAGATCGCCCAGGGCAAACGCCATAACCAGGCCCTGCTCTGCCTGGCACGTAGACGCTGCGACGTCCTGTTCGCGATGCTGCGCGACGGAACGTTCTACCAACCGCCCACCGCTCTCGCCGCTTGACAAAACCATAGAAGCACCCCCCCCCCCCCGACGTGCGCCTAGTGTTCCACGTCTTCACCGCGCTGGCCGAATTGCCCGGAGAGATGATCGTGGAGGGCACCCGTAAAAGGCTGAAGGCGGCCCGCGCGTCCGGAAAGCGCCTCGGCCGATCTCCGGCGATGACCGAAGAGCAGGTCCGCCACACCCGCGACCTGCTCACCCAACCGGAGAACAGCGACTCCGCCATCGCCCGTCTACTCGGGATAAGCCGCTCCACGCTGTACAAACACGTACTTGAGCTGTCCGGTGGCCGCACGGCCCTTTCTCCGCATCATTGGATGGTCAACCGCGCGCCTGGTGTCCGATATTCAAGCGTGCCTCCAGGTCGCTACCGGCTACACGAGTGAGGAGATTCGCGTACAGCGGATCGTCGTGCGCGGCCACGTCATGCCCCTGTATTGTCCTACAGCCGGACGTGGTTGGCGGCCGAGTCGAACAGGCGGCTGTAGTAGCGGCGCCCACCGGGCCGGGCGCCGTTCGGATACCTAGGGTCCGGGGCCGTCTACACCGGTTCCGGCAGCAGCCGTTCCACGAGGTTGGATAGTGTGATGATCCCGACGAGCTGGCCGTCCTCCTCCACCAGCGCCAGGTGCGCGCGCTGGCCGCGCATCGTGTTGACCGCCGCATGGTATGGCGTGTCCGCCGCCAGGGTCAGCATCGGGCGCATCATATCGCGGGCCCGGGTTTCGGGCTCTCGGGTGAGCGTGTCCCGCACGTGCACATACCCGACGGGGACGTCCCCGTCGCGTACGACCAGCCGCAGGTGGCCGGTGCGCCGCGCGGTGTCCTGGATGGCGCGGACGTCGTCGTCGGCGGACACCCCGGAGGGCTCGTGTGCCAGCTCGCGGATCGGGGTCCGCTCCAGTTCCAGCGCGGTGACCAGCTGGTCGCGCCGGGCCTGGTCGAGCATGCCGGTCTTCGCCGAGTGGTCGACAAGCTGACGCAGGTCGTCGGCGCTGCGGCCGTAATCCATCTCGTCGACGGGCTCGACGCCGCACCAGCGCAGACAGCGGTTGGCCATGCCGTTGAGCAGCAGCAACAGCGGCCGCGCGACCACCATGAACGCGCGCATCGGGATCGCCAGCATGATCGCCGACTTCTCCGGGTGCGAGATCGCCCAGGACTTTGGGGCCATCTCGCCGACGACGAGGTGCAGGAAGGTCACGACGGTCAGCGAGATGACGAACGACGCGACGGTCGCTACAACGACCGGCATCCCCCAGCCCTCCAGGACCGGCTGCAGCGCGTACTCGACGGCCGGCTTGGTGACATGGCCGAGACCCAGCACGCACAGTGTGATGCCGAGCTGGGACCCGGCGAGCAGCACCGAGATGTCCTTGGCGCTGCGCAGGGCGGCCCGCGCGGACGCGGACGTCTGCGCGGCCTCCTCCAGGCGGTAGTTGCGGGCGGCGATCAGGGCGAACTCGATCGCCACGAAGAACGCGCTCGCCGCGAAGAGCAGGACGGACACGACGATTTCGACGGCACTCATGTCCACTCCTTCTGTTTTTGGGCCGCACCGGACGCGATCGGCTCGGCCCACACCACGTGCACCGCGGCGGGCACCCGCCGGTCGGTCTCCTGCACCGTCAGATGGAGGGAACGGTCCTGTCCGTCGGGGTTGTCCGCGGGGATGACGACGACCGCGCTGTCGCCGGTCTCGGGCAGTCGTTGCAGCTCGGCCATCACCAAGCCGCCGACGGTCTGGTACTCGCCCTCGGGCAGCTCGGCATCGATCAGCCGGCCGACCTCGTCGATGTGCCGGTCACCCGGCACGACCCAGCCGTCCTCGGACTCCCGGACCTGGTCAGTGCTGGCCTGGTCGTGCTCGTCGGTGATCTCGCCGACCAGCTCCTCCGCGATGTCCTCGACGGTGATGACACCGGCCAGGCCACCGTATTCGTCCAGCACGCAGGCGAGCTCCTCGCCCTCCTCGCGCATCCGGGCCAGCACCTGCGGCAGCGGCAGCGACGACGGCACCAGCACCGGCGCGCGCATCAACTCCGACACCCGCACGTCGCCGAACGACTGGTCGTCCAGCCGCTCGGACAGCGCCAGCACGTCCTGCAGACAGACGACGCCGATCAGCTCCAACGCGGTCTCCGGGTTGTCCGCGTCGCTCCCTTCCGCCGCCGGCGGGGACCCGAGCACTGGGTAGCGCGAGTGCTGCGCTGCCATCTGCCCGCTCAGGCTCTCGACGGTGGCATCGGACCGAACCCAGGACACCCGCGGCCGCGGGATCATCGCGGCCCGCGCGGTCCGGTCGGTGAAGTCCACCGTCCGGTCCAGCAGGATCGCCAGCTCCGGGGCGAGGTCACCGGAGCCCTTCGAGTCGTCGATGATCGCCTCGAGATCACGCGGTGTGGCCGAGTATTCGACGTCGTGCACCGGCTCGATGCGCAGCGCCCGCAGCAGGGCGTTGGACGCGGCGTCGAAGATCCGGATGATCCAACCGAACAGAGCCAGGTAGGTCTTGGTGGACAGCGCCAGCCAGCGCGCCACCGGCTCCGGCCGGGCGATCGCGAGGTTCTTCGGGAACAGCTCGCCGAACACCATCTGGACGACGGTGGCGAACAGCAGAGCCAGCGCGATGCCGAGGCCCTGCGGGACGTCGACGAGGCTGAGCAGCTCGCCGATGCCGTTGCCGATCAGCGGCTCGGCGACGTAACCGACGAGCAGACCGGTGACGGTGATGCCGAGCTGGGAGCCGGATAGTACGAACGACGTCCGGCGGGTGATGTCGAGGGCGCGGGCCGCTCCGGTGTCGCCCCCTTCCGCCCGGGCCTTCAGCCGGGATCGGTCGACGGCCATGTAGCCGAACTCCTGGGCCACGAAGTAGCCGGTCAGCGCGGTGATCACAAGGACCACCAGGACACCGAGGAGGATTCCGAGGATCGTGCCGATCACCGGGGCGTCACCGCCCGGTCATCGGGATGGGTGGGTTGTCACTCTCGGGCGGGGACGTGGGCAGTGCGAGGTCGCCGTCCACCGGGCGGGGGACGGCGCCGGGACTGTCGGTGGGGTCCATGACTCCTGACTCACGGGTCTGATGGGGATACGACGCGTTCAACGCGTGCCGGAATCATACCGTTCTGGGACGGTCTTGTCGTCCCGGTCGCCCGACTCTTGAGTGGCCGGCGGTGCGGGAGCCCACTCACCCAGGGGCAACGGCGTCGTCCGCGAGATCGGTGGCGGCGGGGCATCGACATAGGAATGAGTCCGATCTTGCGGATCTCATCGCTCTTCAGCACTGTGCTGTGACGGACTGATACGGCGAAGTCAGCCGATCGTGCTGCTGCCTATGGCCAACCGCCGGTGGATAGTTTAAGCGAGGATGCCGTAGTTCTCGAGGTCCTATCGACGACAGTCGATACGAGGAAGGCGAGGATAAGCTCCGCTTATGTGCCGCAGCCATACGGATCTTCACTCTGCCACTCGCTCACGTCTGCCATCGCTAGCGATGCGCAGTGCATCGACTAAACTCGCGTACAAGGCGTCATTCGTAAGCAGTTCGTTGTGAGTACCGGTCGCGCGAACGCGTCCAGCATCCAGAACAATAATTTGGTCGGCGTCCATAACGGTTGAAAGTCGGTGTGCGATTGTCACGACGGCACCGCGAGCGGCTTGCCGACGAATACCTTCGCTAACAGCAACTTCGGATAGGCCGTCAAGTTGAGCAGTCACTTCATCTAGAAGCAGGAGTTCCGGGTCTGCGATAATTGCTCTCGCCACGGCGATACGCTGCCTCTCGCCACCAGAGAGGGTGTTTTCCGATATATCAGCATCAACCCCATCCCGAAGTGAACGAATCCGGTCGTCGAGTCGAACAACCTCCAGTGCGTACCATAGGCTTGCGTCGGATGCCTCCGGCGCGCCGTAGGCAAGATTATCGCGCACCGTTCCCGGAATTATGGGCGTATCTTGTTCGACGTAGGCTAGACGTGACCGGATATCCGCAATTGTCCATTTCTCGAAAGGACGCCCATCAAGTATGATAGAACCATGATTTGGCTTCATAAATTTTAGTAGAATTGCGAAAATTGTCGTTTTACCCGCCCCCGACGGGCCGACGATGGCGGTGTGCCCGTATCGGGGAATTGTGATGTTGACACCGTCGAGAACCCATGGGCTGTCAACCTCGTAGCGGAAGTGGGGTGCCTCGTGTTTTCCGGACAGAGTGCCAATACGATGGTTCTGAAAGGAAACGAGGGAAGCATTGGGCAAGGCAAACGCATATTCGCCGGAGTTCCGTGATGAAGCGGTGAAACATGTCATCGAGAGTCAACGCTCTATCAACCGGGTTGCCAACGAGCTCGGGATCAGCTCGGAAACACTACGGAACTGGGTGCGCAAATACAGGAAAGAAACTCCCGACGATGCACCGTCACTGGATACGACCGAGCGGGCCCGGCTGCGTGAACTGGAACGACTCAACCGCGAGAAGGACATGGAGATCGCTTTTTTGAAAAAAGCGGCCGCGTACTTCGCGAAGGATCGTCCGTAAGCGACATATACGAGTTCATCGAGACGATGCGGTTCGATGAACACGCGGAGTACGCTTTCCCCGTTGATTTCATGTGTGCATGCGTGAACGTCTCCCGGTCGGGTTACTACGAATGGCGGTCCCGGCCCGAATCCGCCACGTCTCAGCGCCGCCAACAGTTGCGGCTACTGATCCGCACCGCCGTAGACCACGCCGACGGCACCTACGGCCACCGGCGGATCCGCGCCCAGCTGCAACGCTGGGGCGTTGCGGTGGGAGTGGAGCTGGTGCGTCTAACGCGATGGCGGAATCATTTTTCGGGGTGTTGAAGAATGAGCGTGTGAACCAGATGGTGTATCCCACGCGAGAACGAGCACGACGGGACATTACACGATACATCGAGCACTGGTATAATCACAGGCGTCTTCATTCCGCACTGGGATACAACACTCCATCAGAGATCTATGCGGAACATGAGAAACAGCGCCTAGCTGCGTAAAATCACCGGCTCACTCCCTGTCCGGAATCAGCAAGGCCCCTCACCAGCGGCCGCACCAGGCCCTGGACATGGCCGCCCCGACCACCCGGTTCCGGCCCAACGGCCCCACACGTATCGCCCTGGGCGCCCCCCTCGCCCGTCTCCGAACATGACGAGGAGCAGGTTGGGGAGCCCACAGGCGCCGAATTCGTGGTCGAGGTGATCGAACCGCTGGCCCTTACCGCTACGGAGGAGAGCGAAGGGGCTGCGGTGGAGTTCGAGGCCCGCGTTCCGCCCAGCGGCGAGTTCAGCATCGTCTCCGGTCGGCAGAGCATCGCCCTGCACCGGAGCACGGCGGGCAGAACGGTGACCGTATGGGCGGACCTGCGCAGTATCCACGTGCTCGTGGACGGCCACGTGGCGCGCACTGTCGCCTCGCGGCTGATCCCGGACGACCCTCACCCTGCTGGCGATGAAGGGCGCCCGGCCCGCCGGTCCTCCACCGGCCCGGCCCGCGCTGCGCCGCCGGAACGGAACCCCGCCCCTTCCTGAGAGCAGGGCCGTGGAGATCGAGCGTGTGGTCATCCGGAACGGCACGGTCAGTATCGCCGGTGAGCGGCATTTGGTGGGCTTCGCCTGGGCCGGCCGGAGGGTGGTGCTGCGCCTGGATGGGCATCTCATGCATGCCATCGCCGATGGGGCGCTGGTCGGGACCTGGCCGTGCCCGGTCGGTGCAGGAACGGATCTTACGTAGGACACGCCAGTTCTTCAGCTCGGCGTTGACCCGCTCACCCGGTCCCCGCTGCCGGGCATGGGCGGTGTTGACCTCCTTCTGCGCCCGCGACAGCCGCCGGTAGCGACCGGCGTCGGGATCGCGGCGGCGGCGACGCTGGGGAACCCGGATCGCCGGACCGCCGCCCTGGTAGGCGGTGTCGGCGATCGCCCGCACCCCGGCCGCGGTGAAGGCGTCGACGACGCCGTGCTCGCGGGCGGCACCCATATCGTGACGCGCCCCGGGCAGCGCCGGCGAGATCCACACCGGCCGACCGAACGGATCGGCCACGCCCTGCACGTTCACCCCGTGGCATTTGTGCTTGCCGCTGTAGAACGCGCGGTCGTCCCGCTGGTCATGGCGACGCGGTCGATGCGCAGCAGGGTCCCGTCGAGGATCACGAAGGCCTTGCGGTGGGCCCGCAGCGCGTCGGCGAGCACGCCGAGCGCGCGGCTGGACACATTCATCCCGGAGGGGTAGGACAGCATGTGGAGCTCCTGGTTGGACGGTTTGGTCTAGGCAATCGCCCGTCTACCAGGAGCTTCACGTGTTCGTGGCCACGCCACGCCGTACACCCTCCGAGTAGCCCGAACACCAGGTTGGCAAAGGCTCAGTGGCTGCGTCTGGCCCTGGTGGCCCGGGCCGAGGGAGGGCTGTAATGCTCATCGGTGTCTGCTCGCTTGGCGGCGCTCCCCGGGGTGAGCATGCTCAGAGGTGCCCCGGGGAGGGGAATGCCGGGTCACAAGCCGTTCTCTTCGTGCTTGACCCCGACGTGACGTCAGAGTCTTCTCTGACCACATGCCACTCGTCGCACTTGCCTACTACGCCTCTCACCTGCTGAGCCTGCTCGGCAACGGCATCGCCTCGGTGGCGCTGCCGCTGATCGTCTTGCAGACCACGGGCAGCCCGCTGGGCATGTCCGCCCTGGCGACCGCGACGGCGGTGCCCTCTGTTGTGGTCGGGCTCCTTGGCGGGGTGATCATCGACCGGATCAACAGGGTCCAGGGCAGCACTCCCCCACGTCTCCCCTGCCGGGCGTCGCTGAGCAGAGACATGGAGGCGGCCACGATCATGCCGTCGACCGACAGCGGGAACAGACCAGCCCGCCAGGCGGGCTCGCCATGGCCCAGGGCCAGCTCGAACATGTGGGCATAGGAGACCACGGCCGCGATGGCGGCCAGCAGCAGGACGGTAGCGACGGTGATCCAGCGCGACCACATCGGACTCGACATGGGTATGTACTCCTCCTTGCAGGCCATCGACCATACGTGGGAGCCGAACACCGGTGAGTACTACCGCCGACACGGGCACCGGGTGATCGTGGAGACGGCCGCTCCACGCGGACGGCGTGGAGACGAAATGGAGACAGGAAGATGTCTCAACGGGGCTCAACGGCGCCGAACGGCTCCCAATGAGGGCCTCTGACCTGCGAGTCCGCATATCGGTCCAGGTCGGCTAGAGCACCGTACTACCTTGACACGGTAGAGGTCACTGGTTCGAGTCCAGTATCGCCCACCAGCAACATCGCAGGGCAGAGGCCGCTTCGGTGGCCTTTTCCTTTTTTGGGACGATCGCCGTGGAGGCGATCCTGCTCCTTTGCCACCACGGGGACTTCCACGCACACGGCGCTCGGTAGTACTCACCGAGCCGCAGAGCCGTCTCCAGGATCCACTGGCACTCGGCCGGTTTCAGCGCCTGCAGGCTCTGGCGCCAACGCGCCTCCAGCGCGCTGCGCATCTGCTCCTTCATCGCCGGCGTGACGTGCTCGTAGACATTGGCCATACCGGGCATCCGGTGTCCCAGCCGGGCGGCGCGGCCCACCTCGGGGATACCGTCATCAGCCAGCCACGCGCGGTGGGTGTGCCGACCTTCGTTGAACGTGAAGCCCGGGAGGATAGGCGAAGGATATAGGTATCCAGGTAAGAGCGGTATTCGGCCGCAGTATTGTCGGCCAAGCGGACCTGTGCCCACCACTGGTTGGCGAACTCCCCGAAGGTGATCTCCTGTTCCCTGGGCTCTGTCCAGGTCCCGGCGCGGACTTGGGCCTCCTGTTCCTGTCCCCAATCCAGTGCGGCAGTTTTCGTCTCGAAGCCGCCCCGAAGCCCAAGTGCCGTCAAGGCACCAAACCAGCTGTGAGGCACGCTCTAGCCGCCCCCACAAACCTCGGGTCTGGCACCCCCACAAACCCCGGAGGGAAGCGGGCGGATCCCAGGGGTTGGGCTAGGGCATTCCCGGATGCGCCCGCTTCCTCCGCTTCGTCAGGCTGGCCGCGACGGATCGTCCACGAAGATCGAGGAGGTCGGGATGAAGCGTGTGTCCCGGGTGCTGGTGACCGCGACGACGGTGTTGGCCGTGGCCGCGGCGCCGGCCGTTGCCACCGCCGAGTCAGAGAGTAAGGATCGTCCGGAGCTGCAGAGCCGACTGGACGACCTCGTGGCCGCTGGGGCGGTGGGCGCGCTGGCGGAGGTGCGTGACGAGCATGGCGTGTGGCGCGGCACCAGCGGTGTCGCCGAGCGGGACACGACGCAGGAGATCCCGGTCCAGGGCCGGTTCCGGGCGGGCAGCGTGACGAAGACGTTCCTCGCCACCGCCATTCTGCAGCTCGTCGACGAGGGGCAGCTGCGGCTGGACGACACAGTCGAAGAGTGGCTGCCCGGAGCCGTACCGAATGGTGACGGCATCACCGTGCGCCAGCTTCTCAACCACACCAGCGGGTTGTACGACTACCGGAGAACCCTCACGTTGCCACCGGATCCGGAGTTCCTGAACAACCGGTGGCGAACCTGGACCGCGAACGAGCTGGTCGGACGCGCCGTGGCGAACCCCCCGACGTTCGAACCGCCGGGTTCGGAGTACGAGTACTCCAACACCGGCTACGTCTTGCTCGGCCAGATCGTCGAGAAGGCCACCGGCCGGTCGTACGGCGAGGAGATCGAGCGGCGGATCATCCAACCGTTGCGGTTGAATGGCACCACGATGCCGGGAGAGTCGCCACGGATGGACGAGCCGCATCCGCACGGCTACGTGCCAGCAGAGTGGGGCGGCGAAACGCACCTCGTCGACTTCACCGAGATGAACCCGTCGGTGTTGGGAGCGGGTGGCGAAGTGATCTCCACGACGAAGGACCTCAACCAGTTCGTCGCCGCACTGCTCGACGGCCGCCTGCTGTCGGATGACCAGCTCGACGAGATGACGACACCGGCTGTGGAGGGCGAGACGTACGGGCTCGGGCTGGCCTGGCGGGACACCTCGTGTGGGGTCCGTGTGTACGGCAACGACGGCGATGCCCTGGCGTACCAGTCCTGGTCGTACTCGACGGAGGACCAGCAGCAACAGGTCACGATCGCGCTCACACCAGACTTCAGCGGTGACCCCGACGACGCAGCGGACGCGTTCCTGGAAGAGGCCATCTGCGGCTGACCGCGGCCGGGGTGGTGTAGGAGAGGGGGACGCGGCGGCATCTTGCCATGGGGCCTGCTGATCCTGGGCAGCCTCGCGTCCCTCGCGGCCAACATCGCCGTGGCCGACCCAGCGGTCTGGTCCCGGGGGATCCACGCGTGGCCGAGCTTCGCCCTGAAGAAACGCCTGCGAAGGCGAAGAATGCACGGATGCGGACGCTGGTACAGAAGACGTACAGGACCGTGATTGGGGAGACTGCACGTGGTGGATGGGGGCGGTGTAGCTCCGGCGCTCGGCATTGCAGGCCCTGGGGAGTTGGTGTTCCGCGCATCCAGTCGTGTCGAAGAACGCCGAGAACATCCGCTCCACGTTCAAACGCCTGCCCAGCCGTGGCATCCTCCTCGGGACCGAGCCGGGTTTGTTCACCCAGCCGCGCCCCTAGCCCAGCACAGATTCCCTGACCAGCCCGCCCTGTCCAACCCCTCCGACGAAGGGGACATCAACCCACGAAACGCCCTCTCAGCGGTCGGACAGGGCGCGGAATGCCGGAAGCGCCACGGCGATGCTGACGAAGGCGATGCCGGTGGCCGCGAGGATGCCGATGAAGGACCCGCTGGCACCGGCCACGGCCCCGCCGAGGGCGATCCCGGCGGCGGATCCGGCCGTATTGGCCGCGCCGCCCCAGCTCTGTGTCTGCGCCCAGTTCTCCGGTGGGCTCATTCTGTCGAGGAGGAGGAAGGTGAGAGACATGAGCGGCACGACGAACAGTCCCACTGCCGCGAGCAGAGCCGTGATGGCCAAGAAACCGGGCTCTGGCAGGAGGAGGAGCAGGAGGCCAGCCTGGAGCAGGGACAACGCCACGAACTGCACGCTGGGTCGGGCCCGCCAGGAGACGGCCGCATAGACCAGGCCGCCGACCAGGCTGCCGGCGCTGAGAACGGATAGGGCGACGCCCACCGGGGCGATGCTCGTCTGGCGCTCCACGGTCAGCTGGATCAGACTGGACTCGATCATTCCTAGCGGAAGTGCCGACAGCGCGATGGCCGCCACGAACCAGATCACCGGCATCCTCCGGCGTCGCAGGGGAGAGGCGTAGTCGGCATCGCGCCCGGCCGTGTCCCGCTCGGAGGGCCCGTCCTCCGCACCGGTTCCGCCCTCCGCGGTCCCGGCCAGGGGTTCCCTCAGCCGTTCGCCCGCTGTCGCCAGGAAGCCCCCGGTCCCGACGAGGACGAGCGCGGCGCTTCCCGCGAAGATGACGGCCGGGTCCCAGAGCACCGTGCCCAGCGCAGTCAGGGTCGGACCGGCGATGAAGATGATCTCCAGCGAGGTGGCGTCCAGGCTGTAGGCCGTGTTCAAGGAGGTCGACGGAAGGGTTCGTTTGAGCGTCAGGCGGGTCATCGCGGTCACCGAGGGGATGGTTCCGCCGGCCGCCGCCGCCAGGACGATCAGCAGCACCGCCGGCGCGTCCCCGGCGTACACCACCCCGGCCAGCACCAGCAGCGTCAGGACCTGAGCCGCCGCGAAGCAGGTGATGATCCGGGGTTTGGGTGTCCGGTCGAGCAGCCTCCCCTGTAGCGGTGCGGCCATTGCCGTGCATAGCGAGGCCACCCCCGTCACGGTCCCGGCCAGCGCCAGTGACCCGGTCGTCTTCTGCACGCCGAACAGCAGGGCCTCGAACACCAGCCCCAATGGAAGCCGTGCCACGAACGACCAGAACAGGACCGGCCTGATCGCGCGTTCGGCGGCGATTACGCGGAGGGGGTGCATGTCGGTCATTCTTCGCCCTTCGCGGACGTGGGCGACGCCTCCGGGCCGAGGACGGCCGCCAATTCGGCAAGCGACTTCGCGTCGAACAGCGTACGCATCGACGGCCGTACCCCGAGCCGCTCGCCGAACCGGTTTGCTAGGACAGCCGCCGACAGCGAATTGCCCCCAGGGGCAGGAAGTCGTCGCCGGCTCCGAGGCCGTCGATGTTCAGCACGTCCCGGCAGTCCTGGATCACCTCCCGTTCCGCCCGGGTGCGACCCTCGGCGCCCTTCGCGGGTCCCTTGCCGGACCGGGACAGGGCGGCAGGAGGTCGGCGGCGCCGCGGGCCAGATCCGACGGGGCGGCCTCGTCGGCGAAGTAGGCGGCCAGGAGGATCCCCGACGCCTCGTCGTCCTCGACCACGACGGCCGCCTGGTCCACCGCGGCTGCCGCGCCAGGACCGCCCCGATCTCGTCCAGCTCGATGCGATGTCCGCATACCTTCACCTGGTGTTCGTCACGCCCCAGCACCTCGAAAGCGGCTGTCCCGACGGAGGCGGGCGAGGCCGCCGGTCAGGTAGAGGCGCCCGCGTCCGCCGACGGCGTCGGGCTCCCGAACGTTCAGGAATGTCACAATTTCACCTGGGCCGCCGAGGAGCCCTCCGAAGGGATCTGAGCCCGGGCGATCCTGGGTTCACACGAGGGGCGGATTCCCCTGTGGCCTTTCATCGTGGCCGACAGGAATCTGTACACGGGGCAGAACCCGCAGTCCTCGGGGAGACTGGCCGAGCGACTCGTCGCCGGTGTCGCTGCCTCGTCCTCGACGTGACCCTCCCTCCCGTGAGTCGTCGACGCCTCTTCGGACACGGCCCACCGCTGAACGCGGTGCCGCGGCTCTGGCACTCGGCCATCGCCCGACAGTGATGGCCGAGTGCCAGAGCCGGTTCGTGGAGACAGGGACATACTCGGTGCTCCCTGTCAGGAGGTCCTTGACACCCGGTGGCGCGACCGCGCGGGTCGGTTCGCTGTCGCGGCGCCTCGTGACGTGAGCAGCCAGGCGCGGTAGCGGCGCAGGGCTCGCCGCTGGCGGAGCTGTTCGGAGAGTAGGGCGTACGCCGGGTGGGTGCCGGGTCTGGGAGACCGTCCGCGGGAGAGGCGCCGCATCTGGTGGCGGACCAGCGCCATGCTGGCGGCCGAGGCCAGGGCCTTGTTGGACCAGGTCACCGGCCGCATCGACCGGTCGGCTTCGCGGCGGTCCCGCCAGCGCAGAGGCAGGTCCGGGGTGACGGCAAGAGAGGTGCCCATCCCGATGAGATCCACGCCGTTGGCGAGGACCCTGTCGGCGGTGGCGCGCCGGGTGATGCCTCCGGTGAGCATCAGCGGCAGCGGGCTGGTCTCGACCATGTCCCGGGCCAGGTCCAGGAAGTAGGCTTCCCGGGCCTGCGTGCGCTCGTCGGCGGAGCGCCCGGTCATCGCCGGGCTCTCGTAACTGCCGCCGGACAGTTCCACCAGGTCGACGCCGAGCGGTTCGAGCATCGCGATCACCCGGCGTGCGTCGTCCACGTCGAACCCGCCGCGCTGGAAGTCGGCTGAATTGAGCTTCACCGCGACAGCGAAGGACGGAGCGACGGCGGTGCGGACCGCACGGACCACGTCCAGCAGCATCCGCGCCCGGTTCTCCAGCGACCCGCCCCAGGCGTCGGTGCGCTGGTTGACCAGCGGGGACAGAAACTGCGACAGCAGGTAGCCGTGCGCGGCGTGAATCTCCACCCCGTCGAATCCGGCCTGCTCGGCTCGGGAGGCCGTGACCGCGAACCGCTCCACGGTGTCCCCGATCTGCTCGGGGGTCATGGCGACCGGGCGTCCGAAGTTCTTGCTGAGCCGGCCCAGGTCGACGCCCACCGCGGACGGGCCCCACGCGACGCCGGGCATGTTGGCCTGGACCTGGCGGCCTGGGTGATTGATCTGCATCCACACCGCCGCGCCGCCGGAGCTGGCTTCCTGCGCCCATGCGGCGAACGGTTCCAACGGGGCGGCCTCGTCGAGCACCACACCGGCGGGCCCGGTCAGCGCCTCGGCGTGCACCATGACGTTACCGGTGATGAGCAGCCCCGCTCCGCCCGCCGACCAGCGCCGGTACAGCTCCAGCAGTCGATGGTCGGGCAGCTGGCCCTCGCCCGCCATGTTCTCCTCCATGGCCGCCTTGGCGATCCGGTTGCCCAGAACCGTCCCCGAGCGCAGGTGCAGGGGTGAGTACAATCCGCCAGTCATCGGAACCGCTTTCTCTCTCAGGTCCGTTACAATGTACGCATTGCTTACATTAGAGGGAGGATGTGAGCACTGCAAACATTAGGGAGTGTGATCCGTGCCGCAAGCGAAGAGCAGTTACCACCACGGCGACCTGCACGCCGCCTGCCTGCGCGCGGCCCGGGACCTGCTCGAAGAGGACGGCGGAGCCGCGCTGTCCCTGCGGGCGGTGGCGCGGCGGGCCGGGGTGTCGGCGACGGCCCCCTACCGCCACTTCTCGGACCGTGAGGCGCTCGTCTCCGCGGTCGCGGCCGAAGGGTACCGAGAGCTCGCCGAACACCTGGCCTTGGCGAACGCATCGCCTGAGACCCCCGACGATCTGGCCGGAATCGCCGTCGCCTATGTCCGCTTCGCGCTGGAGCGACCGGCGCTGTTCCGGACGATGTTCGCCGAACCCTGCGACCCGGAGCACGAGGAGCGGGTCGCCGCTACCGCCGCCATCTGGGAGTACGTCCACGGCATCGTCCACGGTGTCTTCCCCGACTCCGAGCCCGAGACGCTCTCCACCGCGGTGTGGTCCCTGGTCCACGGCCTGGCCTTCCTGCACCTAGACGGCAAGCTCGACGCCGCAGACCCCGACAGGGTCGCCGACCGGGTCCGCTCCACCGTCCACGCGCTGTTCGCCGCCACGGCGGTGCCGCGGGCGTAGGGACGCCCGCGGGCGACACCGGCCGGCCTCCGGCCCGGTGCCGCCCGTCCTCCGTGGTCACCGCCCCCGGCTCAACGCATGCCCATGCCCTTCATCCGCTTCAGCGCGACGGTCAGGGCCTGCGCCCACGTGCGGTACGAGACCCCGGCGGGCGGTGTGAACCCCAACAGGCGCTGGTGGGCGACCGTCTGCGGCTCGGTGTACTTCAGGATGCCGTCGGCGCCGTGGCGGCGGCCCAGCCCTGAGTCGCCCATGCCGCCCATAGGCGCGTCGATACTGCCCCAGGCGGCCGCGAAGGCCTCGTTGACGTTGACCGTACCGGCATGCAGCCGGGCGGCCACCGCACGCCCCCGGGCGCCGCTACGACTCCACACGCTGGCGTTGAGCCCGTACGGCGTCGCGTTGGCCCGGGCGATCGCCTCGTCGACGTCCCGGTACCGGTAGACCGACACGACCGGCCCGAAGGTCTCGTGGTCGTACAGCGTCATGTCCGGGGTAACACCCGTGAGAATGGTCGGTTCGTAGAACAGTGGCCCCAGGTCCGGCCTCACCCGGCCGCCCGCCAGGACGGTCGCGCCCTTGTCGACGGCGTCCTCCACGTGCGCGGTCACCGTATTCAGCTGGGACGGGTGGGTCAGACTGCCGACGTCGTAGCCGTAGTCGTACCCGGCTCCCACCCGCAGTTCCCTGGTGCGGGCGGCGAACGCGGCGACGAAGCGGTCGTAGACCGCATCGGCCACGTACATCCGCTCGATGGACACGCACAGCTGCCCGGCCGAGGGGAACGCCGCGGCGATCGCCCCCTCCACCGCGCGGTCGACGTCGGCGTCGTCCAGGACGACCATGGCGTTCTTGCCGCCCAGCTCCAGGGAGGCCCCGATCAGGCGCTCACCTGCGTCGCGGGCGATCTGGCGCCCGCTCGCGGTGGAGCCGGTGAACATCATGTAGTCGGCGTTGTCCATGAGTGCACCGCCGAGGGAACTCCCGCGACCGATCCCCATCTGCCACACGTCGGTGGGCAGTCCCGCCTCGTGCATCAGGTCCAGGGCCCACAGCGCGGTGAGAGCGGTCTGGGTGTCGGGCTTCTGGACGACGGCGTTGCCCGCCATGAGCGCGGGGATCGCGTCGCCCGCGGCCATGCTGAGCGGGTAGTTCCACGGTGAGATGACGGCGACGACGCCCTTGGGATGGCGCAGTTCGGTGGTGTGGGTCAGCAGCGGGATCGCGCCGCGGCGGCGCCGGGGCGATAGCATCCCGGCGGCGCCGCGCGCGTAGTACCGGGCGGTCAGCGCGATGTCGGTGACCTCCAGGAACGCGTCGCGGCGGGTCTTGCCGCTCTCGGCCTGCATCAGGTCCAGAGCCTCGTCGCGGCGTTCGATGACCAGGTCGTGGAAGCGCAGCATGATCCGCTTGCGTTCGCGCAGCGGGGTGGCGGCCCAGGCCTTCTGGGCTGCGCGGGCCCGCGTGAACGCCGCTTCGACGTTCTCGGGCGTCGAGACCGGCAGGTCGGCCAGCGGGCCACCGGTGTACGGCGCGGTGGTGGTGACCCGCACGGCGTCCGGAGTAGCCGCGACCCGTGCGGTCAGCCGTCGGAGCAGGACCGGGGTCAGCGTCGGCGGCAATCCGGGGGCGCGGACGGCCTGCGCTGTTCGGGTGCTGGGTTCGGTGGTCATGGCAGTGCTCCGCGGTGTCTTTTCGGGCGCTGGAGCGTCCGTGGTCGTCACGGACCGGGGCGTCCCGGTTCCGGTCGCCGGCTCGGTGTCGGTCATCGCTGCCTCCTTCGGTTTCCCGCGCTAGCGGTTCCGGATCGAGACCGGGACCGGCATGTGCAGTGCGGCCTGGCTCTCGGTGGTGACGTCGAGCTGGATGGTCCGGATCGGGTCGAGCGAGCGCAGGTCGTCGGTCAGGCGGCCGTTTCCGGACTTGAGAACCAGGTCGCGCGGTGAGCGCGTTCCTCCCGTCGAGAGCACGTTGGTCTGGTTCAGGATCGAGTGCCAGGCGCCCTCGATCGACGTGTAGGAGGTGAGCGTCGAGACTCGTTCACCGGACGGATACGTGGTCTGAGCGGGTGTGGACACCGACAGGCTCAGGTCGTCGCCACCGGAGTCGTTGGCCACACGTGCGGTGGCTCTGTTGGAGTCGATATCGACGTCGAGTTCGGTGACCCATTTGGGGAAGCCGTAGCCGTCGTGGCCGCGGACCTGGGCGATGTCACTGTTGACCGGCAGGGACAGTACGTAGGCGTGGAGGTCGTCGTTCTTGAGGCCGGAGGCGAGGTCGACGAACCTGAGCCGACCGTGCCGGGCGGGCCGGACCGGAATCGCGACGGCGGCCTCGGTGTAGAAGTCGATGTCGCACACGTCGTAGCGGAAGAACATGATCGAGGCCAGCCCGAGGCCGGGCGCGATTTCCAGCGGGTCCAGCTCCGCGGGCAGGCGGGAGCGGAGCGCGCGGGACCGGGCGAGCATCGTGACCCGGGCAGTCGAGACCCGATAGTAGAAGTTCGGCGTGAGCGTCGGACCGATCGGTGATTCGACCCTGGTCTTGGGCAGCCGACGGAAGAAGTCGACGCTGCTGACGCGGGGATCGCGGGCGACCTCGTCGAGATCGGTGTCCATGCGGTAACGGTCGTACAGGCCGCCCTTCGGGACCGCGAGCTTGCGGCCGCCCAGATCGACCTCGACCGTGTCCTGCTGGGTCGATGGCATTGGTGTCTCCCTCGCAAAATGTATGCGGCGCTTACATGAGACTAAGATGGTCATGTGTACACTGTCAACAATGAGGAGGGTCACATGCTGCGACGCAACGTCCCAGCTCGGGAGCCGAGCAGACAAAAGCCACTGTTCGAGCGGCCGAGCTTCTCCGTGATCCCGATCGCTCTGGACGCGGCCGACGTGCGGCTCTCGGCCCGCAAGGGCAGCGTGCGTGCTCGGGGCAGGGGACGTCTGGGCGGCAAGGACCGCACCGTTCCCCTACACGCCCAAGCCCGCACCACCCTGGAGGAACTCCTGGGCGAGCCCGGCCGGCCCGCCAAGGCCGCTGATCCGCAACCGCGGGCGGCGCCCTGTCCACCCGGGCGGGCAACGCGGCGGTGAGCGTGCTGGGGCTGCGGCAGGGATCGGCCCAGCCGACGACGGCCACGTACTCATTCGCCTCGGCGATCCACCGATACCGGCCCCTGAACCGTTCGCCGAGCTGCAGCGAAGCCCTCTGGCCTTTCCCCGGAACCCGATCAGGGCGCCCCCGCATCCCTACAGCCTTGCTGAGCTGGTCCGCGAACTCGGAATCCCGGGGATACGGGTGCGTACCGCGGCTCTGCACCAGCTCGTGCTCCAAGTTCCCGCGCCAGTGACCGCACAGGCTTTGGGGTTCCACGACAAGACCACGACACAGGTCCTCACGGAAGTCGGCCACTTCCTGCATCTAGAGGCCCCGAGGTAATCATCCCGTCCCTGCGAAACAGGGGCCACTGCTCGTCGGTGAGATCGCCTCGTGCCATGGACGATGCTCTACCAAGACCGGACTCCGGACAGGATCTAGCCCAGGGCCTGCAGCCGCTCAACGTCGTGGCCTACGGTGCGCTCGCTGACGTCGAAACGTTCGGAGAGTTCGCGGCCGGCCGCTCCCGGCGGACCTGCAGCAGTGCCAGCAAACGGAGGAGCCTCGCCGAGGTGTCCATCATAGAACCATTCTCCGCGCTCTAGCGGACAGGATCCGACCGCAATTCTCGCTAGCTTCGGCAGCGCCAGATCGCGAACCGAGATGGAAACACCCCATCATCCCTACCTGGACCGCGAGGCGCTAGGACCCGGTTCCGGACACCGACAACCCTAGGGAGAAACCATGACCATCCTCGTAACCGGCGCTACCGGTAATGTTGGGCGCCCACTGGTAGAGCAGCTGCTGGCCGAGGGGCACAGCGTCCGTGCCCTGACCCGCGACCCCGCACAGGCCGGCCTGCCGGCAGCGGCCGAAACTGTGGCGAGCGATATCGCTGACACCTCGACCTTGGGCGAGGTGTTCACCGGGATCACCGCGGCCCACCTCATCAGCTTCGGCGGCGACGACTACGCGCCGCTGCCTAACGGACCGGAGATCATGGAGCTGGCCAAAAAGGCGGGCGTCCGCAAGGTCACCGTGCTGAAAGGGGACATGGACCACACCGAGCTGGACCAAGCGGTCGAAGCGAGCGGTGCGGAGGGCACCTACCTGCTTCCCAGCGAGTTCATGTCCAACATCCTGGAGTGGGCGGACACCATCCGCGAGGAGGGCGTGGTGCGCGAAGGGTTCGCCTCCGCCAAGAGCGCAATGATCCACGACTCCGACGTCGCCTCGGTGGCAGCGGCTGTACTCACCGGTGACGGCCACGCGGGCGAGGAATACCGGATGACCGGCCCCGAGGCGCTCACCCCTCCGGACAAGGTGCGCATCATCGGTGAGGTCTTGGGTCGCGAGGTGCGCTACATCGAGCTCAGTCAGGACGAGATGGTCGCGCAGTGGCGCGAGGAGGGCTTCGGCGACTCCGATATCGAGTTCTTCCTGATGATGAGGACTAACCCGCCCGAGGCCGGATACACGGTACTGCCTACGATCCAGGAGGTAACCGGCCGCCCGGCCCGCACCCTGACCGACTGGGTGCGGGAGAACGCGGCGCGGTTCGGCGGCTAGGACGCCCTGGCGGACACCGCCCTCGAGCGGCTCTCCAACATGGTGCACGAGGATGGGGGCGCGGATAGTGACCGGAGGGCCGCTCGCGGAGGAGGAGACCGATACGCAGCAGAACGCCGCGCCCACCGTCACGTTCGTCAACAGGGCCGCTGTGAAGGGGCCCGGGGAATTCGAGCGCGCTCTCGGGCAGGTCGCGGACTTCATGGCGGCGCAGTCCGGCATTCTTGACTACACGCTCTCCCAGGATGTCGGAAACCGAACCGCTATGTGAACGTCGCGCTGTGGGCGAGTGTCGAGGCGCTACGCACCGCTGTGAGGCACCCGGACTTCACAGCGCACGTATCCGAATTACGGCGGCTCGCCGACAGCGACTCCGAAGCCTACGTCGAGCGCGTGCGCCGGGATCCCGAGTAGCGATTTCCGGAGCGACGCGCGGTCTGCCCCGCAGGCGAGTACTACAGCCGACTTTGCTATGTGACCTGGACGGATACGCCCAGCTGAGCCCGCATGTGGAACCAGCGGGCACGTGCTTGATGGCGACGTCGCCATAGCGACCGCGCCAGGCCGTGCAACAGCGGCCTGCGCACTGGCCACACCTCGCTGAGCAGAGATTTGACCCCGGCAGCAGTCAGGGGAATCACTCCGATCTCACGCGGGGCCCTTCTCACCGAGGAGGCGCAGGGCGAGCTGAACGCTTCGGCCAGCAGCTCCACGGCGTTCCCGGCGGCCAGGCCTCCTCCAGCGGCTGGAAGTGGATGTCGTGCGCGTGTGCCTTCGCCGCCAAGAACCGCAACAGCCGCACGCCCTCGTCGACCGCCTGCTCCTCCTCGTCGGGGGCCAGCGGGTCGAAGAGCCGGACGATCAGGGTCGCGCGGTCATCGTCGTGGCGAATCCGCCAGAGCCCGCGTACGAACCCGTCGACCGACACGGCGGCCTCGAGGAAGGTGTGCTTGCGCTGCTCCTCGGTGACGATGCGGCGACGGTCGTGATAAGCCAGCAGCACATTGTCCAGTGGCGCCAGGAACCGGACGGGCGCCGGGACGTCGGGCCCCGGGCGCGGGGCGTCAGGAAGGTCGAACAACTCCCGTCCGCTGTCGTCGCGGAATACGCGCAGCTGCGACCGCAGACCGTCGACCACCTGCCGGAGACGGGTCAGCCCGCTCCACGCCTGGATGTCGCGGGTCGTGGCCGGCCCGAACGCGGCGAGGTAGCGCAGGACCAACCGCTCCGCCGAGGGTTCCTCCACCAGCGGCCGACCGATCCACTCGCTGGCGAGGAGGAACGGGGTCTTGCCTCGCCACTCCCAGGTGCCGTCGGGCGGCGGGTGCACGACCGGCATCAGGAACTGGACCGAGCGGGCCAGCGCCACAGGGTCGCGTCCGGGCCACCGCGCGGCGAGTGCCCGCCCCAGCTCCGGCCGCGTCATCGTCTCAGTGCCGATGAGGTTCTCAGCGGCCGCCATGAGGTCGGCCAAACCCAGTTCCGCAGTGGTCTTTCCGAAGGCGCTGCGCTGGAGCCGCTCCAGCATTGGACGCAGGAGCGGACGCAACCAGAGATAGTCGTCGGTCGTCACGATGTGCTGGGTGCCGCGCAGCAGCGAGCCACACACCGCCTCCCGCTCGTGCAGCAACCGTTCCAGATCGCCGCTGCCGAAATCGATAATGCGCGACCAGAGCCCGATATAAGGTGGTTCGGGATCCTGAGCGTTCAATCCGACCAGATGGTCGATCACCTCGAGCGCGGTGGTGTGGCGCCTTTCCAACAGCAGTTGCCGCTCCAGGGTCGCGCGGTTGAGGCTGCGTAGACTCAAGGTTTCCATAGGCGCCTTTCACCGATGCGCATCGGTCTCGTCCAGCCTTCCCGGCCTCAAGGAACCTACCGCGTGCTCGGTGCCGTGGTGCGCTGACGCCGACGGTAATTGGCTGCGTTGATCCGGTTGCCGCACTCGGCCATCCCGCACCAGCGGCGCGGTTTTCCACGGGAGGAGTCCACGAAGAGCCGGGTGCATTCCGGACGCGCGCACTCGCGCACCCGTTCAATGTCCGAGCCGCCGAGGAGTTCGATCGCGTCCCTGGCGACGGCCGACAGCACCGCCTCGAGCGGGCCGCTCCTGCGGACTCGGTACCGCTGGTCGAGATCGACCCTGGGGGGAGCAGCAGCCGCGGCCGTGCTGAGCAGTTCCACGTCCTGTCGGTCAGCCGTAGCCGACCAGCCACTGGCCAGCCGGTAGATCGTTTCGCGCAGCTCCTTGCCCTGCCGCAGACCGGAGTCAACCACCTCGGGTGGTTCGTCCACCAGCGCTGCCTCTACCGCCCACCGCCCCAGATCCGCGGGCTCCGCCAGCAACTCCTCGGGTTCACCACGCCGCCACTTCAGTGTCCCTGCCAGGTCCAACGATGACCGGCCGCTCACGAAGACGGATCCCATATCACCATCTTGACAGGTGACGATGCGAGCGAACAAACTGCAGTCACTGTCTAAACGGTTACGGCACTGAATGGGCTGCGAATGCCTCAGACCTCTCCAGAACACGACGCCGTCGGAGCGGCGGACACGGACGACGCCGGGTCCCGCCAGAACGAAGACACCGCCATGGAGGAGTTCCTCTACTTCGTCGACCGCGCGCTTGCGGGAATGGTCGAGATCGCCAGGCAGCTCGGTGATGACCTCGTCAACCGCCGACCCGCCCTCAAAGGGGCCAACTCGGCGTTCGGGCTGACCACCCACTGCCTTGGCGTGGTCGACTACTGGGTGGGAGCGCTGGCCGCTGGCCGCGTCGTGCACCGCGACCGGGAAGCGGAGTTCCACGCGACGGGCACGGTGGCGGAGCTCGTTTCCCGGGTCCAGGAAAGTCAGCGCCAGCTTCGCCTGGACCTGGAGCACGTCGCACCATCGGCGCCCGCCCGCGGGGATCCGCCCTCGGGGTTCCTCGGACCGCAACGAGCTCTCACCCAGGGAGGAGTGCTGCTACACGTGCTGGAGGAACTCAGCCAACACCACGGACAGTTGGAGGTCCTCCGCGATCTGCTCACCGCTCACTCCCAGGGCACGCCCCACTCGTTCGGCCCCGAGGCAACCCGATGAATGCGACCGGCCCGCACACCAACCGTCCCGGCAGCCTCGACGCGCTCGACTGGGACTGGCTTCGCGCCAGACCGGGGGCCAAATGGCACCGCGTCGAACCTGACGTGCTTCCCGCATGGGTAGCGGACATGGACTTTCCCGTCGCCCAGCCCGTTCGCGACGCGCTGCACCGGTTCATCGACGGTGCGGATATCGGCTACCCGGACTGGCCGCATGGCAGTCCGCTACGCGCCGCGTTCACCCGGCGTATGCACGAGCGTTACCACTGGAGTCCCGACCCTGGGCAGGTCCGCGAATTCACCGATCTCATCCAGGCGCTCCAGGTGGTGCTCCATCTGGTGACGGAACCTGGCGACGCCGTGGCGGTCCACACTCCGAACTACCCGCCTTTCCTCGGCACCGTCACGCGCATGGAGCGTCGCCTGGTCCCGATCCCGATGCTTGACACGCCCTCGGGATGGCGCTTCGACCCGGAGCACCTCGCCCGGGAGGCCGCCGCCACTCGGTGCCGGACGCTGCTGCTGGTCAACCCGCACAACCCGACCGGGCGCGTGTTCACGCGCACCGAGCTGCAGGAGATCGCGGATACCGCGAGACGCAACGACATGCTGGTTATTTCGGACGAGATCCACGCTGATCTCACCTACCCCCCGAACCAGCACATCCCGTTCGCTTCTCTGGACACCGACACCGCCTCCCGTACGGTGACCCTCACCTCCGCGACCAAGGCGTTCAACCTCGCCGGAACCCGCTGCGCTCTGGCCCATCTCGGGGCCGAGAGCGTGCGCGCCGCCTACGACGCACAGCCGCCCGACATCTTCGGTGCCGTCAACACGGTCGGCGTCGAAGCGGCACTGGCCGCGTGGGAGAGAGGGGGGCCGTGGCTCGACGCCGTGGTGTCCCACCTCGACGACAACCGCCGCCTCGTCGCGGACGTGTTCGCCGAACAGCTTCCCGAGCTCGGTTACCACCTGCCCGAGGCGGGCTACCTGGCCTGGCTGGACTTCCGCGCCCTCGGACTGGGGCGTGACCCGGCCGCCAAGCTCCGCGAGTACGGCCGCGTAGCACTCAGTCCCGGCCCGGAGTTCGGACCTGGCGGAGAAGGGTTCGCCCGCCTCAATTTCGCCACATCGCGCACGGTTCTCCAGAACATCCTCGAACGCCTGGTCGCCAGCATTCCGAGAATCCAGCACGAAACGGCGACAAACCCATGAACCTCGGTGCCTCCGGCGCGGGAAGAGAAGACGACGGTTGTGGTGACCCCAGCGAGTTCACTGTTCGAGTTCGCGTAGGACCAGGACGGATTTGGCATGGGACCACAGATGAGCGCGTGGAGCTCTTAGGCCGGTAGGGAACCGTCGTCACCGCGGTATTCCAAAACCCTGTGCCAGGGCTCGACCGAGATGGATCGGTCCGGTGTTCGCCCGCACGGACGCAGGTGGCCGGCACCGATCCTGCGCGTCAACGGCGAACGTCCAGCCGGGCACGCCGGAGAAGAACGCCGCGGTTCCGGGCAGACCGCGGGACTTGAGGTCCATCCAGCAAAACGCGTTCGGACGGTGGGCTGCGATCGTCACCCGCTGGCGCTCCTCGAGCGTGCGGAACGGTGATACGCGGCCGCTATCCGTCTCGGCACTCCGTTTCCCAGCGCTTCCCCGTGGCGCACCGTCCGGCTGCCGTCCGTTCCCCTCCGCTGCGGACGCGCGCAACGTCCGACCGGCGGGATGTGGGCAGGCTCTCGCACGCGAAGGGTGATCCCAACCCTCACGTAACTGTAAGCTTTGAGGGCGCCGAGCCCACGCGGCTCGCGCCCCTTTTTCTGCCCCGATACCCCCGTCCCACGGTGCATCGCCGCCGTGGGCCCGCGGCAACGGCGCCGCTGACAAGGGGACGGCTCGCATGCGTATGCGGCCGACCCGGGGGCGGCCGGGGACCCCGAATCATCGGCATCCGTTCGTCGCGCGCTGATGCGTGCCCGGAGCGGGGGTGCAGTGCCCTCGCCCGGCCACAGTGTGCGCACGCAGCTCCTACGAGATTGGTTTCATGACTGCCCAGCAGACCAAACCCCGCCGGCGCCTTCCGATTCCGCCGCTGTCCGTTTCGAGGTTGCGCACCGAGAGCCTCGCCGGCCTCGTCGTCGCCCTCGCCCTGATCCCCGAGGCCATCTCGTTCTCGATCATCGCCGGCGTCGACCCCCGCGTCGGACTGTTCGCCTCCTTCGTCATGGCGGTGTCCATCGCCTTCCTCGGTGGGCGCCCGGCCATGGTCTCGGCAGCGACCGGGGCCATGGCGCTGGTCGTCGCGCCGCTGGCGCGCGAGCACGGCGTCGACTACCTGCTGGCCGCCACCATCCTGGCCGGCGTCTTCCAGGTCGTCCTGGGGCTGCTGGGGGTGGCCAAGCTGATGCGGTTCGTCCCGCCCAGCGTCATGACCGGGTTCGTCAACGCCCTGGCCATCCTCATCTTCATGGCCCAGGTGCCGCACTTCGCAGGCGAGGGCTGGCCGGTCTACGCCCTCATCGCGGGCGGACTGGCGATCATCTTCCTGCTGCCGCGCCTGACCACAGCGGTGCCCGCGCCGCTGGTGGCCATCATCGTGCTGACCGGCGTCGCCGTCGCCTCCGGGGTCAAGGTGCCCACCGTCGGCGACATGGGTGACCTGCCCTCCAGCTTCCCGGTCCCGTTCCTTCCGGACGTGCCGCTGAGCATGGACACGCTGCGCACCGTCGCCCCCTACTCCCTGACGCTGGCGCTGGTGGGGCTGATGGAGTCGCTGATGACCGCCAAGCTGGTCGACGACGTCACCGAGACCCGTTCGTCCAAGGGCCGCGAGGCCCGCGGCCAGGGGCTGGCCAACATCATCACCGGCTTCTTCGGCGGAATGGCCTCCTGCGCGATGATCGGCCAGACGATGATCAACGTGCGCTCCGGCGCCCGCACCCGGCTCTCCACGCTCATGGCTGGGGTGTTCCTGCTGATCCTGGTGGTGGTGCTGGGCGACGTCGTCGCCGTCATCCCCATGGCCGCCCTCGTCGCGGTTATGGTGTTCGTGTCCATCACCACCATGGACTGGCACAGCATCTCCCCTGCCACGCTGCGGCGGATGCCCTGGACCGAGACAGCCATCATGGTGATCACCGTCGCGGTCGTGGTCGCCACGCACAACCTCGCCATCGGCGTGGTCGTGGGCGTGCTGGCCTCCACGGCCCTGTTCGCCCGCGGGGTCGCCGACCTCT
Organism: Haloactinospora alba; assembly: GCF_006717075.1. NCBI lineage: Bacteria > Bacillati > Actinomycetota > Actinomycetes > Streptosporangiales > Nocardiopsidaceae > Haloactinospora > Haloactinospora alba. The sequence continues at coordinate 2,327,653 of NZ_VFQC01000001.1, forward strand.
CCAGGGTGACCAGCGTGCTCGACCCCGAGGGCGGGGTGCGGTTCTACTCCGTGCGCGGCGACCTCTTCTTCGCCTCCAGCAACGAGCTGACCGCCCAGTTCAACTACAGCGAGCAGGGCGTGGACCGGGTGGTCATCGACCTTTCGTACGCGCACATGTGGGACTCCTCGGCGGTGGCGGCGCTGGACCACGCCGTGGACAAGTTCGCCAAGCACGGCATCACCGCCGAGATCGCCGGTCTGAACGTCCCCAGTGAGGAACTGCACAACGACCTCTCCGGCACCCTCAACTCCGCGCACTGATTCGCCCCCGCCCGGTTGCGGCGCCCTCCGCGACCGCCGCAACCGGGTGCGCGCGTTCCTCAGCGCGAGAGAACCAGGGCGTCCGTCGCATCGTCACCGTCGCGGCGCTTGCGCACAGCGGCACGTAGCTCTGCCCGACGGCGGAGAGCTGCGTGTCCCGGGAGTACTGGGCGAGTGCCTGGGGACCCGTGGGGATGTCGGCGCCGCCACAGGCCGCGCAGGTGACGTGATGCCCGCGCCGTTGCGCCGTCCTTCGAGGTTCCCGGCTTCTCGCAGGAGGGGCATGTCATCCGGCGGGGCATCGTGGCTCTCCCCACCGCGGCAGCTACACAGAGCGCCGCCGACCGATCTCGCCTCTCACGTCAGGGCAAAACCCGGGATCCGGCCCACGGCCATCCGATACCCGAGGACCACCCGCATCACTCTAAACATTCCCCTACCTCAGGGCAGGGTTCCGGAGCGCCCCAGCCGTGCACCGGCTGGTGGTCCGGCATCACACGACCACGGCGCACCACCGCCGGATTGTTGTCCACCAGCCAGGGCCAGCGCGGCGACACTCCCATGTTCGCCCCCGTCGCGGCTCAGCTAGGTCCTACCCCTCGGCTGCGGTCCGGGCCTGTTTGCGGCGACAACGCCGCAAACGCCACGGTCCAGCGGGTGAGAGGCCTCCGGCGTTCGACCGGCGGGCCTACCGCGGCCGTGGCACCGTCGATCGGACGGTCAACCCGCCCAAGCAGAACCGGACGGTAGTCACCCGCTATGACAAGCGGGCCGCGACCTACGACGGAACCGTCCAACCCGCCGCGATCCGGATCTAGCTACGCGACCTCATCCGTCCAAAAACAGAACCCGGTTGTTCTGTCCTCTGAGGTAAGAGCAGCTTGCAGCGGCAGCCCCTGCGGCTGCGACGCGCGGGGCCGCCTCCGGGCCTTCGCGGGTACCCCACGCTGAACCCGCGGATGAGCACCGACCAAGGAGGACCAGGCGCCGCGCCCAGAGTTCCGCCGGGGGCAGATAGGGCAGGCACGCTTTCAACTCGTGGCGTCGGGCTCCTTGCCGGACTGCTTACCGGCGAAGACCTTGCGGCGCCCGACCGCGTCCAGGGCGTGCTGACCGATTGATAGATCCCCTCGGACCACGCGGCGGCGCGCATACCGGCGGCAAGCTCCTCGGCAAGCGACGTGTCCGACCGGTCAGCGCGACAGTCCGGCCACGGTGCCGGGGAAGGATCGGCCGGGACTACACATGAGGTGAGGGTCGTTCCCTGCCACTTTCATTTTATATCAGATTCGCACGCCTCATGAGGAACTGAAAATTGCTCCATACTTGCTGTCTTACGAATCGGACCGACGAAATACGGGGCAGCGGAATTGCGCTATGTGATGGATTTCGAGCAGATCGACGCGACGAATGTCGCAGACGTGGGTGGAAAGGGGGCGTTTCTGGGCGAGCTCTCACGGATCCCCGGTACCGGCGTTCCGGGCGGCTTCTGCATCACGACGGACGCCTTCCGACGGATCGTCGCCGAGGCGCCGTCGATCGGTACCCGGTTGGACCAGCTGTCCCGCGCGGAACCGGACGACCACGCGGCCGTCCGCACCCTGAGTGCCGATGTGCGCCGCAGCGTCGAGGACGTCGCGGTGCCCGACGCACTCGCGACGGCTATCAGCGAAGCACTCACCCGGTTCGGGGAGCACACCCCCTACGCGGTGCGATCCAGCGCGACCGCCGAGGACCTGCCGACCGCGTCCTTCGCCGGCCAGCAGGACTCGTACCTGAACATCACGGGTCCCGCGGAGATCCTTCGGCACGTCCGACGGTGCTGGGCCTCGCTGTTCACCGAATGGGCGGTGACCTACCGTCTCCGCAACGGCTTCGACCACCGGAAGACGGGTATGGCCGTGGTCGTACAGCGGATGGTGTTCCCGGACGCGGCCGGGACCCTGTTCACCGCGGACCCGGTGACCTCGAACCGCAAGACCGCCACCGTGGAAGCCGGGTGGGGGCTCGGCGAGGCACTCGTCTCCGGTCTGGTCTCCGGTGACGTCTACACGGTGCGCGACGACCAGGTCGCCTCCGCAGCGATCGCTGCCAAGACCCGGGTCGCTCAGGCGTCGCCGGAAGGCGGCACCCATGACGCACCGACCGATCCGCAGCGGCAGGCGCAGTCGGCTCTGACCGAAGCACAGGTCGTGCGCCTGGTGCGGCTGGACCGGCGCATCGAAACGCACTTCGGCCGGCCCCAGGACATCGAGTGGTGTCGGGTCGGCGACGACTTCCACATCGTCCAGAGCCGACCGATCACCACCCTGTTCCCCGTCCCCACGACCGATGACCAGGAGAACCACGTCTACGTCTCCGTCGGTCACCAGCAGATGATGACCGACGCGATGAAGCCGTTGGGGCTCTCCCTGTGGCAACTGACGACCCCGCGAGCGATGCACGAGGCGGGCGGACGGTTGTTCGTCGACGTCGCCCCCGCCCTGGCGACGCCCGCGGGCCGTGCGAACCTCATGGAGACTCTGGGGAGCTCCGACCCGCTGATCGGGGACGCGCTGCAAGCCGTCCTCGACCGCGGCGACTTCCTCCGCACACTTCCGGAAGAAGACTCCACCGCCGCCCCCGCCGATGACGCACCCGCCCCGATCGCGACCGATCCCGAAACCGTCAGCGAACTGATCCGACACAGTGAGGCCTCGGTCGCCGCCCTGCAGCGCGAGATCCGGAATCTGTCCGGGCCGGCGCTGCTCGACTTCATCCGGTCCGACATCGCGGAGTTGAAGCGCATCCTGTTCGACCCGCAGAGCCTCCGGGTGATCATGGCGGCGATGGAGGCGAGCCAGTGGCTCAATGAGCACATGGAGGCGTGGCTGGGCGAGAGGAACGCGGCCGATGCACTCACGCAATCCGTCCCCCGCAACGTCACCTCGGAGATGGGGCTGGCGCTTCTCGACGTGGCGGACGCCATCCGGCCGCACTCCGACGTCGTGGAGTTCCTGCACCGTGTCGCGGACGAAGGCCGGCAGGGCGACGGCTTTCTGGACGAGATGGCCGGGCTGGCCGGCGGGCCGGAAGCACGTGACGCCATCCGGGGTTACCTCGACACGTACGGGATGCGCTGTGTGGGCGAGATCGACATCACCAGAGCGCGCTGGAGCGAGCAGCCCGCCGCGCTCGTGCCCGTCATCCTCGGCAACATCAAGAACTTCGAGCCGGGCGAAGGCGAGCGACGCTTCGAGCGGGGACGCCGGGAGTCACACCGGAAGGAACAGGACCTGCTGGCGCGCTTGCGCGCCCTTCCCGACGGCGAGCGCAAGGCCGAGGAGACCAAGCGGATGATCGACCGCGTCCGCACCTTCGCCGGGTATCGGGAGTACCCCAAGTACGGCATGGTCAGCCGTTACTTCGTCTACAAGCAGGCGTTGCTGCGGGAAGCCGACCGCCTCGTCCGGTCCGGCGCCCTGCGCGAGGACGAAGACATCTTCTTCCTCCGGTTCCAGGAGTTGGAAGAAGCCGTGCGATCCGACGAGGTGGACGCCGAGCTCATTCGGGAAAGGCGGGAGGCGTTCCGGGCGCACGAGGCGCTCATCCCGCCCCGGGTCCTCACATCGGACGGCGAAGCCCTCACCGGCCAGTATCGGCGTGACAGCGCCCCGTCCGACGCGCTGGCCGGCCTCCCGGTCTCGGCAGGGGCCGTCGAGGGCCGTGCCCGTGTCGTCACGGATATGGCTCAGGCCGACCTTGAGGCGGGCGACATCCTGGTCACCGCCTACACCGACCCCAGCTGGACCCCTGTGTTCGTCACCGTCGCCGGACTGGTGACGGAGGTAGGCGGGCTCATGACGCACGGGGCGGTGGTCGCGCGGGAGTACGGTCTGCCGGCCGTCGTGGGTGTGGAGCAGGCCACCCGGAGGATCCGGGACGGGCAGCGGATCCGCGTGCACGGGACCGACGGGTACGTCCAGATCCTCGCCTGAACCGTCGGAGCGGTCCCGGGAGTGACCGCGAAGGCCTTCCAGTGCGGTGCGTACACGGCTACTCCACCGCGCTGGAAGGCCCTCTTCACGGATCAACGGTCCGGCACCGTGTGCCAGCAACCTGATGGCCAGGTACGACTCGTGCGCTGGGGTCCTCGGCCGACCTCCGCGCGACCCACGCGACCATCACCTGCTCCCCTATATGACCTGCCGACCCGCGGATCGCAGGGTAGGCGTGTGCTCCGTCGGTGCTCTGTGGTTGCCGACACGACCGGCACGCGACGGGGCAGGACGGCGCTCCCGTGCCCCATCGGGCCGATGGAATCGTGCGTGACGGCGTTTCCCGGACTTCCACGGAACCCATGGCTCGTGCCTTTAATCCGCTGACCCGAAACACCAGGTGGTGAACGGACCGCTAGAGACGTCCACACGAGCAGAGGCCCCACGATGGGGAGCCGCTTCTGCCGCGCTCGATGTTCCATGCCCGGTTGTGCGGTACCTGACCCGGCTGCGGCTACCCACCGCAGCCGCATCGCCACCCCGCGGGGATGACCGGGTGTTGGGCTCGTCCGGCCACGCGGTGTTCTGGTTCCGCGTGCTGCCCGTCCGACCGCCGATGCGGGCATCTCCCCGGTCACAGGCTTATCGCTACACGGATGAGGCCACCGGTCTCCTGTCCGGACAGGTTCCCGAGCGGTCCGAGGTCGTGTCCCGCTGCCGCAGGCAGCAGATGACCCGCCTCATTCTGGACACGCCCCTCATCGCCTGCGACCGGTTCGAGGACAGCAATGAGGCGTGGCGCTCCGGCACGGCCAGGCACGGTACCGGCACTGTGTTGTTCCTTGCCGCCCCGGAGGGCATGCCGCTGCGGGGCTGGCCACCCTGGCCGCCAGCATGACCGGCGTGGGCTATGTCGGTGCTGGTGCCGGCGCGCACCCCCACGTGCGCCCACACTCCCCCACCGCGCTCAGTCCCAGCCGTGTCGGGCTATCACCCAGGCTGCGCTCGCCTCCAACAACGCATGGAAAAGTTTCGCTGAGAGAACCTCACCATCCGCCCACAACTCCACAAAAGAGCATTTTCCGCCATGTCAAGTTAAACGATAAATCACAAGGAAGGACAGGAATCCGGCACCCCTCATTTCAGAACTCCAAAACCAGAACCGAATTCCGGTGCACCGATTTCCTTTCCCGCAGCCCGGGGTAATTGCAGCGTGGGTTCCTGAGCGCACGCGATCCGCCAGGAACCGGCCTTTTCCCCTTCGCATAACGGACTTTCATGGAGGTAATCAGGTGACCCCCCTGGAGACTCTCGACAGTGCCCGTGCCAACGCCGACGCATCCCGTTCCGGAAACCCGGCGGCCCGCGAAACGCCCGCCCCCGAATCGACCGTCGCTGTGCGGGGACAACTGCTCTGGTTCCACGACGATCCCTTCCTGGTCCCCAACAAGTACGCGATGCGCTACGAGCACGACGGCCTCCTCATCTGCTCGAACGGGAAGATCCAGCACTGCGGCCCCTACGAAAGCGTCCGCGAGCACCTGCCTCCGCAGGCCACTTTCGTCGACCATCGGGACAAGATCATCACGCCCGGGTTCGTCGACACGCACGTGCACTACTCGCAGACCGCCATGATCGGGGCCTACGGCGAGAAGCTGATCGAGTGGCTGCAGAAGTACGTGTACCCGGAGGAGATGAAGTTCTCCGACCGGGAATACGCCGATGAGATCGCGCAGCTCTTCTGCGAGCAGCTGCTGCGCAACGGCACCACCACCGCGCTGGTCTTCTGCACGAGCCACCCGGAATCGGTCGACGCGCTGTTCGAGGAGACCAACCGGCGCGGGATGCGGATGGCGGCCGGAAAGGTGCTCATGGACCGCAACGCCCCCGCGGAACTACTCGACTCCTCCGTCCAGGAAGCCTACGAGCAGTCCCGCCGACTGATCGAACGCTGGCACCACGCCCCGGGAACCCGCGGCGTCTACGCCGTCACCCCCCGGTTCGCAGTGGCCTGTACCGGGGAGATGCTCCAAGCCGCCGACGACCTCTGGAGGAGCGCCGATGGCCTGATCATGCACACGCACGTCTCCGAGAACCCCGACGAGGTCTACCAAGTGCGCGGGCTGTTCCCGGAGCGCTCAGGCTATCTGGACGTCTACCACCACTACGGCCTGCTCGGTCCCCGGGCGGTTCTGGCCCACGGTGTCCAGCTGACAGCCGGTGAGCTGGACACCTGCAGCACCACCCGGGCGGCGATCGCTCACTGCCCCACGTCGAACCTGTTCCTGGGCAGCGGACGCTTCCAGCTCCGCGACGCCAAGAACCCGCGACGTCAGATCACGGTAGGGCTGGGCACCGACGTGGGCGGCGGGACGAGCTTCTCGCCCCTGAGCACGATGAGCGAGGCATACAAGGTGGCGGCCCTCGGCGACTACCCTCTCGACGCGGCGCGCATGTTCTACCTGGCCACCAAGGGCGGCGCCGTCGCGCTGGGCATGGACCACCAGATCGGTTCACTGGAACCCGGGTACGAGGCCGACTTCACCGTTCTCGACCCGAAGGCCACCCCTCTGCTGGCCAGGCGCACCCGCAACAGCCCCAACATCACCGACGTGCTGTTCGCGCTGTCGATCCTGGGCGACGACCAGGCCGTCGCAGAGACCTATGTGGCGGGACGACGGTCCTATGCTCGGGAGGCCAAGCCGGACCCGCAGCCCAAACGCAACTGGACCCTCACCTGGAGCCGCTACGACTGGGAGAGCGACACCTGGCTGCCCGACCAGCCGACCCCGGCCGTCGGATGGCGTGCCCCGGCGATCGACTCCTACGCCGGCAACCTGCACTGCGTCTACAACTCGACCCGCGACGAACTCCACTGGACCGTTTTCGACGGGACGGAATGGAGCACCCCCGTCAGCCTGGGCCGCCAGGCCGGGACCAACCCGAGCCTCGCTGCCTACAACGGCAAACTGTACTGCTGCTACGTCTCCCAATCACATAAAACGTTCCTGATCAGCTACGACGACGAGACAGGCGGATGGAGCCCGCCCCAGCACATCGCCTCCGCCCCTGACAGCGGCCAGCCGCCGACCCTGGCCGCCTACCACGGGCTGCTGTACGTGTTCCTGCGCGACCGTGAGTACAAGCCCGGATACATCCACTGCGCCACCTACGACGCCGAACAGGACCTGTGGAGCGCATGGAGGCAGCTCTGGCGCGTCGACACCTACGACCCCGTAGCAGCGGCCCCCTTCGCCGGACGGCTGTACGTCATGTACTCCCCTCGCCTCGCCGAAGACAGCTACGAGACGCAGGAACTGCGATGGACCTCCTACGACTCCGAGACCGACAGGTGGGACGGGCACCGGGTCCTCGCCGGAACGTTCGATACGGCCCGCCCCGCGCTCACTCCCTACAACGGTCTGCTGTACGCCTCCGGTAACCAGTGGGCGGGCACGGAGTTGCACAACTGGACCGCCAGGCTGGGACCCGACGTTCCGACCTGGAGCACCCCTGAGTGGAATGCGCAGATCCATCCGGGCACGTCGTTCGGCCTGGGTCTGACCGCCTACCACGGGCATCTCTACGCGGTCTACTTCACCCGCTGACCCGCTTCCGGTGAACGAGGGGAGCAGCCGGACGCGGCGAACACTGCGCCGGCTGCACTGACGGAACCGCGGCGCTCGTCGGGGACGCCGGCGTCCGGCAACGCGACGAGCGCGCACCCCGCATTGCGCGGTGTGGACGCGGCTCGGTCAGCGGAAGACCACCAGGGGGCGCCATGCCCGTGGCGCCCCCTACCCGGACACTGCCTCGGACCATCACTCCCGACGTCCCAGCCGAAGAGGCCGTTCTTCTCCACCGGTCGGCAGCGAACCGCGATCGGAGAAAACGCCACCGTTGACTTCACGTGCGTGGCGTCACACAACTCCGTCGCACCCCACCACAGGCGTCTTGCTTTCTTCAGCCGCCCGGCGGCCTCCCGCAGTGGGGCGCGCACCAGGATGGCGTGGTTAATCTCGCCGTACTCATGAGGCTCGAAGGCCGCCAACTCCGACCAGCGCGACCGAAGGTGTGGTGCAGCCGCATCGCCGCCCTGTGGGGGTGCCCCCACCCCTGGAGTACGTCGGCCTCGTCGTATCCGGGCCGGACGGGCGAGAGGGAATCCCCTGTCACATCCGGCCCCTACAGTCCCTCCCATGACACAGCCAACTCCCCCCGGCATCCACAACAACGACAGGGACGGAGGTGCCGACACCGCACCCCGACTCGACCAGTTAAGAGCACTGCTGGAGACCGCAAAGCCCGGCGAGGCGCGCGAGGCCGTCCGGGAACTCGTGCAGCTGTCCGCACCGGGCGACGGCGGGGAGGCACTGAAACTGGCCGCCCGGTTCACCAACAAGGACAAGTACGCTTCCAAGCTGCTTCTTCGGCTGTGGTCGACGGCCCGCGACTCGGACGGGTTCGCTGAGCACCTGCTCGCCCCGGTGTTCCGTCACGAGGGTAGGACCGAGCTGCGGCTGTCTGAGATCACCTCGCTCACGGGCCTGCGGCATCTCACCATGCTCACCAAGCTCCACCTCGACTGGTGCAGGAGGATTACGGACGTCACTGAGGTCGACGAGCTCACCGGCCTCAGCGGTCTCGGCCGGCTCCCCGCTGAGCACATTGACCCTCCTCCACATGGAGACCCTGGACTCGCTCAGCTCCCTTCAGGAATGCCCCGAGTTGACGGAACTAACCCTTAGCAACTGTCCGCGTGTGGAGGAGATACCTGCCGGTTCCCTCGACTCGCTCTCCCTGTCCGGCGCGGGCTGGAGGGACATGTCACCCTTGGCCAGCCAGCGGAGTCTTCGCACTCTCAAACTCGAGGTGGACAATCTGGAGGACATCACCGCCCTCGCCCGGCTGCCCCACCTCGCCGAGCTCGACCTGAGCGAGTGCCGCTCGGTGAACGGCCTCCGGCCTCTGCTCGACATGCCGTCGCTGACACACCTCCAGGTGCCCGACGAGTCTTGGACCTTCACCGAGTCAGGAACCCTCACCCCCGCGCTGACCGAGCTCAAGGCACGCGGGGCGAACGTCACCGTTCTCGACGCCCGCGACATCAGCTGACCTTAGGAGTTCACCATGGCACTGACCCCCGAAATGCTGGACAGGCTCAGCCAGTTCCGCACGAAGGCCCTCGCAACGGGCATCCCCCCGGACGATCTCGAACGGTGGATCGGTACCGCCCGTCCGTGCGCGAAGTTGGATCCGACAGGGGACGGGCCGGTCGTGGGTCGGCTCGGCGGCCCTCTGATGCTGCCCACCGATGCTCCCGACCCGTGGTGCAAGCTCGCCGCCACCATCGACCTCGCCGCAATACCCGAGGGCACGACGAACCTCACCCTGCCATCCGACGGCCACCTGTTGCTGTTCGCTAGGCCCAATCCCGCGTTGATGGGCTACGAAACACTGGGTAGTGCGCTCCACATCCCTGCCGGTACGCCCGTCGAGGAACGCCAGGTGGATCTCGACCCGGAACCGGGCAACGAACTGTACGGGGTGGAGTTTCCGGAGAGGCGGCTGCACCTGAGAACCGGGATCTCCCTACCGGAACACTCCCAGGTCCACGACCCTGGCCCCCCTCCTGCCACCATGCGGTTCTCGGATCATCACTACACCAAGGAACAGCTTGCGGCCTGGGAAGAAGTGCTTGAGGTCTGGGATGAGATGGCAGACGACATTGTCCGTCCCGGGCTCCAGCTCGGCGGATACGCCCTGGACGAATACTGCGAGGAGGATCCCGCCGTGTTGGCCGGAAAGGAGGCGGCACGAGCGGAGCAGAAGGGCACGTTACCGAAAGCCGATGCGGACATACGCCCCGAGGACTGGGTGTGTCTCGCCCAGTGGTGGCATGGGCTTAAGGGCCTGGAGATGGCGCTGTACTCCTGGTCGATCGCTCGGCAGGACCTGGCCGCAGGACGCTTCGACCGGGTCTATGCCACCATGACCTGGAACCCGTAACATCCGCCGGTATTGATTGTCAGCGCTGGAACGCACCGCACCCATCGAGTGCACCACTTCCATCCACGCGTGGAGTTCGGTGGACTCGTCTGAGGTGTACGGGGCGCCGTGGTCAGGATGCAACACCGCCCCGACCAGGTACCCGCGCTGCCTCCAGCGCGTCGGGGACCAGTTCGGTGCGCATGCGTGCGGCGAGCGGCCAGCCCACTAGATCCTGTTTTTGGACGCTGTTCGTCGCGAGCGGCGTCTCCAGTACCGCCTGGCACGGCCGAGGAGCCAGGCAGAGCACAGGCTCTGTCGAGGAGACGGAAACGCCGCCAGGCGGTGCGCTGGGACAACGCGAAGCAGGACAAGAGTCCGAAAACAGGACCTAGCTGCGTAGAATCATCGGCTCACTCCCTGCCCGGAATCAGCAAGTCCCCTCACCCCCGAGATCCGCGAAGGCCATCCCTGGCCCAGCCGCAGGCTGATCACGGCCGTGAGCGCGAAGACCCCGGCCTGATACAGCATCGCGTGCCAGAACGCGTCGCCGGAGTCGGCAGCAGGTGCGAAGTAGGCGAGGGCGGCCAATGTGATACCGACAGACCCGCCGAGCTGCTGGGCGGTGGGCAGCAGTCCCGATAGCGACCCAGCGGTATCGGTGTTCGCGCGCGCCAGTACCAGCGAGAACACCGAGGCGGTGAACGCGCCGAACGCCGCGCCGCCCAGCGCCAGCAACGGCGCCGCCATCCACGGGACCGCGCTACCCACGAGCGGGGCGAGTCCTACCATGACCACGACCAGTGCCAACGCGGCGGCGGTCAGCAGGCGCGGACCGTGGCGGCGGGCCAGGCCGGCAGCACATCGGCTGCCGACGATGGCCGCGGCTGCGAACGGGGACGACAGCGCGGCGGCGGCCAGCGCGGAGTAGCCGGCGGCCTGCTCCAGGTGCAGGAACAGCAGGTAGGTGAACGACGGAACCCCGGTGTTGAAGACGAAGACCAGCAGGATGCCGGAGCGCGCGGTCCGGTCACGCAGAGCCGCAGGATGGATCAGCGGGTCCGAGCTGCGACGCTGCGTTGCGGCGAAGCCGCCCAACACAACCGCGGAGCCAGCGAGGCTGCCCAGGGTCCACGGCGGCCATCCCGCGTTTGGCCCGAGAGCGAGCGGGAGGATCAGCATCCCGAACCCGATTGTGGCGAGCACCGCGCCGAGCGCGTCGATCCGCTGCCCGTCGGCGGGACGTGAGCGCGGCAGTACCCGTGCCCCCGCCAGTGCCGCCAGCGCCACTGGAACGGTCACCAGGAAGATCGAGCGCCAGCCCATCCCGAGCGGGTCCGCGCCGATCAACAGCCCGCCCAGCAGCGGTCCGACCAGCGAGGCGACCCCCATTGTCGCCCCGTACAGCCCCAGTGCGTGGGCGCGCCGCGATGCAGGCAGCGCCGTTTGGATAATCGAGAGGACTTGGGGGGCGACGAGGCTGCTTCCCGCGCCTTGGACCAGCCGGGCCGCGATCAGCATGGCCGGCGTCGACGCGAACGAGCACACCGCGGAGGCGAGTGCGAACACGGCGGTGCCGATGGTGAACAGGCGCCGGTAACCGTAGCGGTCGCCCAAGCGTGCCGCGGTGATGAGCAGGCACGCGTAGGAGAGGGTGTAAGCGGCGAGCATAAGCTGCACCTCACCCGGACTGGCGTGCAGGTCGTGCTGGATCTCCGGTGCAGCCACCTGCGCAATGGTCACGCTGAGCAGCTGCACGAAGGTAGCGCTGAGCACCACGGGCAGCACGAGCTTGGATGCGGCCGGACGCGCCACGGACGTCATGGGTGGATTCCCAGCGGTCATGAGCGCCAGGCAGCGGAGGTGAGCGCAGCCGCCAGTTCGGCGGGGCGCGCGGCGAAAGGGGTGTGACTGCCCGGCAGCGTGTGCACCGTGAACGGGTTGCCGGGGAATGCTGTGTCGGCCTCGGCGATCATCAGGTCCTGGACCGCGGTGGGCAGCGACCGGTCCTCAGCGCAGCGCAGGAACGTGTGCGGGATGCGACCCCAGCCCTGGGCGGTTAGGGGGACCGGGCTCGATGCAATGGCCATGGGCAGGTCGGGGCTTAGGGCCATCCGCCATCGGTCGAACCGGTCGGCAGGTGTGTCGTGGTAATGGGTCTGGCGCAGTTCTTCGACGTAGTCCGGGTCGGTGGAGACAGGGTTGATCCGCAGGGCACCGACCTCGTCGGGACCGGCGACCGGTAGGCCGCCACCGAGAGCGGAGGCGTTCTCGGGCGCGGAGAGGTAGTCGTAGAAGCGCGGACGCCCCGCCGGGACGAACGCGGACAGGTAGGCGATGCGGTCAACGAGTTCGGGGGCACGTTCCGCGGCCAGAGACGCGGGGCCACCGCCTGCGCTGTGGGCGACGAGGACGACGGTGCGGGCGCGGGGGCGGACCGAGCGCAGGGTCTCTAGCACCGTGTCGGCGCACTCATCTATTGTCACCCCGGCCAGCTCCGACTTTTCCGTGCGCATCCCGAGCTGGGATGCGGTGAGGTAGCCGCTGGGCAGCGGGGCGGCGAGCCCGTGGCCGGGCAGGTCGACGGCGACGCTGGCTGCGCCGAGGGCGGCGAGCGAGCGCTGGGTGGGTCCCCAGTGCGCGGAGCTGTGCCAGGCGCCGTGGACGAGGACGAACAGTGTGTCTATCGGGGTGGAAACCATGGCCTCAATTCCACACATGGCGGCGTCGGATGTGTTGCGGTATGTCTTACAGGAGGGCGCGTGATATCCCTGAGATATCAAATCGGATGAAGGGAGGGAGCCGGTATGGAGGCGCGGCACCTGCGTTACGCGATTGTGCTCGCCGACCACCAGAACTTCCGCCGAGCCGCGGCGGCCATCGGGATAGCCCAGCCGCCGTTGTCCAAGCAGATCGCGGCCCTGGAACACGAGGTCGGCGCCCGGTTGTTCGACCGGACCGCGCACGGGGTCATCCCTACGTCCGCGGGTGAGGCGTTCCTGGCCAGAGCACGCAGGTCGCTGGCCGAGGCGTCCGCCGCCTCAGTGGACGCCGCGCGGGCTGCCCGCGGCGAGACGGGGCAACTGAGTCTGGGATTCGTCGCCTCCGCACTGCTGGACCCGCTGCCCGTTGTACTGGGCCGGTTCGGGGCGCAACGGCCGGGCGTACGTCTGATGTTGCACGAGATGGCGACGAGCAGGAGTACCGCCGCGCTAGTCGCGGGCGAGTTAGACGCCGCTATCGGGCTGGGACCGCCGCGCGGAACCGGAGCGGAGGCGCTGGTCTCCGTCACCATAGGGCGCGACCACCTGGTTGCTGTCGTGGCCCACTCCCACCCATACGCGGGGCAGCAAACGGTTGCGCTGGACCAGTTGCGCCACCAGCAGCTCATCGTCGCCCCCGGCGAGGACGAGCCCGCCATCGCCATCGGGCTGCGCGCGCTACTCGGCGACGAAGCGCACACATTGGAAGGCGCCACGGTCGCCCGGGACGTCCATACCATCACCGGCCTGGCCGCATGCGGGGTCGGTGTCGGCCTGGGCCCCTCCCGGATGCGGCTGAACGCACGGCCCGACGTCTGGTTCTGCGACGTGACGCCACGGACCCGGCTGCCGGACCTGAACCTGTCGTTTCGCGCCGGAGACCGCTCGCCGGCGCTGGAAGCCTTCCTGGACACTATCCGCGGCAACTGCCCGGATGTCGGCAATGCGCTCGACCAACGGCTGGGGCCGCGCTGAGGCTGGCACACCGACCGTGACACCGGAAGAGGGGATGAGAGCCGGGCGGTGGCGGGTGCGGCGGTATCTCCGCCGGAGGCTACGGGCTCTCAGGCCAGTGTCCGCGGAGGAGTCCGATCACGGCCTCGCGCGATCGCCAGGTCCGTAGCTGGGGGCAGGTCGGCTGCGGTCCTGTGCCGCAGGCACCCGTCAGCGTGCGATCCCCGTCCGCTCAGGAATCGTCGCCTCGGCTTTCCGCGGTGTCCTTGGCGGATTTGTCCGGAACGAAGGCGAGGCTGAGGAGGTGGCGGTTACGGCCGTCGCCCGGGGTAGAGCGGGTGCGGCGGGCGATGGCAGCTTCGATGTCGTCGACCAGTGCGGCGAACTCGTCGTCGGTCACCCATACCGCGCCCTGTCGGTAGAGGACGTTCTCGCGGGAGGGTTCGGCGTCGTCGCGCGAGAGGTAGCGCTCGAAGTCGGCCAGGAAGGCCCCGGCGAAGGCGGCGATGGCCCTCCGATGGTCGTCCTCGGTCATGGTGGTGCGGGCGTCGTCGTCGATAAGGCCCGCGTCCGGGCGAATACGGTAGCTGCGTTCGACCGTGCCGCGGACGGGCCGTTCGGCCGCCACTTCCAGAATCCCGGCTCGGGTGAGGGTGGTGACGTGCCGGTACATGGTGGCGTGCGGTATGTCGGGCAGGCGTTCGCGTAGTTGTGCGGTGGTCAGTTCGTCGGCGCCTCCCAGGGTCTGCAGGATGCGCAGCCGCACGGGATGCAGCAGGAGGTTCGCGGTTGCGTTCGCCATGACTTTATATTCTCATATTCGAGAATATTCTCGTAATTGATACCGATGAGAGGCGAAGTCGTGCCCGATACCGACATGACGGTCACCACGGACGACGGGACCCGCCTGGCCGGCACCCTGACCCTGCCGCCCAGCGCCGGCCCGCACCCCGCAGTCCTGCTCTTGCACGGCTCGGGACCCATGGATCGGGACGGTAACTCCCCCAAACTCGCGATGAACCTCGGCCGTCCAATGGCGGCGGCCCTAGCGGAGCAAGGCATCGCCACGCTGCGTTACGACCGGCGCGGGGCCGGCGCCACCCCGGGCCAATGGCAGACCGCTGGGGTCGCCGACAACCGCCGCGACGCTGCCAGCGCCCTGCGCGCCCTGGCCGAGCACCCCGCTGTCCGTGCCGACGCCGTCGGCGCCATCGGCCACAGCGAAGGCGCCCTGCACGCCATGTCCCTCGGCGCACACGACGATGCGCGGGCGGTGGTGTTACTGGCCGGATACGCCCGCTTGGGTGAAGACGCCTTCCGCCGGCAGTCCCGCGCGATCGTGCAGAGTCTGCCCGGCCCCATCCGCCTCCTGCGGCGGCCTCTGTGGGCGCTGTTCGACCGGACCCTCGCCCGCATCAAGAAGACCCGTACGGACGTGGCACGCATCGCGGGACTCCCGGTCAACGCCCGCTGGATGCGCGAAATGCTCGCCCACGACACCCGGGACGACCTCGCCGCCATCGAAGCCCCTGTCCTGGCCGTCACGGGCGCCAAGGACATTCAGGTCGATCCCGCTGATCTGGACGAAATCCAGCGGTTAGTACCGGGCGGGGCCGAGACCCATCGCACCCCCACCCTCACCCACGTGCTGCGCCATGACCACGGGCACCACAGCCTGCGCTCCTACCGCCGCCTCCTGCGCGAGCCCGTTTCCTCCGAACTTCTGACGCTCGTCGCTACCTGGATCTCCTCTCGATTGGACGCGTCCCCCGGGGAGACGACCGCCGCAGCGGAACCGACCCACTCCTGACCCCCTGTGCGTGTCGGCCCGGGGATGTAGGACTTCTCGCTGATTACCGGTACGCACGCTTCCGATGTTCACGCCGCCCCGAACAGTGCGGCAGCCCTGAATTAGTGGAGCTGGTGCGCGGATTCCGGGGTGAGCTGCAGCCGGACCGGTTCGGCGAGGGCGGCGCGTGCGCCGTCGACGTCGGCGAGCCTGGCGGCGAGGGTGGCTTCGGCCAGGTTCTCCGGTAGGAGGGCGGCGAACTTCAACCCGCGCACGGCATTGCGGTCCACCTCCGGCAGCACGGGGGCCGTCTCGCCCGCCTGGGCGGCGTTCCAGTCCGCCGGGGTGAGGTCCGCGCGCAGCCGCAGCGACAGGTCCGTGGGCCGCTGGGACTGGTCGGCCACCGACGGCAGGGTCGCGGCGAGGGTGGCGTTGGCGCGGTACCCGGCCCAAGTCCACCACCGCACCGTGTCGCCGTCCCGGGCCACCAGGGTCCCGGTATGGTGCACCATCGTGGGGGCATCGTCCCGGCGCCAGGCGACAAGGGCGCTGTGAGCCCGGCGGGTGAGCGACACCGGCGGTTCGACCCCGAGCAGCACCTCGCGCATGGCACGGGTCAGCTCATAGGACAGCCCGGCGGCGCCGCCGCTCCACCTGGCCACTCCCCCACCTTCGGCGGGTTCCACGAACACTCGCCGGCGTGTCCAATCGATGGAGGTCACCCGCCAGCTGCGCCCGCCGAGCAGCAGCAGCCGCGGACCGGCCCGCTCCTCGGTGAGCACCGCGGTGTCGGCACGGCCGACCTCCTGGCGACCAGCCAGCACGGTGAATTGCGGCGGCGCTGTGAACGAGGCGGTCAGTTCGCTGAAGTGGCGCCGCCCGAAACGGTGTTCGGCCTCGGGGCCGACAAACAGCATTCCGCCGTCCCGGTCGAGGAACCCGTTCTCGACCATGTGGTCCAGAGTGGGGGCCGCCGAGCGGTCGAACGGCGCCAACCCGTTCCACTCCCGTTTCCACAGCCGGTCGCCGACCGTGCGCTGTTGCAGGGTGAGGGCGAGTAGCTGCTGGGCCACCAGATGGCGCGGTTCGGGGGGCGCGGTCACCGGCTCCACCCAGTCGCGGCCCCACAGCAGGAGCAGTCCCGCCGCCTGGAGCAGCGCCGTCCGGGTGGTGGCGAGGAACAGGCAGTTGCGTACCGTGCCCGTGCGCCGGCCGGTGCGCCCGATGCGTTGCAGGAACGAGGTGACGGTGCGGGGCGCGTCGAGCTGGACCACCCGGTCCAGGTCTCCCACGTCGACGCCGAGTTCGAGGGTGGAGGTGGCGATGATGACGCAGTCGCGCGCCTCGGCGAAAGCCTGCTCTGAGCGGGTGCGTTCCTCGGCGGGCAGTGAGGCGTGGGAGAGGAACGTGGTCACTCCGCGGTTGCGCAGCGCCTCGCCCAGCTGTTCCACCTGCCGGCGGGACTCGCAGAACACCAGGCGTTTCTCCCCGCGGTGCAGGGTGGCGACCAGTTTCGCGGCGTTGTCTACCGAGGCGACGTAGTCCAGCTCCACCTCCCCTTCGGGTGGGGACCCGGCCGGTGCGGAGGGTGCGGGTTCGGGTGCGATCACCTGCCCGGCTCGTTGGTCGGCTCTGGCCCCCTGCAGCCAGGTGAGTAGCTGGTGCGGGTTGCCCACGGTGGCTGACAGGCCGACACGTTGGATGGGGTGGCCGGCCACGCGTTCCAGCCGTTCCAGGACGGCCAGCAGGTGCCATCCCCGGTCGTCGCCGGCGAAGGCGTGCACCTCGTCCACAACTACCGCGCGGACACTGCCCAGCAGGTGGGTGTGGTCGGTGGTGTCGCCGATGAGCATCGCTTCGAGCGACTCGGGGGTGGTGAGCAGGATGTCGGGCGGGTCGGTGCGGAGGTGTCGCCGCCGCGCCTGTGTGGTGTCGCCGTGCCAGAGTGCGGCGCGGCGCCCCAGCCAGTGAGCGTAGCTGTCGATCCGCGGGGCGAGGTTGTTGAGGAGTGCCTTGAGCGGGCACAGGTAGAGCACCGAGGTGCCGTTCCAGCGCTGGTGGGTCATGGCCGACAGCAGCGGGAAGCAGGCCGCTTCGGTTTTGCCGCCGGCGGTGGGTGCCAGCAGCAGCGCGTCGTCGCCGCCGGCCAGGGGGGCGAGTGCCGCCCGTTGCAGCGGTCGCAGGTCCCGCCAGCCCAGGGTGTTGACGATGTGGTGGGTTAGGACGGGGTCGAGCCGGTGCAGGGGATCGTCGGGCTCGGCCATCACAGGTCCAGGTCGACGTCGTCGGCCGAGGCGGCCAGGTTGCGTTCGGTGTCGGTGAGGTCGTCGTCGGCCACGGTGAGCGTGTAGTGCCGCCTGGGGTCGAATTCGGGGAACTGGTCGATCCGGTCGAGCACGTCGCCGACGAGTTTCTTCAAGAACAGCCGGGGGGCCACTCCGGTCCGGCCGCCCAGGGCGCCGCCGACCGCGCGGGCCAGCTCGGCGATGTAGTCGTCGTCGGCCAGCGCCGTGATCCTCTCAGGGGTGGGGGACCCGGCGGCGTAGAGGTCGCGGATGGTTGAGCCGAGTTCCACCAGGGCTTGGGGGGTGAACCCGGACAGCCGCAGCTGAGTCGCGCGGGGGCTGTCGAAGCGCGGGTCGGTGTTGAAGTCGGTGGCCAGCCGCTGGGCCAGCGGGGGGAGGCGTTGGGCACCCTGCTGACCGTCGTAGAACGCCGAGGTTCCGGTGATCACCAGGTACAGGCCGGGGAAACGACCCGAGTGCACCTCGTCGATGAGTTGGCGCAGCGCGTTGAGGGCCTTGTCTCGGGCGTCGGAACGCATCCGTTGCAGGGTTTCGACCTCGTCCAGGACCACGAGCAGGCCGGGGTGGCCGCTGTCCCGCAGTACGGTCAGCAGCCCCTGCAGGAACCCCAGGGCACCGAAGTGGTCGAGGTCGCCGCGGACGCCGGCGGCGCGCCGTGCGACGGAGGCCACGTGGGGTTGCCCGCCGAGCCAGGCCAGCACCGCCGCGGCGGTGGCCTCGTCCCCGTTGGTGAGTGCGGTGCGGTAGCCGCGCAGGGCGGTGGCGAATGACGGGGCGTGCCGGGACACCTCGGCCAGCCGGGCCGCCAGCAGCTTCTCCACCGCCGAGTCCAGCTGCTCCTCGTCCGCCCCGTCGGCGAGGGCGTCCTCCTCCAGCGCGTAGAACCAGGCGTCCACCACCGGCCGTAGTGCGCTGGGTGGGAAGCTGGCGGTGCCCATCCGCTCGGTGAGCCGCCGGTAGACGGTTTCCAGCTTGTGCAGCGGGGTTTCGGTTTCCGAGATCTGGATCTCGCAGGTGGCGAAGTTGCGCCGTTTGGCGCGTTCGGCGAGCCACCGGGTGAGGAAGGTCTTGCCGGAGCCGTACTCGCCGCGCACGGCTTTGAACCTCGCCCCGCCGGAGGCGGCCGTGTCCAGTTCTTCGTCCAGCGCCGCCGCGAAGTGGTCGAGGCCGGTGGCGAACAGGTCGAGCCCGCTCTCGGGGACGGCGCCACGCCGTAGCGCGTCCAGCACGCTCCGGCGGCGCGCTACGCTGATTTGGGGTGGGGTCGGGCTAGGCACGGGTCCCAGTGTCCCATCGCATACCCGGGCCACACACCTACCGGCCGCGGCGAAAAGGTTCCCGCTGGCGGAGGGAACTTCCGAATTCCCGGCCGCGCCCGCACAGCCGGGTCGCCCTTCTCATCACCGTAGGGTCCGCACGGCTTCGGCGAGCTGCTCCTTGTCCATAACCCAACGGTGCTCTCCGGCTTTGATAGCCATCTGGAGAGAACCGGTCCCATCCTCCGCGGTTTTTCCACTGCGAAGGTAAGCCCTTCGGAAATACGCGAAAAGGGCGGGGATCTGGGTATTCGGGATATCGGTCGTGTTCCCCAACGCGGCGATCGGCAGGAACCAGCGACGAAAGAGGAAGCGCAGACGGTCTTCGGAGGATACATCCGCCAGTTGTACTGCCGGCGAGGGCAGGCGACAGTGCGGGCCGTAGAGCAACCGTGTCTCCGCGCACTCTCGGAACGGGCTGCCGTAGGCGGCGATGTTGGCGATGGCTGTGGGAGTTGCGGTCATGACGATCCGCTTAGCGCCGAGACGCCTTCCCTCGGCCAAGGTGGTGACATGTACGGCCGCTCGCGGATCCAGTACCAGGCCGGGTAGGCCGAGGCCGTCTAGCCCAATCCCGTGACCTCGGGTTCGGGACAGCACAAGGCGTTCGGGAGCGTGGGCGGCGTTGGTTTTCAGATGTCTCACACGGCCGGTTCCGTACACCTCGGCGTGATCGAGCACGGGCCAGCCGGTGGGACGGGTGAGGATCAGGTGCCATTGCTTCTCATCACGGAAGCGACCGCTGCCGCAGGCTGCGCACATGTACGGAGCAGCGGCTCCGACCATATGCCCGCACACGGCACAGACGTGGACGTCCTCTGGGGAGATCACCAGATCTCCGGTCGATAACCGTTCACTGATCAGCTCGAGTGCGAGGATGCGCACTTCGGGATCGGCGTCGGTTGTAGTACTGACAGCGGCGTATTCCCATGCGGAACCGGAGTATTTGTCTCGGATCCCGTCACTTTCGAAAGCCTCTCGCGCGAGAGTTCCTCGCACGGTCCGGTACCGGAGATCGTTGGCGAGGGTGGCGCAGTTCCAGAGATGCCGTGCGACCGGGTTCTCCAGTAGATCGTTGAGGGCTTCGGCAGCCAGTAGCCCGACAGCCTTACCGGGAGCGCTGCGGAAGGTGAAAAGGCCGTTCTGGATCGGGCCGTTGACGAATGCGAGGTCCACTCGATCCCCTGAGCGTCAATTGATGAGGGTGGCACGGTAGTCGCCCTGCACGCTCCACGGGGTGAGGGAGATCCCGAAGCCGCTGCGGTTGTCGTTACGGAAATGCACCAGACGCCCCGACAGGTGGATGCGGTCTCCCGCGCGGAAGGCACCTGTGTGAGCACCCAGGTGAGAGAAGATGTGCGTGACGCGTGCGGTGAGCCATGCGGGATCGTCCACCGTCGACCCAAGGACGTTTTCGAGATTGATGCCATAGATCGCTGGTGTCAGCAGCCCTTGAGAATGGTCGGTGACCTCCGCCAGTCCTTGGATTTCCCCGATCTCCTTCATCGCGCCGATGCGTTGGAGGTCTGTGTCGCGGTCGGCGCGTAGCGGCTCACAGTTGATGTGCGCTCCGGTCCCCGTGGTGACGCCCTGAAGTTTGCGCCTTTCCTGTTTCATAAGAGAGTTGAACCCGCTACCCGCCATGTATGTGGCACGGCGCTGGTAGAGCCGCTGTGCCCGGGCGCCCCGGTAGGGAACGATCAGGGATTCGTCGGCGAAGAGCCGCCGGGCGGCGTCATAGCCTTCCTCTCCGTAGCAGACCAGGTCGATATCGGAATCCGTGGTGAAGCAACCGACCAGGAACGAACCGGTGATGCCGAAGAGGGGCAGGTTTCCACTGTCGGCGATCGCGTCAATGATGGAAAGTAGGTCCTGACCAACCGGAACTCGCATGACCTTCGTGGGGGCGCTGCGAATCGTTGCCAACGCTTCTCGACATGAGTAACGCGTGCGTAGGCGCGCCTGTGGCACTCCGGTGATGACGCAACCGAGCTCGTCGGAGTAGACGTAGAAGTCAGGGTGGTCGGCGAGTATTCCGAAGGATTCGGGGACGATGGTGTTCTTCCGGTACGTGTCGCCGAGAAGATACCGATCACCCAGGGGAGATGGGTGGTACTTGACGTATCCGAGATAGTGGGTCTTGGGGTGTACGTCTCCAATGACCTTGAAAATGATGCCGTTGTCGGCAAGCAGGTAGTCACGGTCTCGCACCACATCGGTGTCCGAGAGTGCTGTGGTGGTCATGTGCTCTCCCGTGGAGGCTGTTCCGCTGGGGTAGTGCTGAACGCGTCCAGAGTCGGGAAACTTCCGGTGTCGATGTGCCGGTGACGCTCGTAGGACTCCAGCCCCTGGACGAGCAGGGCTCTTCGGTAGGCCCACTTTCGCGCCTTTCGCTGGTTCCCGTGGTCTTTCGGCTTCATCAGGGCAAGGAAGAAGAAGCATTTCACCAGCAGGAAGTCGCCGACGAAGCTGCTGAGAGGGGAACCCAGAAGCTCGACGCTCACCGCGTCCAAAGCCGCCGTGTACGAACGGCGCTGTTCGCGCGTGAACGTGTAACCTGTACCGCCTCCTTTAAAAGCGGTGATGTCCAACATGGGATACACGTCGAACCCCACCGGCGCGGTGCCGTGATGCTGCCAGTCGATCACTCCGCTGGGAAACACGTTGGGCAGGCCGTAGTCGAGATGGCCGTGAGATACGGGAAGCTCGCCTAACCGTTCGCCGGCTGTGGCGAGAGCGTCGTGTACCCGCGCGTGGTCCAGGTCCGGGTTCTCGGTCAAAACGTTGTCGACGAACCCAGCCCGGTACATCCACTCCTGGCTCCCCGTGATTCCCGGACGTGCCGTTCGGAGCTGAGCGGCCAACAACCGAGTCGAAACCTCAGTCGCCGCGTTGAGTGTGCCGGTACGAACGGCACCGGTCTCCTCCACGTCGCGCAGGGCGCTGTCATGAAGGGAACTCTCCCCCAGGCTCTCCTCCACGAAGAAGTAGCGCCCCTCCCACTTTCCGGCCTCGACGACGTCGGGGACCGGGTACCCATGGGCGGCCAGGGTGGCCTGGGTTCGTGCTTCGGTTTCCACCTCGGGGCCGCCGAGCCGTAGGAACGACGTTCCGCTGTTGGAACGCCGAACCTCTCCGTCAGCGGCGGTTCGTAGCTTGACCAGCTCCCACCCGTCCACATGCACCGTCCGATCTCTGTTCTCGCGCTACCAAGGACAGTAAACCAGACTAAAATAAGACTGAAAAGAGAATCGTCTGTCTCAAGAGTCGTGACGCCCTTCCCGTCAGCCTTGGCTACCGACACGCCGACGCAACGTGTGCAGGAACTCGCGGCTTTCGTCCTCCGGCAAGGCGTACTCGGTGAGGCTTTGGTGGATGGAGCGGTAGGTGGCGAGCTCATCCGCGTCGGTGAGTATGAGCTCGCGGGTGTAGGTCTCGACCAGAACCCAGGGTTCTGTCTCCTCTTCGTACAGTAGGAAGCCGTGCAGCTGCGCGTGACCGAACGGCACCCCGAGAGGGAACACCCGAACCCCGACATTGGGCAGGGTACCCACCGACAGCACCCGGTCGAGCTGGGGAAGAAGAAGGCGAGAGTCCTCGGCGTGCCATAGCAGCGCGGCTTCGGTGAGCACGAACTCGAACCGGGTCGTTTCCCGGTACAACACCTCCTGACGTCGCAGCCGTTCGGCCACTGCCGCCGCGATGTCACGCTGCCCGGATATATCAGCCAGTGTCAGAACCTCTCGTGCGTAGTCGGCCGTCTGCAACAGGCCAGGCACGAGGTCCGGCTGGAACGAGCAAATCCGGCTTGCCCGCTCCTCGGCATAGCCAACCTCGCGCTGCCGACGCGCGAGCCCCTCATGGTGCGCGGCCCGCCAGTGCCGGGCGTCGACGAGTGCCGCTTCGACCAGCTCCACCACCTCAGCCCGCGTAGCGGCGTCCGCTTCACACGCCTGGAGCCACACCTCGGCATCGCTCCCGGACGGGCGTGTGCGTTCCCGCTCGATCTTGGAGACCTTCGACTGAGACCAGCCCAGCGCCGAGGCAAGCTGCTCACCCGACCGGCCACTGTCCAGACGGAGCGTGCGCAACACCCGGGCCAACCGGGCGCGCGCGGCTTGCTGCTGGACGGATGCGGAGTCAGGCACAACCCTTCCGTTTCTAGTCTTTTTCTAGTCTAATCGAGGAAGACGACATCTCCCACACAACGATCATGGACTACGGCCGCGCCGTAGGCCGAATAGGAGTGCTATGACCACCATGCCCGCCTCGGAGTTCGCCTCCCGGTTCCTGGACAGTTTCCAGGTGTCGGCGTTCCGGTTGGAAACCCTGGATTCCTATCTCGCGGAGAACGAGCGCGAGCCCTACCGCCGTTTCCTGGCTGGTGAACCGCAGGAACCGGACTGGCGGCGTTCCTGGCAGCAGACCGTCCAAACGATCCGCGAAACCGCAAGGTCCATCGGGCGCGTCCATGTCGTTCCCGAGGAACTGACCGACTATCTAAAGTTCGAGATTACCTGCGCCTACCCCGCAAGCGTCGACGCCGGCGAGGACGTGCGCATCCTCTCACGCTCTCGGGCCGACGCTCTCGGGCTACCCCACGGGGAGGATTATTGGTTGCTGGACGACGCGCGGTCAGCGGTGCTCCAGTACGGCCCCGAGCGGGAGTTCCTCGGCGTTGAGTTCGCCGATTCCGACCGTGTCGAGCAACACGTGACGTGGCGCCACGCCGCCCAGGCAGAGGCTGTCCCGCTACATGACTACCTCGAATCCGTCGGCCTCGCTCCCACCCACTGATCCGGATTGGACACGTACATGAGTGAGCACCCGTTCGTGGACACCGACTTCCACAAGTCCGATCGCAGCGGCAATCTCGGCTGCGTCGAGGCCGCCATCACCCGCCACACGCCGAGTTCCGTCGGGCTCCGCGACTCAGTGCACCCACGGGATACCGTTCTCCTGCTCAGCAACCGGGAATGGATCGCCTTCACCACGGGACTGGACCGGCTGAAGTAGGAACTGACCGGAAGTGCCGGTCGGCTAGGACCGTGGCACCTCCCGCGCTTGCGGGGCGAGCGTGGTGGTTATTCCTGGGGTGGTCTCCGATTCGACGCGGAGCGGGAACGGCACCACGGGAAGCTGGCCCAACTCGCGGCGAGGAGTGAGTGCCTTCCTCGCCGCAACCAAGCGCGATGGCCTCCGACCCTGTCGAAGCGCGAACTCCTCAGCGCTGCCCTCCCAACTCGAACTGGTCGCGTAGCAGCGGGAGGTTCAGCCGTAGGGTGCGTCCGTCGGACAGGGTCTCCAGCACCTGGATGCCGTCGTAGTTGAGCAGTTGGCGCAGCACGGCGGCGAACCCGTCGGCGCGGCTCTGCCGGTACCCGACGCGTTGTGCCAGGGCAGTAGCGGGCAGGGTGGTGGTTTCGGTCAGCACCCGGATCGCGTTCTCCACCTTCTCCATGGGGGGTTTGCGGGCCAACAGCTCCACCTGGGCCTGGAAGGTCTCGGTGGCCAGGAGCTGGTCGGCCAGCGACTCCTCCGGCGGCTGAGCGTCCTGGGTGTCCGCCGACTGTGGTGGTTCCTCCGGCAGGTCGAACAACGCGTCGTGCTCCCGGTCGGGCTCGACCCTCCTCGTGGGGGTCCGCGTTGACCGGGGTGCGGGCGTGGCCTCAGGAACGGCCGGGGCCGACACCTCGACCGACGCCTCTGGTTCCAGGAGCCACCAGCTGGGGCGCTGGTCGCCCAACTCGCGCCACCCGCTGGGAGGGTTCGCCCCGAACGGCAGGAACGCCAGCACGGGAATGGCGACCTCGGCGAGTGAGGCACCGCCGTGGTAGCCGGCCTTTTGAGTGGTGTAACGGGAGTCGGCGTCCCACAGGGCGACGACCTCGCCGCCGGACTCGGGAGCGACCACACGCGGCCCGGACAGGGCGACCTCGCTGTCGGCGGGTGCTCCCTGGCCTGGGGCGGGTTCCCGGTGGCGGGCGGAGGCGGCACCGGCGGTGTCGACCTTGGTGCCGTAGCGGTCCACGACGTGGCCGTGGTCGCTGGTGATAAGCACGGCCATGCCCTGGGTGGCGGCCTCGCGCAACAGTTCGCGGAGTTTGCCGATCTCGTCGGGGTGCCACGCACCGTCGCCGAGTTTCTGCTCTTTGGCGAGCCGGTCGTCGATGGTGTTCAGCACGACCGCGACGTGGGTGTGCTCCTCGGCGAGGGCGTCACTCAGCCCGGGGCCGAACGTATCGCCAGGGCTCTGACCACGCAGCTCGTCCTTGTGGAACACCGACGCCTGGAGCTGGCGCCGAAACCGGTGCTGGGAGAACAACCGCCTCTCGTCGTCCTGGGTGCCGCGGGTGAGCTCGCCGGCGAACAGGGAGGTGCGGGACACCGCGGTCAGGGTGGGCAGGGCGGCGGCCATACCGCGCCGCCGCGGTGGGGATTCGGTGTTCTCGGGCAGCGGGTCGTACTCGGCCCAGTGGTAGCGCAGCTCCTCGGCCAGCTCGGTGGCGATGGCCGCGCTCATCCCGTCCAGGAGCAGCAGCAGGACGCGTCGTTTGGTGGCCGCCACGGGCGCGGCGACCCGGCTCAGGAAGCTCTCCACGGTCAGCATCGACCCGGGCCCGGTTCCGGCGGTGGTCCAGGTGGCCAGGGTGGTGGCGAAGGACCGGTCGATGCCGCGCCGTGTCTCGCGCACCCGCGCGCCCAGCGTGTCGTAGGCGGCTTTCAGCTGCGGGTCGGGGTCGCCGCCGGCCTGGATGTGGTCCAGGGCCCGGTCGACCCAGCCGGTGTCGCCGATGTGGCGCTGCACCGCGGCGGCCACCGTGTCGGAACCGGCCGCTGGTGCGGTGGTCAACCATTGGGTGAGCCGCTGGCCCATCCGTGCCCGTTCGACACGCACTCGCACGTCCGGTTCGGTGGCCAACCAGTGCTTACCCAGCTCGGCCACGGCCTGGGCAACCGCGTTCGGGGAACCGTCGGCGAGGGCGTGGCCGGTGGCGGTGAACCGCGCGTCGAGCCCCTCGCGCAGGATGGGGCTGGTGGCGGCCGCGGTGCCGGCGCCGAACTGGCGCACCAACTGGCTCGCCCGTTGCAGCACCGGTTCGGTGGTGCGACGGGCTTCGCGCGCCGTCTCCCCGTCGCTGTGGCTAGTCTGCAGCAGAACGCGCACGTACTCTGCGCAGGAGCGCCCGAACACGGCCAACCGTTCGTCCAGGGCTTCGCCGGTGGCGGGTGGGGTGGGGCCGAGCCACTGTTCGGCGCGTCCGCATGCCCGGTAGGTGGCGACGTCCGGCGCGTCGTGGTCCCACAGTGCCGCGCACACCAGCCCGAACGGGACCGCGTCGGCGCCGTGGCCGTTCTCGGTGAGCGCAGCCAGGATCTCCCCGGTGGGGCCGGCTTGTTCGGTTTCGGCGAGGAACTGCGCCAGGCCGTGGCGTTCGGTTTCCCGCAGGCCCAGTAGCTGTTCGGGCCCGCCGGGGGTTAGTGACCACCGCAGCAGGGTGTGCGGGTCGAGGCTGTCGCTGTCCAAGCCGCGTGTGGTGGGGTGTTCTGCGTAACGGCCGAGGCGTAGCCGTCGCAGGGCCAGCGCCGTAAGGCCTGCCCGGCGGGATAGGGTCCCGCCGGGCAGGCGTGGCCACCCGCCGGGCGGGGTGGCTTCCAGTAGCGCCTCGGCGGCCCAGTTTTCCTGTTTGAGCCGCGAGTCCACGTCTGTCGCGCCGAACGCCTCCTGGATAAGGTCCCAGTTGCTGACGGTGTCGATGCGCTGTTTGTACACCCGGGCGAGGATGGCGGGGTCGAGTTCGGGCTGCTCGCGGTCGGTGAGCACGACCAGCACCCGGGGGTTGTCGGTGTCGCCGTCCAGGTGGTCCAGCACCAGTTCGTGCACGGCCAGTGGGGAGGGCGCTACGGCGACCCGGGCGTGGTGCTCCTCCTCCAGCGCCACCTCGGCGGGCCCGTCCCACTGTGGGGCGCAGCGCAGCAGCACCACGCGCCGCCGGTCCCCGCCCGTCTGGGAGTTACGTAGCGAGGAGTGGGTAGCCAGGTACTGGGTGAGGGCGGCGGTGGTCAGCCGCACCGCGCTCGTGGTGGTTGGGGTATTCACTACTCCACGACCTGCCAGGTGATCTTGATGGTGGTGTCGGGTTCCCGCTTGGCGAGCTCGGTCAGTTCCTCGCTGAGTTTCTGGGCGGCCTGGTTCGCTGTGGTGCGGGACTCGCCGGAGCGGCGTACGGTCCTCGTGCCGGGTTCGGGGTCGTTGGTGTCCGTCGCGGTGACGCGTGGGGTGGTGGAGTCGGTGTCCAGGTCCACCGTGTCGGGGGTTGGCACGGGTGGGGGCGGGTCGGGTTGGACGGTTTTCCCGTCCTGGGTGCGTTTGATCAGTTGGGTCACGGCACCGCGGGTCTCGTCGAGTTTCGCCGCGAGGTCGACGGTGCGCTGGTCGGCCCGCGCCGCGCCCCGCAGCGACTCCAGCAGCTCCCGGCCCTCAGCGCCTTGGCCCTGGGCCAGCTCCAGGGTGTCCCAGGAGGCTACGGCCAGCGCATGGGCCACCTGCTGCGCCTGTTTGATGGAGGTCCCGTACCGGTCGGCGTTGACCTGGCCGAGGTCGAACCGGGCCAGGGCCTCGATGGTTTTCCTCGCCCCGGTGCTGCCGGCGGCGCCCTGCCCGCCCTCCTCCAGGGTGGCCAACAGTTCCCGGCAGCGCCGGGCCAGCACCAGGCGGCCCGCCTCGTCAGTGTCGTCCAAGGCGAGGAACTCGGCGTGCTGTTCCAGTCGCCGCACCAGCTCGGCCGCGGGTTCCCGATACTGGCGGGCGGCTTCGGTGATCTGTCGGGCGAAGTGGGTGACCATCCGGCCGCGCCGCAGCGTGGGCGCCTTGGTGCCGAGTATGGCCTCGAACCGGTGGCGGGCCCGCTCCCAGTCGTCCTCACTGGGCAGGGGTTGGCTGCGCAGCGCGTCGCCGGGTTTGATCTGTGCCAGTTCGGGGGCGGGGTCCAGCGGCGCCCCGCCGCGCACCCACACCCGGTCGTCCATCTCGGCGAAGGAGGCCACGACCAGGGTGGCCAGGGTGGGTTCCAGCCCGCGCGGCCGGGGCAGGTCGGTCCAGTCGGTGAGGCGGGCCAGGGGCAGGTCGCCGGTGATGCCCTCGGTTCGGGCCTGGGTGCGGAAGTGGTCGGCCCACCGGTCGGACAGTTCGAAGTAGGCCTCCTTCTGCTGGCCGATTCCCAACGGTTCGGCGATCCGCCGCATGAGCGCGCGCTCCTTGGCGGGGATCTCCACGCGCCGGTCGCGTTCCTCGGCGGCCTGGCGCACGTTGGTGAACACGGTGCGGGCGTCGGCGGGTTTGACCGCGGTCCCGGTGCCGTCGGGGTCGAGGTCGGGGTGGTCGGGGAACTGGTGGGCCAGCAGGGTGCCGGTGATGTGGCGGATCCCCTCGCGCATGGACTGGCCGATGGAGATTTTCAACTCGTCGACGCCGGGCAGCGACACGACGTGTTCGTCGAAGCCCAGCTCGACGTCGGCGTCCTTCTTGTCCGCCAGCCCGTAGGCCTGTTTGAACGCGGCCTTGACCTGTTTGGTCAGCGACTCGCGCTGGGTCTGTAGCATCCCGTTGGCGCGGTCCCGGTCGTCGGGGTTGAGGTGGGCGGCGTACTGGGTAGTGAACCGGTGGTCGTCGGCCAGCGCCTTGTCGATGATGACGAGCCTGCGGAACTCGGCCATGCGCTGCGCGGAGAGATGGGTGGGGATCCAGGCGGCGGTGCGGGCGGGTTCCCCCTGGCGTTCCCGCAGTGTGCGCATGCGGTTGAGGTCGTCGACGGGACCGAACTCGCCCTCGTCGAAGGGCAGGTCGACGATGACGCGCCACTGGTCGGGCATCTGGGGCTGCATATCGTGGTCGGGCAGCTCGTCGTTGTCGGCGATGTTGCCGAAGAGCACCTCGGCGGTGCGGGTGGAACCGCGCCACACCATGGTCAGCTCATCGGCGCCCAGCCGCCCATCGAGGCGGCGAACGTCCAGCTCTTCGGCGAGGAGGCGTTTGGCCAGCGCGATCCGGTTGCCGGCGTTGTCGTTGACAGCGGCGTTCTGCACCACCGAGTCCACGTCGATGCCGGACAGTTCCAGCCGCACTCCCGGGTTCGCCTCGGTGCCGGTCTCCTTGATCTCGGGGAACCGGGTGGCCCACTCGGCGACTTTGCTTTTGATGATGCCGACTTCGGCACCGGGGATCGGCGCGGTGACCGAACCGTGGTTGAGCGCCCCGAGCCGGCGGATCGTCAGGTCGTTGAGGGCGGGCACGCTGGGTGCCAGGGCGGACAGCAGCAGGGTGCACATCAGCCGGTTGTCGCCGAGGAAGACTTGGCAGCGCTGGGCGAGCCCGGTGTCGGTGATGCTGTCGGGCCGGTGCTGGTACTGTTCGACGTCCTCCTCGGTGAGGCTGTGGGCGCCCAGCAGGTAGGGCCGCAGTTTGGTGTTGTACAGCTTGTCGGCAGCGTCAAAGACCACTTTGAGGTGGTCCGTGAACGGTCTGTCGCCGCCCTGGGCGATCACCGGGTACAGGTCGCCGACGGGTATCAGGTCGCCCAGGCGCAGGTCGTCGCGGCGGTCGGCGAGGAGTTGGCCCATCAGTTTCAGCCCAGTGCGGGAGCGCTGCAGTGCCGAGGAGATGTGTACCAGGGTGTCCATGAAGGCGGGCGAGAAGGGGTAGGTCCGCCGGAAGGACTCCTCGTCGGCGCCGGTGGTGCCCTGGTCCGAACCCAGCAGGGTGTCCCACACCTGCGGGCCGAGTTTCTTGGTCTGTTCGAAGGCCGCGCCGATCTGGGCGGCGGCCTCGGTGTCCTTGGGTTGCAGCAGACGGGCTTGGGCGACCTGGGGGAGGTTGCGATCCTCCAGGGTGATCTTGTCGAACCGGCCCGAGGCGAGGTTGAGGGAGTCCTGGATGGAGGTCTCGACCGCGCCGGACATCTCCTCACCGACGAGTTCCCGCAGGTCGCGCTGGCGGGCGATGAAGGAGATGACAGGGATGGCGCGGCGGGCGTCGCCGCTTTCCACGAAGTTGGTGATCTTGCTGGCCTCGCGGGCCACGAACTGCTGGTCGTGGATGAGGGTGGCCAACCACAGCACCAGCTCGTCCAGAAACAGGACCAGCCCGTCGTAGCCCAGCGACCTGGCGTGTTCGGCGATCACCGACAGCCCGGCGTCCAGGGAGACGAACCCGTCGGCGTTCTCGGCGGCGTTGCGGGTGAACCCGCGCAGCAGGTGGGTGGTGGCGTCCTGGACGAGCTGGGCCCGCAGCTCGACCGGGGTTGTGGGGTGGACCTCGTCCAGCTTCTCGTCCTCGTGCGCTTCGGGCGCGTTGAGGGCGGTGTCCAGCAGCGCGGGGGTCCAGGCGAACGACTCGCCCCACTCGTCGGCCGCATCCGCGCCGCCGAGGCCGGCGATGAGGGCGTCGTCGCCGAGCCGTTCGCGCATGGCGTGGATGTCCTCGAACAGATTGTCGGTGCGGTACACCCGCGGGAGCGGCGCCTCGGGGTGCAGCGTGGTGATGTGGTTGACGTAGCCGCCCAGCACCCGCTGCTCCATGGATTTGGCGCCGATCATGTGGTACGGCACCATCAGGAAGTTGCGGTTCTCGGTGTCCAGCCATTCGTGTTTGGTGAGCACCGGGTCGAAGTCGCCGCGGGCCCGCGCTGTCTGGTTGCGGGACAGCAGCGCGTACAGCACCGCCATGAAGTGCGACTTACCGGAACCGAACGAACCGTGCAGGTAGGCCGCTTTGGAGGTGTGTCCGTCCACGGCGGACTTGATCAGGCCGAGCGCCTCATCGAAGTTCTCCAGGAGCCGCTCGGTGACCACATAGTCGGCCAGCGCGTTCTCGACGCCTCCGGAGGTGACCGCATCGGCCAGGCTGAGCACGAAGTCCGAGGTGGAGATGGACTCCTTGATGTCGATGACGTCCCGGAGAAGGGGGCGCTGTGCCATGGGGGACTCTCGCTCTCCTTGGGGTCGGCCCGGGTTGTTTCCGCGTGGTTCGGGCTGTCGCGCCACGCACCAACGGGGTTTGGAGGCGGACAAGCGACAGGAACAATGGTAGGACGACGCGAGGGCGCGGCGGATCCCCTCCGTCCAAGACGCCCAAGGAATGGGAGCGGTGTGGCTGACGGCACAACGGCGATAAGGCACACCGTCACTCTTGCGGAGGAGCGGGCTGTATGACGGCTGGCGAGCACCCGGAACACGGCACAACTGAGCAACCTTCGGCAGGCGTGCGGGACGTGCTCTTCGCCGCCGACCTGAAACGCCTGGTCCGCGCTTCGCGGGACAACGAAGACGACATCGTTTCCGAACTCAGAGAACACTACATTCCGGAGTAGCCGAAACCACCCATTCCCTGGGATGAGGAACTTCCGCGTGCTACCGTGAGTCAACATAGGCCTCCACTGTTCGTTGAACAGGAGAAACGTGAGACTCACGCTGCTCGACAAAGATCGAGACTCGAAGTCAAAGGCGTGCCCTTCAGTCTACATTGCCGACACGGGCGAACTCGTCATCCAGGGAGCCGAGGTGACCGGCGACGACACCTCTGCCTTGCAGGATCCCCTTCCCAGCGAGACAGCCGTCCGAATCAGCCCGGAAATCATTCTTCGCGCGGTCGAGAAGTACAAAAGAAACGGAGTGTCGTGACCGGTATTCCCAACGGTCGCCCCATCGGCTGGGACGAGGTTGAACAACTGTTCGTTGACTTCCGATTCACGGCATTTCGGCTGGAGACGCTCCAGACATACGGTTCCGAATATGAATCGGAACATTTTCAGAACTTCATTTCCGAGGAGCAACAAGGTATCCCGGCTAGCGTTGGCGTAACAGACTGGGATGCTGAGGTCGAAGCCGGAATCGCTGCGGGACGACGCTACGAGCGGGTCCATGTGGTCACCGAACCGCTGACCGACTATGTGCGCTTCGAATGCGCATGGGGATACCGCCGTAGCATTGCTTCTGGTGAGGATGTCCGCATCCTACCCGTCACCGAAGGTGACTGGCCCGACGGGCTGCCGCACCTGGACTTCTGGCTGTTCGACTCGCGCCAACTGCTGTGGATGAACTTCGCCGAGGACAGTTCACTAGTAAGCACCGAACTCGTCGATGACCCGGAATGGATCGTGGCAGCGAACACGTGGCGAGACCACGCGATGCAGCGATCGATCCCCTTCGTCGAATACGAGACCAGGTTCGACACCTACATGCACCCCCGCTGACACGCGGACATGACCAGCGACGAAGAGCGCGTGGATACGTCCCCCTACCGGGGAAACCCCCACAACTACACTCAAGGTGATCCGGACACCGTCGTGCAGGCTGGCGCTATCCACGGCGATGTAAACGTGACGGCGTCCTCGGCCGGGGATGTGACCATTCCTCGGCAGCTTCCCATGGCCGTCTCGGGGTTCGTTAACCGCACCGTCGAGCTTTCCCAGCTGGATACGCTGGTGCCAGCCAAAGACGACACGACCGGGCGCACCAGCGGCGCTGTGGTCATCTCCGCTATCGGCGGATCACCAGGCGTGGGCAAGACCACGCTGGCACTGCACTGGGCGCACCGGATGCGCTACCGATACGTCGACGGGGACCTGTACGTCAACATGCGCGGCCACGGACCCGGCCCGCGGTTGGACGCTTCCACCGCACTCGACTCGCTACTGCGGACCCTGGAGGTTCCCTCCGAGCGGATTCCCGATGACCTCGACGGCAGGTCCGCTCTCTACCGGTCCCGCCTCGACGGCAAGCACATGCTCATCCTCATCGACGACGCCGTGTCACCCGAGCAGGTGCGTCCACTGTTACCCGCTTCGCCAACCTGCCTGGTGCTGGTCACCAGCCGCAGCACCTTAAGCGGACTCGTGGCACGCGAGGGCGCGCA
The DNA here is from genome assembly GCF_006717075.1 of Haloactinospora alba. Taxonomy (NCBI): domain Bacteria; kingdom Bacillati; phylum Actinomycetota; class Actinomycetes; order Streptosporangiales; family Nocardiopsidaceae; genus Haloactinospora; species Haloactinospora alba. The sequence continues at coordinate 2,360,959 of NZ_VFQC01000001.1, forward strand.
ACGCATGTCCCTGGACACCCTCACCACCGAGGAATCACTCAGCCTGCTGCGCACCCACCTGGGCCAACAACGCCTCAACGCCGAACCCGACATGGCCCGCGCCCTCGTCGCACACTGCGCCCACCTCCCGCTGGCGCTACGCATCCTCACCGAACGCCTCCTCGACCGTCCCGATGCCCCGCTTGCCGACATCGCGGCCGAGCTGGACGCCGAGAACGAACGGCTCGACACGCTGGGCATCACGGACGACGAACTGAGTGACGTCCGAGCCGTGTTCGACTCCTCCTACACCGCCCTGCCTTCCGATGCCGCGCGAATGTTCCGCGTTCTCGGCGTGCACCCGGGAATCGAGCTGGACGCAGCATCCTGCGCCGCCGCAGCGGGCATGCCCGTGAAACGAACCCGCGCTCTGCTGGACCAGCTCGCCGGAACACACCTACTGCAACGTCTCGGTCGCGAACGCTACCGGCTACACGACCTGCTGCGGATGTATGCGGCCGAACGCTTCCACGCCGAGGAGCCCGTTGAGAGCCAGACCGAGGTCATCGACAAGCTCGCCCGCTGGTACCTGGCCAGCGCCCGCAACGCAGTGCTGGCGGTGATGCCGAACTTCCGCCCCGTTCCTGACCCCGAGGGCCAACCATCGGGGGAACTACTGACCTTCGACACCGCACACGCCGCGCTCGCGTGGTTCGAACAGGAACGCCCCACGCTGATCAGCACCCTGCGCGCGGCGGTCGACCACGAGCTGTACGAGCTGGCGTGGAAACTGCCTGTGACCCTCGGCGTCTTCTTCGAGCTACATCAGCACCGGCACGAGGATCTCGATATCCACGCGATCGGGCTCGGCGCGGCGCGCTCGCTCGATGACAGGAAGGGCCAAGCTCGTACCCTAATCGGACTCGCAGACGCCCAATGGATGCTTGACGAAATCGAACAAGCTTTGGAGACCTACGTTTCAGCGCTGGAGGCGGCTAGGGAGGTCGGTGACGGCTGGACCGAGGGGTTCGCTCTGTACCAACTCGGCAATCTCCGCTGGCAGCGGAATCGGGACAGCGAGGCTCCCACCCTCATCCGGCACGCCATTGACGCCTTCCGCCGGGCCGAGGACAAGCGCGGAGAGGGTATGGCCCTGCTGAGCCTGGCCGCCTACGAACAAAGCCTCGGTCATCACGACACGGCGCTGGAGCATTGCGGCACAGCGTTGACCATCTTCACCGACATCGCCGACACCTGGTCAGCGGCCTGGGCACGGTGCTACCGCGCCGACGCCCTCACCTCCGCGAACCAGCACCGCGCGGCCATCGCCGAGTATCAGACAGCACTACCCGTCTTCATCGACCTGGCCGACATCGACACCGAAGCCATCACCCGCATCGGCCTCGGGCGAACCCATCGCGTTTTGGGCGAGACCGACCAGGCCCGCAACCACCTCGGCACCGCCCTCGACCTGCTGCGCTCAGTCGACGACTCCCGAGCTGAGGAGATAGAAGCAGAACTGGCCCAACTGGCATGAGGAACGCACCTCGGGGGCACGACTCAACGCCCCCATTCGGGACCCCAGGCCCTGGAGTTCTCGCGCTTGGTCCAAGAACGTACGAATTCCGGGAATCGAACGGCTTGAGCATGGCCTCCGGGCATACACACCCGCCTACGCACCCCGCACAGACCCCGGCGCACGCATCGAGTTTGGTACTGGCTCCACGCTTGACCGCCGAACGTGGAAACAGCGCCAACCTCGAGGGCCATCATCAGGCCCGGATGGATATGAACCGCGAGAACTCCAGGGCCTGAGCCGGGAACTACGGCACCAGACATCAGAAGCGGCGAGCGCGGCGCCCGCCGCGGCCGACTACCGGTCGAACGCACCCCTTTTGATGCCGGTGACGAAGGCATGCCATTCCACGCGGGAACAGGCCAACCACGAAACGTGCGGGTGCTGGGAGTCGCGTAGCAGGAAATCAGTCTGACCAGCGGAACCCGCGGTGGCGGCGGCCTCGACACAATTAGCGCCTTCTCCGCTGTAGCTGGACTTGCGCCACACTGCATCTTCTTTGTGAGGGAGGAGGGTCATGGGTTGATCCTTGTTCAGCTTCGGGTCTCGTCCCGCAGACGGGCGATGAAGCCGGCCGACTCTTCGGGACTGAGGGCTTGGGAGAGTAGTTGCTTGAAGGCAACTCCATAGCGGTAAACCGAGCGTTCGTCCTCAACGTAGAGGCTACTGGTCATTGTCTCGATGTAGACCACGTCTGATCCATGATGCTGGGTGAACTCCATCAGCGCGAAAGTACCTGCGGTGGCCGGATGTGCACCTCGTTCGGTAGGCAGTACTTGGATGGTGACGTTGTGTAGTGAACCGAGGTTCAGCAAGTGTTCGTACTGTTCGCATAGCACGGCGGGGCCGCCGACGTTGCGGCGGAGAGCGGACTCATCGAGCACTGTCCAAAAGCGCATGGGTTCTTCGTTGGTCAGCCGTTGCTGTCTGGTCTGGCGCACTTCCACACGGCGATCGACTTCACTGGGTGGTGCGAACTCCATCAGAGCCGCGCGGATAGCTTCGCGGGCATAATCGGCAGTTTGGAGAAGCCCGTTGATAAGCAGAGCGTCATAGCAGCGCAGGGAGGCAGCTGCGGCCTCCAGACTGATGTAGTTGGCGTACTCGGTGAGGATGGAGTCCGCATAGCCATCCCACCATCCCTTCTTTCGAGTTTCCCTGCCGATATCTAGCAGGTCGCTTTGGTGCTCCTCATCTACGTTGAGCACATCGAGCAACGCTTTGAGGTCCTTGGTCGAGATACCGAGCCGGGCGTTTTCGATACGGCTGACCTTGGATGTTGACCAGCCCAGCTCATCTGCGACCTCATCCCCGGTCTTGAGCGTGCGTTCCCGCAATCGGCGCAGCTCCATAGCCAGCCTGCGCCTTCGCGCTGAGGGTTCGGCGTTCGCCATCGTCACTCGCTTTCTCACGGCTGAGGGTGACTAGCTCATATGTACGGGAAAATAGTTGCTGCAATATTGCAGTAACTATTGCAATCAACAATTACTGGGTCCAGAGTAGCAAGGGAGGCAACGACCGCACACCGTGACCGCCTCAATGCACTGGATCTTTGGGAGGTTCCCCTTATGGCCACCATCAGCATCGGCACCGACCGTCTGGGCTACACCGGCCGCCTGGCACCGGTCATGCCGATCACCGACCTCATCGAACGCTTCCTGACAGCCGAGCCCCGCGCTGAGGAGGCCGAGCACCTGGCCTGGGCCATGCTGTCCTGCGCCGAACGCGCCGAAGGCCACTTCGCGCTGCTGCGCGACGAGGACGCCATCCACACCCTGATCATGCACCCCGACCCGGCCACCGCCCGCGCCTACCACACCCGCCTGACCACCAAGTACGGTCTACTCCTGGCCGAACACACCACCGAGTGGGACACCGACCCAGGAGAACCCGACGGCGAGGACCCCGCCACCAATGCCGTCCTCCCCCGCCACCGGCACGCTGCCCTCACAATCGGCTAGGAACGCCCACCCCCGCCAAGTACGCCAGTGGCCGCTACCTCTTCGCGGTACGCCGGCCGCGAGCGGCCCTGGCGGGGCGCCATGCCCGCAGCTCGTCGTCGGTCAGACCGTGCTCACCCTGGATCTGTTGCCGGTAATTGGCGAAGAACCCGGCGGGGGTGCCGCTGTAGGTGATGTCGAACTCGTTGTGCCACTGCTCCAGCCACGGCTGGAGCTCCAACAGTCCGGCGAGGAACGGGGTGATCTCCTCGGTGGACAGGGCCTGGTTAGTGAAGTAGGTCGCCAGCGCCTGGGCCTGCTCCCGGTGGTCCCAACCCGCCCAGCCGTACAGCTCCGGGGTGGCAGTGGTGGTGGAGCCGTACGAGATGAACCGCTCCTTGGGCACGTCCAGCTTTCCGCGCGCCTTCCAGTAGGAGGAGCGCAGGAAGTCCGCCGAGGTGTACTTGGGCGGGACCGGGATGGAGTCCCGGATCTTTCGTTTCTCGGGCTCGTCTTCGGCGGCGTCCTCCTGGCGCTGCAAGTCCCACACGTGTTCCCAGTCGGCGCGTTTCTTCATGCCAGTGGACTTGTAGCGCAGGGCGGGCAGGAACGGGACGTGCTCCTCGGTGATCAGCGCGGCGACCACGTCCGCCAACTCGGTACGGGGAGCGTAAATCCCGGCGACCGCAACGAAGTCCCCATCCCGGGAGAGCATGTCGGTGAGCCGGGACAGGCTGACCAGGGACGGCAGGTCGTTCTCGTCGTACCAGTACGCGCGGTTCTCCATCCGGTCCAGCAACCAGGACCGCAGCGCCTTCTCCTGCATAGCCTCCCAGCTCTCGGTGTTCCAGCGGCGCTTGTACTCCGGCCGCTCCACCATTCCGATGGCACGGGAGGACTCGATGGCCTCGATCCGCTTCTGGACCACCTGCCGGTACGACTCCGACCAGTGGGACGGGATCTCGGTGATGGGGGTGGACCCGTGCCGAGTGAACCACTCCCCCGAGGCTTCCCCCGCCTCGACCTGACGGGCAAGCACGATCTCGAACGCCCGCTCCCCCAGGGCGAGTTTCGGAATGTCCTCGGGGTTCGAGACGCGCAGGTCCTCATCGTGCAGGTTGTAGATGGCGTAGACCTGCCAGTCCAACTCCTCCTGGAGAGCGATCATCCAGGCCCGCATGGCCTCCCAGTTGGCCCGCGCCTCGTGGAGGGCGGGAGCGGTGGGAGTGCCGGACTCGGCGACGGCAGAGGGAGTGGCCGAGGCGAGCTGCTGAGCGTGGGAATCCAGTTCGGTGGCGAGGGTAGTGGGGTAGGTGGAGGGGAGGGGGAACTTTTCTATTTTTGTTCCGGTGAATTCATAGCGATCGGACCAAGGATGTTCGCTTACCCGTGCCCCATCCCCACCAACAGGATCTCCACCCTTTGGGTAGCTCACCATCTTGAGCCAGAAACAGGCCGTAGAACTGTTGAGCAGCCCAAGCAGCTGCAGATGCTCCTCCTCGCTCGCCCCCTCCCGCAACTTGATAACCGGAGCGGACTGCTTGAACACCTTCCCACCCCGGTCCAGAACAAACTGGTTATGCGTAGCCACAAACGCAAACGTGATGGACCAACTACTTGCTCCTTGATCCTTGGGAAGCTGATGCCATTCATACCAAGGGCGACCACGAGCAAAGTATGTCTTATCACCAAACGTAGAACGGTTTCCGAGATTCGTACGATAAGGCCAGAGAATCATAGAATTTTGAATCTTCATAGGAACAGAACAAAGAAACCCATCGTCGCCATAAGGAAAGAAAGATGAGTTTTCAGTCCATGCTCCCCAATCACGCACTTCATCGCCCGCAAAAACAGGAAGAACAAAGTTTTTTGAATAGCGAGGCCACGCCCCCGTCGGACGAATCATTATTTCGTCAGCATGCGTCATACCAACAAAACCGATTCTGACTGATTTGGAATTCAATCTACTTGCAGCAGAGGATTCTACTATTTCATTCAATTCAAGGCCGCCATCGATTAACATCCAAGGCTGAGTACTAAAGTAGCGCTCGCGTTCCAAGTCATCCACGGAGATCCACTTGCTTACGGACCCTGGATCGTCGATCTGGTTCTCGATGGCGTTCCAGACCAGCCCGTCCTCTGGATTCTCCGGCGCCTCGGGTTCGCCCTGGACACTTCGCACGGTCCGGATCGTCGGTGACCGCTTCTTCCCTCCCCGCGGAATGCCGACCAGAATCACCGTTGGTGTCCCATGACCGGGGATGTAGGCGCCCGAGGTATCGATCACCTCGGTCAGCTCCACCTTGTGGGCGAAGTACTCCTCGATGAGTTTAGTGCCGAACTCGCGCTTCATGAAGGAGTTCGCGGTGATCTGGCCGACCCGGCCGTGCCCGTTCCCCTCGGCGTCGCCCCACTTGGCCAGCTCGAAAAAGCGTTGCGCAAAGGGGACTGCTAGAACATAGAGCCCTGAACAGGAACTATACAGTTCCCGGTACAGCTTACGAAGACTCTTGTCCGCGACCTGAATATACGGCGGGTTTCCCACCACCACGTGGTAGCGGCCCGGTTCCAGGATGCCCTTGTGCTCGTGCACGTCCTCAGTGGCATACGAGAACTCGGCTAGCTCGTCCTTCTGGTCGGTGACGAGTTCCAACTCGCCCTGTTCATTCGCCTCCTGGATTCCGAATTCCAGCTGCCGGGCCTTGATCAGGGAGTCTCCCACCGCCAGGTGGATCGGCCACTCGTAGTTGCCCGCCTCGGCGAAGGTCCGGACGTTGGCCGCCGCCATCGCCGCCACCAGCAACCGGAACCGGGCGATCCCCACCGCGAACGGGTTGACGTCCACCCCGTGCACCGAGTTCAGCGCCGCCCGCACCCGCTCGTGCACCTCACGTGTGGGCTGGCGCTGAGCCCACAGCTTCAGCAGTTTCTGGAACGCGCTCAGCACGAAGTGCCCCGACCCACAGGTCGGGTCGATCATCCGCAGCTGTTCGTAGCCGAACTCCCGCACCGCCGGGTCCATCGTCCGCTTGAGGATGAACTCCTCGACGAACTCCGGGGTCTGCAGCAGCGCGTACGTGCTTCGCGCGTTCTCCGACAGGTCCTGGTACAGGTCGCCCAGGAACCGGGTGTCCCAGCCCTGTGTACCGTCTTCGCTCAGCGGGTCGGTGAAGTCGTGCGTGAGTGTGCCGTCCTCGTCCCGCTCGCGCCAGAACTCCACCAGGGCGCGGGCGCCGTCGTGGGACAGCGGGATCTGGAACAGCGGGTTGCGTTGCCGGTGGAACAGCAGGTCGCCAACGTCTCCCGCGCCGAGATCCGTGAACGCCCGCAGCAGCCAGCCGCGGTAGGTGGGATCGGGGTCGCTGTCCACGTAGGCCGCGTAGCGGTCCCGCGCCAGGTCGTGGCGCTCGATGTCGGGGCCGGTGAGGTAGGGCTCACTGATCAGGTGGTTATCCTCGGCGAACCGGACGAACACCGTGCCCAGCACCCACGCCACCGCGACCTGGGTGACCCGCTCGTCCAGCCAGCTGTTCGGCGTGGCGGCGGTGCGGCCCAGCTTGTGGGCGCGCTTGTACTCGTTGTCCAGCCGCTCCGCCACCTCGGGAACTGCTTTCACCTGCGCGGCCAGGTCGGTCTCCGCCGCCCGCACTTGGCGCTTCAGGTCGTCCAGCAATGCCGCGCGGTCGATCATGCGGTCCTCTTCTCCCCGCCGTTGGTGTGCTGCTCAGATTCGTGTCGTTCAGCGCTGCGCACCGGACCGGTGGGTGTTGTCCACCCACGCCTCCACGAGCTGGATCCACTCGCCCAGGCCCTCCTGGTACGGCACGGCGACCGTGCCCAGGCGCGGTTCACGCTTGGGGTCGCTCTGCGGGCACAGCAGCCACAGGCCGCGCCCGCCCCGCCGGGCTGTCTCGGCCAGCCGGCCCAGCACCCCCATGGCGTCGTAGCGGGCGAACACGGCGGCCTCGGTCAGCAGCACCGGCCCCGTGCCCGTCGCCGCGTCCAACCGGGCGTGCAACTGCGGCTCCACCCGCCCCCAGGCGGTGCGGGTGTACTCGGCGAGCTTCACCGCCCCCTTCGTTCCGGGTTCGGCAGCGTCCGCCCGCAGAATGGTATCCCAGGTGGGTTTGGTTCCCGGTTGCACCAGCTCGCGCATGGTCGCCAGGAACAGCGCGGTGACCGACACCTGTTCGGCGTCGAACCTGCTTTCGGGCCCGGCCAGTTCGATCACCGCCTGGTCGCTCACCCCCATCCGCACGGTCAGCGCCCGGAACCCGTCCCGCCGCGCCGAGGTGGCCAGCCGCTCCTCCGCCCGGACCGCCGCCGCGATCCGCGGGTCGTCGGCGTGGCGGGTGTGCGCACCGTCGTGGGTACTGTGCCGCCGGCCCTGTCTGGACTGGGAGGTGGAGTCGGACTCCTCGTGCGCGGGCAGGTAGCGCAGCGTGCCGGTGTCCTGGCGGGTGGCCAGGGTGAGGTCGAACCCGGCCTGGCGCAGCGCCGAGGTGAGCGGGCCCCCGGTGGGCAGGACCGAGTCACCCCGGTCGTCGGTCAGTTCCGGGAAGCGGGCCCGCACCCGGTCGTGCACCTCCTCGGCGGTCAGGCCGGGCCGGTACTCGCGGGGAATATGGGGGGTGTGCCTGACCAGGCCCGCCTGGGTGAGCCGCAACGCCCGCACCAGCGGCAGGTCCCGCGGGTAGATTTCCAGACGCGGGGTGGCGGCCGCGTTGCGGGAGGCCGCCGCGGCCACCTCGACCATGCGGCGCTCGTCCCACTCCACCGCCCCCGGTGGCGGGGCGACCGCTCCCAGTTCGCCCAGCACGGTGGTGGCGGTGGGCAGGGTGTCGAGCTGGGCGAGCCGGTCGGCCGCCCGGCCCAGGCGTTGGGCGTAGTCGAGCAGCCCCGGGGCCGAGGGGGTGTCGGGGGCGTCGTCCTCGCCGACCTCCAGGGCCAGCAGTCCCGCCCCCATCGCCTCGTCCACGGCCTCCCGGTTGGCGGAATGGCGGAAGGCGCTGTCGGCCGGAGTGAGCTGCTCCACCTCCACCACGGCCCGCACCGCGGCCAGGGCGAGTGCCCGGCGCTGGTGGCGCTTGTGCAGCCGGGTGCCGCGCCGCACCGCGAGCGCGTCGGCGAGCTCGGCGGCGGAGGCCACCCGGCCCAACCCGGTCAGCAGCTCCAGGATCTCCGCGCGCAGCTCCCGCACCGCCGAGTGTTTGTACCACCGGGTGCGCTGGGGTTTCAACAACTGCGGGATACGTCCGGGGCTGAGTTCCAGCGCGTCGGCCACGTCCTTTTGTTTCGGCCACACGCCGATCCCGGGCAGTTCGCCCCGCTCGTCGGGCAGGCGCAGCAGCAGCCGCACCATCTCCACCTCGTTGCGGTTCGACCCGTTCTTGCGCAGCTCCGGGGCGAGGATCGTGGCCAGGGTGTCCAGGCTGACCGAACGCAGGGCGTCGCGCGGCAGGACCTCGGCGTCCTCACTGGTGGCGAGCTCGCCCGCGACGGCTGACTCCCCGGCGCTGTACTTCCCGGTACCGACCTCCTCGAGTTCCTGCTTGGCCGCGTTGCGGCCCGTGGCGGTCAGCGGGGAGGCGGGGGTCTGGTTCAGTCGTTTGCCCCACTCGCGCTGGCGGCGCTGGATCTCGTTGCGGGTTTTGGCGCCCAGGCCCCGGGCGTTGACCAGTTGGCGCTTGCTGTGCTCCAGCAGCTCACCGACCGTGGTGATGCCCAACCCGTACAGGAACGACTGGGCGGCCGGGGTCAGCCCCGCCGCCGAGAGGTGGGTGGCCCGGTCAGCCTCGGCCGCCACCTGGTTGCGCTGCTGTTCAGCGGAGATCGGCTCGGCCTCGGCGAGCCCTAAGGCGGCCTGCTCTCCCCCCTCGGCGGACTCCGGCGCCGGGTGGCGGGCAACGCGCCTCCCGGAGGTCACTGTCCGCTCCGTGTCCAGGAAGATTTTGCGCCAGGCGTCCCGCATCGGTTTGAGGTCGTTGAACCGCTGTGTGGCGTCCCGGTGCAGCGCCTTATGGAAGAAAGCGACCAGCTTTTCGCGCACCGCGGGGTCGAACGCCTCCGTGGCGAGTATGGGGGAGGGTCGCGTTTCCGGGTCGGTCTGGGGTGGAGCCACCGTACCGTCACCCCAGGTGGGAAGTTCTCCCGAGGCCATCTCGTGCAGCGTGACCGCCAGGGCGTAACGCTCGGCGTGGGCGTCGTACACCGACCGGGTCAGGGTCCCCACGAACGGGTCGAGGTAGCCCTCGGTGCCCGCTTCGGTGTCCTGGGCGGGATAACCCGCCAGGGAGAAGTCGATCAGGACCAGTTCGCGGGTGCGGTTGGGGCGCACCCGGATGGCGACGTTGTCCGGTTTGAGGTCGCGGTGCCACACCCCCTCCCCTTCCAGGGAGTCGATCGCGCCGAACAGGTTGTCGCCATAGGCCTCCAACTGGTCCACCTGGAGGCGCCCGCTCTCACGGAGCTGGCGGGCCACCGTCTCCTGGCGCAGCCTGGGGTTGGTGCTGGACGACTCCTCCGGGGCGGCGTCCCGCTCGTCACCGACGTACTCCAGCGCCAGTACGGTACGCCCGCCGATGGTGAGCGGCTCCGGTTCGACTAGCTGGATGATGCCCTGGGCGGCGCGCAGTCCCCGCAGCACCTCGGCTTCGCGGGACACCAGCTCGGCGCGGCTGTCGGACAGGGCCACTTTGAACACGGCCAGGGCGCGGGTACCGCGCGTGTTCGCGTCGGCGTGCAGGTCACGTACCAGAAAGGCGCGGCTGGTGGAGCCGGTTCCCAGACGGCGGCGCACCTCCCAGCGCCCGTCCAGCACGTCCCCCGCCACGGCATCCAGCGGGTCCTTCTCCGGTTCGCTGTCCTGCGCGGTGACGGTGTCGGCGGGGGCGGTGAGGGTTTCCTCGACGAACTCCAGCATCTCCAGGAACTCGTCCACCGTGGCCAACCGCCGCTCCGGCTGGTAGGCGGTGGCGGCCTGCACCAGGTCGTCGATGTCCTCCGACAGGCCGTCCACCAGGGCGCTGGGCCGCAACCCCTCCCCCGCGTCTAGGCGGGACAGCAGCTCGGCCTGGCTGGATGCCGGGGCGGTGCCGGTGACCAGGAAGTAGGTGAGCACCCCCAGCCCGTACACGTCCAGAGCGACCGGGTCGGGGCGCGACGCGGTCAGCTCGGGGGCGAGGTAGGGGTCGGCGTCGTCGGCGAGGTGGACCGGCGACAGCGTGGTGGAGGCCAACCGCTGCCCGCCGCGGGCCGTACCGTCGCTGCGGTGCAGGGCGATCTGCCAGTCCGACACCCGCAGGCGCGGTGCGAGCCAGGCGGCGTCCTCCCCGGCCGTGTCGCCCTGGTTCGCCCGCGCGCGTGGGAGAACGTGCACCGAGCGGGCGGCCAGCGCGCGGTGGTGGATGTGGCTGGAGTGGGCCGAACGCACCGTCTCGGCCAGCTGGCGCACCAGGGCCACCCGGCCGAGGATGTCCAACTTGTCGCCGTAGTGGGCCAGGTAGTGGTCCAGGCGCAGGGTGTCGGGGTCGTGGTCGAAGATCAGCGCGGGTCCGGCCGAATGGCCCGACGGGTGATACTGCTTGAGTTCCACCACCCCCGGATGGTGGAACCGGCCCAACACGTCGGCCTCGCGGCGGGCGGCGGCCTCCACCGACTGGCGTATCGAGGAGTCCGCGCCGCGTTCGCTCAGGTAGATCCGGACCCGGACCGTCTCGGTGAGTTCGGTGTGCCGGGCCTGGTAGTCGGCCCACGTGGGGCCGGTGTCCAGAGGGGTGCGGTCCAGCAGGTAGGGGCCGACCTTGTACTGGGAGTCGCTGCGGCGGATACCGATCTGGCTCAGTGCCTTCGTGACCGCGCGGGCCTCGACCTCGGTGATCCGTCGTTTCTCGTTGGCCGGGGGCTGGCGGAGCATGTCCACGAGCTCGTCGACCGTGTAGACGCCGTTCTGGTCCTGGGGAGGAAGACGCATCCGCAGGGAGGAGTCAGTGAAGCACACCGCCGAGGAGACATAGACCCCCGCGTTGTTCTTCCCCAGCAGCCCGGCCAGTTCCCGGGCCTTCTTCGTGACCAGGTGGAGAGGGTTGCTGTGCGCGACCCGGCGGCCGCCCGGGGTGGTCTGCACCCAGGTGCCGTTCTCCGAGGTGACCTGGCCGTGCCACTCCTTCAGTTCCACCATGTGGACCCCGCCGGGGGCCACCACCAGCAGGTCGACCTCGCGCACGTGCCCACTGTTGGCGGTGAAGGTGAAGTTCGACCACGCCCGCCACGGGCCGGTGTCCGGCAGCTTCCCCCGGATGGCCTCCAGGCCACGGCGCTCGTGCTCGAACTCGGACTCGGTGACGGCCGTCCACCGCTCCTCGCGCATATGCCGCTCCCTGTCACGCGTTGTTGGCCGAAGCGCCGACCCTCCCGGCCCCGGAAATCCTAACGGAGGGGGCGACACACCCGGCGCCTCCGAACCCGCGCCCCAACGCTGCGGTGCGGAGCACCACAGGCCTTACTAACAGGTAATAATCTCCTGACTGCCGATTCCAGTGCGTCTTACGCTGCGATTTCGTGGAAACATAGGAGGGTGGCGCCCTGTAGTTCCAGCCCGGATTCCGCGGTTAGATTGGAGCTAATTACCATATTTTCCCAATTGAGCAGAATATCGAGGAATTGGTAGATGCGCTCCGGCAGTACGGGAACAGGCGACGAGGCGCAGGGCGACAGCCAGGAAACGCACCATCCGAACACCGTCTCGCGCGTCACCGGTGACGTACACGGAGCAGCGGTACAGGCGGGCACCATCCACGGAGGTGTGCATTTCCACGTTCCGTCGGGCTTCGACGGTGCCTCGTGCCAGCTTCCACTCCCCCCGCACGGCTTCACCGACCGCAAGGATGAGTTTGACAAGCTCACGCGGCTGCGGACGGAGGTCGGCACGAACCAGCAGGTGCAGCTGGCCGTGTTGTTCGGTGCCGGTGGGGTGGGCAAGACCGCGCTGGCCACCGCGTTCCTGCGTGACGCGGCGGCGGATTTCCCCGACGGGCAGCTCTATATCGACCTGGCGGGCTTCTCCCCGGATGACACCGTCGACCCTGGTGAGGCCCTCGACGTCTTCCTGCGGGCGTTGGGGGTGGCACCGGGGGAGATCCCCCGCGAGCTGGCGGCCCGCGCTGCGCTGTTCCGCCAGCGCACCACCGGAGGCCGCATCGCCCTGCTGCTGGACAACGCCCTCTCGGCGGCGCAGGTGCGCGCGCTGCTGCCCGGCGACGGCGCGCACCTGGTGGTGGTGACCTCGCGGTCGCGGCTCACCGGTCTCCTCACCCACCGCGCGGAGTTCCTCGACATCGGCCCGATGGACACGGACGCGGCGGTGCGCTTGCTCAACAGCCTCGTGGCGCGCCACCGCGACGCGATCGGCGCGCGGGTCTCGCACGACCTCGTCCGACTGGGCGGACACCTTCCACTGGCGCTCTGCGCGATCGCGGGACGCCTGGTATTGCGCCCCGAACGGTCCGCCGAGCGCATGGTGGACGAGCTGGGAGACGAGCGGCACCGGCTCGCGGTGCTTAGCCGGCACGAGGACCATTCGGTACGAGTGGCCTTCGATGCCTCCTACCTCGGCCTGCCCGAGCAGGCGGCGCGTCTGTACCGCCTACTGGGGCTGCACCCGGGTCCGGAGTTCGACACATCGGCCGCGGCGGTGCTTGCCGGTGCCACCGAGTTCGACGCCGAGGAACAGCTGGAGTACCTGGTGGCGGCGAGCCTGCTGGAGGAGCGCGGCAACGGCCGCTTCGCGTTCCACGACCTGGTGCGTATCCACGCACGCGACCGGGCCCACGAGGGCGAGGACGCCGCAGAACGCGATGCGGCCCTGGACCGCCTCTTCGCGTACTATCTGCGCACCGCCGTGGCCGCCGACCTCACGGTGAACCCGGGGCGCTGGCACCTCAGCCCCATGTTCGAGGAGGCCCGCAGACAAGCTCCGGTGTTCGACGGCCGCCAGCCAGCCATCGGCTGGCTAGCCACCGAGCTGCCCACCCTGCGCGCACTGGTGCACGCGGCCAGCGACAGCGGGCGCGACGAGACCGCCTGGCAGCTGTGCGAGGCACTGTGGATGCTGTTCAACCTGCACAAGCACTACGACGCGTGGATCACCACGCACCGCGCCGGTCTCGCATCAGCCGAGGAGCTGGACGATCCCGCGGCCCAGGCACGGATGCTGGTGGCGCTTGCCGCCGCCCACCTCAACCTCGGCGAGACCGAGACCGCCACCGAGCTCTATCGTCGTGCCTACCCGTTGTGGGAGCGAACCGGCCACCGTCAGGCCCAGGCCGCGGCACTGGAGAACCTGGGAGTCGCCGACCTTGTGCTCGGGGACCCGCGCTCCGCCATCGACCGGTTTACCCAGGCCCTGTCCGCGTTCGAGGACGCGGGCGAGGAGCGCGGCGTCGCTATGGTCAGACGCCGGCTGGGTGAGGCCCACCGTGACGCGGGTGAGGTCGACGCCGCGATCAGCTACCTCACCCGCGCCAGCGAGTATTTCGACGGTACCGGTGACGACTATGTGACCTGTCGGATCCTGGTGGGGCTGGCGGACTGCCAGATCAGGGCGGGTGACCTGGACACGGCTGAGCGCACCCTCGATCGGGCCTTCTCGGTCAGCCAGCGGGCCGAGGCTCCGATGGAGACCGCCCGGGTGCACCAGATGTCGGGGGAGCTGGCCGGGCTGCGTGGCAGCGCCCGAACAGCGCGGCGGCACCTTCGACAGGCACTGACCAGCTATACCGAACTGGGCGCCCCCGAAGCCGAAACCGTACGACAGCACCTTGCGAGCCTGGAGGAGACCGGCGGTGGCCGTGAGGACAGCGCCGATGCAGGGCCGCTCTGATGGTGTCGACGATCTCGGGAGCCAACGTGGTGGACGGGTCCGCCAACTCGGTCGGCCGGAACCCGACCGCCACCCAGGTGTGCAGGAAGGACAGGGTGAACGCCATCTGGCCCGCGGTGGCCAACCAGGGAAGGGTCAGCTGACCGTGTCCGCGGATTGCGGCCGACGCGCTGTCGCCGTTAGACGCCGCCGCGACCACGCAGCCGGGCCACGCGTCGAGCACGTGCTCGGCACGCACGCCGGGCGACCGTTCGTCCTCCGCGTCGAGCACGATGACGTCGGCCGAACCGAACCGGCCATCCCTGCCAGACCCCCTCGCCCACACGAGCTCGTCGACAACATGGTTCGCGCCCCGGGTGGGGTCGCCGGTGCCCGGTACGGCACCGGCGTCCACTGTCGTGAGCACGCCGCGAAGCGCGACTGGTGGGGTCATCGCGACTCACCCTCCGATCGCGGAACCATCCGAGGAAGGGGAGCGAGTGCCGTCTGGGGCGGAGCGTCCGGCTCGGGCAATCGCAGCAGCCGGTACATGGCCCTGCGGATGCGGGACGCCGACTCCCCGGGAACGGACGACACGAGTGGGGCGTACCAATCCCCGCGCTCCGGGACGTGTTCCGCGATGGCTGTGCGCACCTGGGGCTCCAGCGCCGATCCGCGGTCGAGGAACGGCGAGGAACGTCCCAGGAGCTCGATGGCCGATCCGGGGTGCACCTCGTCGTGCGGGAACGTCGCGAGCAGGGTCGGACGGCCGAGGGCGGCCCCGTAGAGGGTGACGGAGCCGTGGTCGCCGATCACGAGGTCCGCGGCGACCAGCGCCGCTTTCCATCCCTGCTCGGGAGGGAGCAGGTCGGCTCCTTGCCGCTGCGCCTGGGCCAGCCACGCCTGGATCTGCCGGCGGCCGTGCCACGCCCACGTCAGCGGGTGCGGAACCGTAACCACCCGGTAGCGATCCGGTGGCAGCGTGTCCGTCAGGGCGGACGGCAGGGTCAGGTCGCTTCCGAGAAGGGACCTGGGTCCCCATGTTGACGACACCACCACCAGTGAACGGTTGTCCTCCACCTCCAGTGCGCGCCGGTACTCGGCGCGGTGCGGCAGGCTGGCCCGCAACCGGTCGAACACGGGGTCGCCGACGATCCGGGTCACCTGCTCCAGTTCGGGTGCGAGGTTCGCAAGGGCGTCGCGGTGGCGTTCGTTGGGGACACCGAGCGCGGCCGGGATGACCCGGCCGTTGGTGATCAGACCGCCCGCCACGAGACCGGTCGCGTACCGGGGTGCGCGTGGCCCGTGCCCGCCGGCACGCGCGGCCAGTTTCCCCGGGCCGGCCCCGTGCTCCAGCGTGAGTACGGGGGCGTGGAGCTGCGCCATCTGGTGGCCCGGGTTGGCGGCGACGGCGAGATCGAAGGTGGTCGACACGGCTGCCTGCCATGGGACTACCACGCCACCCAGACCGCGGATGAACTCCTCACCGGACTGGGCGAACGGTGATCCGGGAGCCGCCGTGTACAGCACCTGGATCCGGGGGTCGTGCTCGAGGAGGGGCACCACCTCCGCCAGTCGCGTGCCGGCGGTCAGGTGGTGGACGACGACGAGAACGGTGCGCTCGGGTGTGTGGGTCGCCCTGTTGTGTGCGTTGGGGCCGGGCAGGAGCGGCGTCCATGAGCTCTCGTACACGGTGGCTACCTCCCTGGTGATCTCGTGCGGAGACTCACCGGGAGGCTGCTCCGGCGTGCTTGACGGACGGCTTGCACAACGGTGGCACCGGCTGCCCGCCCGCCTGCATCCGCCTTGCAGAACGCTGGACGGGTGACTGTCACCCGAGAAGAGGTCCCAGATAGGGATAAAATTTTCCTATTTTGTAGGAAATAGCAACCAGTATGAAGAGGGGAAAAACGGTCACGCGAGGGGCTCCTAGCCGTACTCGTCGGCACCAGGCAGCGGTTGAACCCGCGCCGTGGCGGCGCGGCTCAGTGCCAGCTGCGATACACGTGTGGCTGTAGGGTCGGATGGGCCTCCGACCCGGCCCGAGATTCTAGCTAACCGCGCTGATAACGCAAAAAACACCTATGTCTTATTCAGCGCGGATATTCGCAGTTCGTCTCCATGAGGAGAAAGTTCCGTAGAGAGTCGTCAATGACGACGTCCGCGAGTACGCCGAGAATGGCAGCGTCCGGGTGGCTTGTCCGATCCAGTACGGACTGCCCTTCCAGGAACAGGGACCGCGCCCGGTCCGGCGCGCCCTCCTGACTCGCGATACGGGCCAACCCGGCCAGGGCCCACGCCTCCTCCTCGGCCTCCCCGTCGTGTCGGGCGGTATCCAGGGCGCGGTTGAAACACTCCACGGCGCGCCCGGTGTCCCCGAGGTGACGGTAGGCGGTTCCAAAGCCGACCAGGATCTCGGCCCGGTTGACGTATTCGGCGATCGCGGCCGCGCACTCCCAGCTTTCGCGGAGGTAGGGCAGCGCGGACGCGGGCTCGTCGAGATCGAGGTAGGTACGCCCGACATTGCACAGCGCCTGTGCGGTCTCGGAGCGAGCGCGTAGCTCCCGCAGCGACTCCAGTGCTGTCAACTGCAGCTCGAGAGCCTCCTCGTACTCGAAGGTCGCGGCCTTGAGCTCCGCCCTGTTGCCGATCAGGCAGGCGAGTGCGCGCTCGTCACCGAGCTCGCGCAGCAGAGCCTCGGCCTCGTCGGCGACGGCGACCGCCTCCTGGTTCTCTCCCAGGTCCTGGCACACGGCGAACAGGTTGGTCGCGGCGATGGCCTGGTCCCTGATGTTGCCCTGCTCGCGATGCATCGCGCGGGAGGCGTCGAGGTGAGCTCGGGCGGTCCGGAGCTCACCCAGGTGGCTCATGCAGACACCGAGACCCTCCAAGGTGGTGGCCACGGTTAGCCGGTGGTCCTCATCGCGTGCCAGGTCGAGCGCCTCCTGGAGGGCCTCCCGTGCGGAGTCGGACCTCCCCTGCCTCAGCTGGACGAGCCCGATCAGGTAGAGCGTGCGCGCCCTTCCCACGTGGTCTCCCGTCTCCCCCCAGTGGCGCAGGGCCTCTCCGGCGCTGTCGAGCGCGGCGGCGGGGTCACCGCCGCGCAGCTGGGCCTTGCCGAGGTCGAGGAGCGCCTGGCCGCGGCGTTCGTGGCCACCCGTGGCGGCCGCGACATCCGCGGCCCGCCGGTGGAGCTCCACAGCTGTGCCACTGGGCGTATACGTGTCCAGCAGCTCGGCCAACGCGTGCGCGATCCCGGTCTCGTGCCGTTCGAACCCGCCGTTCCGAGCCGCGTGGCCCATGACCGCCAGTAGGGCTGGAAGCTCCGCGTGGAACCAGCGCACGGCGGCGTCCTGGGATACGATGTCCGGCAGCTCGACCGGGTAGCTGTGCTGGTGGGCGAGCCGGTGCCGATGCGGTAGGTACGCCCGGTCCGCGGCCATACTCGCGGCCAGGTAGTAGTCCATGGAGCGATGGATCGCTCCGAACCGTTCGAGGTGGGACAGCTCCTCCTCGGCGCGCCCGCGCGCGAACTCCGCCAGCAAGGCGTGCATGCGGTACCGGTGCGGCCACGGCTCCTCCACCAGTGACGTGTCGGCGAGCTCGTCGAGGACCGTGCGCGTGCGGTCCAGCGGCTCGCCGATCACCGCCGCGGCGGCGTGAGCCCCGAACTCGGGCACGGGGTGCAGGCCCAGACGGAGGAACGCCGCACGCGCGACCGGGCTCAGCGCGGACAGGCTCACCCGGAACGCCGCCTCCACGCTGGCCCTGCCCATGTTGAACGCCAGGAGCCGGTCGTGCGCCTGATCAAGTCGCCCGATGAGGTCGCAGAGGCACCATTCCGGATGCCGGCGCCACCGGTTCGCGAGCAGCCGCAGCGCCAACGGCAGGCACTCCGCCCGCCGCACCAGCTCCGCATACTGTGAGTACTCGTCCTCGGGATCCCGGCCCGCCAGCATGGCGAACATCCGGATCGCCTCATCCGGTGGCGGGGTAGCCAGCCGGTGTTCGCGCGCCCCTTCGAGCTCCGGCATCCGGTGCCGACTGGTGACCAGGACGGTACAGTCCGGCCCGCCCGGCAGGAGCCAGCGCACCTGGTTCTCGTCGCGGGCGTCGTCCAGGATCAGCAGCGCGCGCAGCCCGGACGTGGCGTCGCGCCACTGCCCCGCGCGCAGCTCCAGGGTCGAGTCCGCCTGCTCCCCCGGAACACCGAGCATGGTGAGCAGTTCGTACAGCGCCTCCATAGGGTCCTTGGGCGCGTGCTCCCGGTTGCCGTGCAGGTCGAGATGGAGTCGCGCGTCAGGGAAATCCTCGCGCAGCACGTGGCCGGCGCGGGTCGCCAGGGCGCTCTTGCCTACCCCCGGCATGCCGCTGATGACGTACACATCAGTGGCAGTGGTGCTGCCGCCGCGGGCGGATTCCAGGAGCGTTGCGAGCTCCGAGGCGCGCGCGGAGAAGTCCGGTACCCCGCGTGGCAGGTTGTCGCGTACCGGAAGGGCGGACGCGCGGTTCCCGCTCCGCCGTTCGAGCTTCGCGGATTGGCCCGCTCTGTCGCCCCGGTTCAGGACGCGGTCGCCGGTCCGGGATCCCAGCAGCGACTGGAAGGTCTCCTGTAGTTGCGAGTCGGGGTCGGTTCCCTGGGCCTCGGCGAGTCGGCCGCGCAGGCTGTCGTAGGTGTCCAGCGCCTCCTCCGTACGGCCGGCCTCGTGCAGGGCGAGCATCAGGTTCCGGGTGAGTGGCCCGCTGAGCGGGTACTGGTTGGCGTCCTCGGCGAGCTGACCGATCAGTTCGCCGGCCGGCCGTTTCCGCAGGGCGACGCGTCCCCAGTCGGCCAGGACCGAGCGGTGCAGCTTCCGCATCGCCTCGCGCATGTCGTCCGCCCAGGTTCCACGCAGTCCGGCGAGCGGCTCACCGCGCCACAACTCGCGCGCCTCCTCCAGCTTCGGCAGGACGACGTCGTCGTCTCCCGTTGGTTCGATCCGGAGTGCCTCGCTATGCAGGCGACTGAACCGCATCCAGTCGACGTTCTCGGGATCGATCGCCAACGAGTAACCGCCCGATCGCTCTGTCAGTACACTCCGATCAGCCCCGGCGCCTTGCAACCGGTTACGCAACCGCGCGATGTAAGAATGCAACGTGGCGGGATTGGGAGTGTCCCCATCGAAGATTCGCTCCAGCATGGACTCCTGGGGAAGCGGCTTTCCGCCGTTCAGGCCGAGCAGTGCCACCAGCAAGGCGAGTTTCCGACCGCGCCCGAGGTTCACCCAGCGGTTGCCGATGCGGAGCTCGATGGGGCCCAGAACACGCAGTTCCATCGCCCCTCCCTTACGAAGACTCGTTCCCATACTGGTAATTCCCGAAGTTTCGGATAATATAATCGCCGAAATCTGCCGACCAAGAACACCGCATCGACACCGGTTGGCCACAATCGCACTGACCTGCGCTTATCCTGGATCCTTCGACCGAATAGTACGTTTCCCGGTTACAGACGTCGCACCACAAGGTGAATTTCCGACCTTGTCATATGCAATTGCAAACGACTTTTCGGATGCATCTGCAGTACGAATGGGATAAATTCCCGGGATTCGTGAAACCGCGGATCACTATTGGTATTCGTGTGGCCGTTCGGGGACTGCACCGGGTCGAGTGTCTCCTGCTCTCGCGAGCACCGCTCTGGCCAGCCGAAACACCATGCCAGAGCAGTACGACTCGACCGTGGGAGCGGCCACGTCATGGTCAGGGCCGGTTGTCGCCCTCCAGGGGCGCTGCGGCGTAGCGGGCGACGGCACGGGACGGCTCCGTCACGGCGTCCATGTCGGCGAGTTGGTGATCGGGGGCGTGGAACCCGTCGACCGAACTGCGGGACTGGGCGCGTTCACGCAATCGGCGATCGTGGTGTCGAGGCGCCACTGGGCGACACCGAGCTATTTCGCGACCATCAGAGCGTTTCCCGGCCTCAGCGCGCCGCTTACCTCCGTGTCGCCGCCGGCACCAGCGGAAGCGTCCGCCGCGGAGCGTCAACCACACCGGCGACGTGGGGTTACGTCGATTCAGTTGACCGGTCTCGGATTTATCTCTCGGGAAGCTTCGCTGGTCAGCGGTGGTGGCTGTGACGTTGGGACCATCGCGGCAGTGTGACGGCGTTCATGCTCGGCAGAGCCGAGTTGGCTGTTGGCCGAGCAGGAACACCGTCACAGTTCACGCGTTCAGGAGAAACCTCTACGGGCATCCCGAGCCGTGAACCCCGGATTCACAGGCATCCACCAGACGAAACAATCTCAGCACCATGCCTGTCGAGTTGCTTGGCACAACCGGCCCCGCTAGCTGAGACCAGAACCACACTGCTTCCGCTCAACGGGTGAGCTGTACCTGGAGCGCGTCACGCCCGAACACGTCACCCCTGGTGTGGAGGATGACTGGGTGCGGTGCCGCCGCGCGGAGGCGGCGCCCGTTTTTGTCATAGCCAGGAAGAAAAATACGTGTGATGTCCGTTGCGACAGGAGTACCGTGACTTCGGTTCTCTTCCGCTCCTGCCGCTGAATCCACGCCATGTGAGGTACTACCCATGTCTGACGCCGTGAGCGCGTCCACGGCCCCCGAGGAGCGACCAGCGGCTCCCCGGGCCGCACTGCTGATCGGAGTGCTGGTCGTCTCCGCCTTCGTCATGATCCTCAACGAGACGATCCTGAGCGTCGCGCTGCGGGACCTGAGCGTCGAGCTTGATGTCTCGACCACGACAGTGCAATGGCTGACCAGCGGTTTCCTGCTGACCATGGCCGTGGTCATCCCGACCACCGGTTTCCTGCTGGAACGTTTCACCCCGCGTCAGATCTTTCTGGCCTCGCTCACCCTGTTCATCCTGGGCACGTTGATCAGCGGGTTCGCCCCGAGCTTCGGGGTGCTGCTGGCCGGGCGCGTCGTGCAGGCCGGTGGAACCGCGGTCATGGTTCCGCTACTGATGACCTCGGTGATGCGACTGGTTCCGCCCGAGCGGCGCGGAGCGACGATGGGCACGATCACCATCGTCATCGCCGTGGCACCCGCGGTCGGGCCGACCATCGGCGGTGCGCTGCTGTCCACCCTGGGGTGGCGCTGGATGTTCTTCACTGTCCTGCCCCTGGCGGTAGCGGCCCTGGTGATCGGCGCCGTGTGGCTGCGCCTCGACAGCCAGACCCGCCAGGTGCCGCTGGATCTGTTGTCGGTGGTGCTCTCCGCGGTCGGCTTCGGCGGGGTGCTCTACGGCCTGTCCTCGTTCGGGGAGTCCGGTGGCGGACAGCACTCGCTGCCCCCGTGGCTGCCGCTGGTCGTGGGGATCGCCGCGATCGCGGTGTTCGCGTGGCGTCAGATCCGCCTTCAGCAAGACGACCGCGCCCTGCTCGACCTGCGCCCCTTCACCCACCGCAGCTTCGTGGTAGCCCTGGCCCTGGCCGCCCTGGTGTTCATGTGCCTGCTGGGGGCCGCGTCGATCCTGCTGCCGCTGTTCATGCAGACCGTCCTCAACACCACCACGTTCGTCAGCGGACTGGCCGTACTTCCCGGTGGTCTACTGATGGGTCTGCTCGGTCGTCCCGTCGGCGCGTTGTACGACCGTTTCGGGGCCCGCCCCCTGGTGATCCCGGGAGCGATGGCCATGGCGACGGCGATGTGGCTGTTCTCCGCGCTGGGCCCGACCTCGCCGTTGGCCGCGGTCGTCGTCATCCACCTGGTGCTCATGGGCGGGCTCGGGTTGATGATGACCCCGCTGATGACCGACTCGCTGAGTGCCCTGCCCGACCACCTCTATTCCCACGGCAGCGCCATCCTCACCACACTGCAGCAGATCTCCGGCGCGTTGGGCACCGCCCTGTTCGTCACCGTCGCCGCGCTTGGCAGCGCCACCTCGTCCAACGCCCCTGACGCCGACGGTCTACGGAGTGCGTTCATGGTCGGCGGGGTGATCGGTGTACTCGCGTTGGTGGCGGCGTTGAGCTTCCGTCGCCGGACGAGCCCCGAAACCGCCGGCTCCGAGCCCGCCGACGCGACGGTGGCCGAGGTGAGCGGCAGCGGCGCGTCCCAGTAAGCGGCGGCACACGCCTGGCTGGCCTCGACGGATGCGGGGAGCTCCCGGGCTCATCCTCGTGGCCAGCCTGCTCGAGGGGATCCTCCTACAGGCGAGCAGACGGAGCGGAGGGCCGGTGCGGGGAGCAGGAGCAGTGCGCTTGCGTGATGGAGAGCTCAACCTGGTCCTTCCCCTCCCGCAGGAATCCGCCGTACTGGCGGTACGAGAGATGGACATGCCCGGCACCGCTATGGCGCAAGCCGTCGACACGACGAACCTCGCCACGCTCGGTCCGGAGGTCGCCATTGACGGGTACGCATGCCCGGCAACGCTCGACGCTGACAACGGCGGAGTGCGCACGGCCATCATCGGTTACAGTCCGCAGGCACTACGTACCTGGGATCCGTTCACCGGTGCCCTGGTGGCAGAGACTGCGCTTGGCGGTGCGGAAGACGTTCGTGATGCCATGGCGATCGCAGCCTGGCCGGCGCGGAGCACAACGACCGTCTTCGTCTTCGGAGAGTTCACCCCCAACTGGTACGGCTGGCGCGCGCATGATCTGCGCACCGGCCAGAAGGCCGAGCATTTGGGCACTGACGACTACGGATGGTTCATCCAGGAGGCCCGAGTCCAGGCGGTGGCTGACTTCCTGGTGCTTCCGGCACAGACCACACGATTCGATGAGAGATGGAGCGAAGTCGTCCACGATGGGCGTCTCGACGTCTTCCGGCTCCCCGAAGGGACGCTGTGCGGCTCTCTCGACCACCACGCGCCGGCACATTTCAGCACCGCTGTCGTTGGCGGGCGTCCGCTGCTGGCTGCGCAGGACGGAGTCTACGGGTTACCGGGTTTGGAGAAGGTCGCCTCCCTTCCGCACAGTTGCTTCTCGGGGCCGTGCACCCTGGGAGAGTTCGGTGGAGACGGCGTCGTTATAGGCCAATCGCCGGGAAGTCCGCAAGCCCTGGCAGTGTGGACACTCGACACCCCGGAACGGTCTCTCGGCGAGATTCCGGTTCCATGGGTAGGGCCAACCTACGACCTCGCCCTGACCGAGGGCGGAACGCTGTTCGCGGCCACTCAGTCAGGCCTCTACGCAGTCCCGGTGGCCGACATGTGTCGATCCCCTGGCCCCGGGAGCGCATCGCCGAGTAAGGCACACGATCCCAGTACTCCGGGGCACTGAGGAAACGAGTGCGGAGCTAGTGCCAGACCCCGGCGGCCGCATGTGGCACTAGCTCCACGGTGAGCGCTGGGGGAAGGGTGTTCCGGCCGGGCTTCCCTCAGGCGTGGGTGCCGCCGTCGATACGGACCTCGGTTCCGGTGACGAAGGCGCCGTCGGAGGAGGCCAGCGTGGCCACGACGCCGGCCACGGTCTCCGGCCCGCCGAAGCCGTCACCGATCATCGGGGACAGCTTGGCCAACAGGTCCATGTCGGCGTCGGCGGGCAGTCCCGGCCCGGCGTTGGCCTGGCTGCTGCCGCTGGCGTCGGTCATGCCGCTGGACACGGAACCCGGCGCCACGGCCACAGCTCGCAGGCCCTGCTTGCTGTACTCCACCGCCAGGGCGTGGGTCATCGACTGGATACCGCCCTTACTGGCGGCGTAGGCCGCCATGTAGGGGTGGGCGAAGGTCGCCGAGGTGGAGCTGAAGTTCACGATGACCGGCTGCTCGCCCCGCAGCAGGGCGGGGATGCACTCCCGGATCACCAGGAAGGTGCCGGTCAGGTTCACACCGATCACCCTGTTGAACCGCTCCAGGCTCATGGTGTGGGTGTGCTCGGAGCGCAGTATCCCCGCGGCGTTGACCAGGACGTCCAGTCCGCCCATCTCGTCCAGGGCCGCCGCGACCCCGGAACGCACCGACTCCTCCTGGGATATGTCCATCACGCGGGTGGTCAGCAACTGCCCGCACCGCTGGGCCTCCGCCTTCCTGGCAGTGGCGGCCAGCCCCTGCTCGTCGGCATCGACCGCCACGACCCGGCCGCCCTCGGCCAGTACCCGTAGCACCGTGGCCTGACCGATCCCGGATCCACCGCCGGTGACCAGCACCCGGCGCCCTACGAAACGTTCCATTGCGTCCTCCCCGTCGCTAACCGCCCGTTGCGGTTACACCGTATGTCTGTATGGCACAACATGCCACTATGGCTTTTTATGCCAAACGGTGGGGAGTGCTATAGGGTGGTCGCCGTGTCCGCTCGCAGCTCCCTCACCCAGCGCCGCAAAGCCGCCACGCAGTTGGACATTGCTCGCGCCGCCGCAGCGCTGTTCGCGGAACAGGGGGTGGAGGCCACCACGGCCGAGGAGATCGCCGAACGCGCGGGAGTCGCGGTCCGGACGTTCTACCGCTACTTCCCGACCAAGCAGGACGCGGTAGAACCGCTGCTCACCGCGGGCGGTGGACAGTGGCGCTCCCTGCTGGAGTCCGCCGATGCCGAGCAGGGCGTGCTGGCCGCGTTGGAGGAGGCCGCGACGCGGGTGCTGAGCGTGGCCCCGGAGCAGGAGGCGATGCTGGGCTGGACCCGGGAGCTGTTGCGCGCCGCCGGTGCGGACGCCGCGCTGCGCTCGGTGTGGCAGCGGGTCAACCGGGAGTCGGAGGAGCTGCTGCGTCCGGCGCTGACACGCCTGGCCGGTGACACGGCCTCGGAGCTGGAGGTGCGGCTGGCCGCCGCGGCGGCCACCGACTCCATCCGCGTCGCCCTGGAGACCTGGGCCGCCAGCGAGGCCGGGATGAGCGGCCCCGGCTGCCCCGCGGACCTCGCGGTGCGATGCCTACGCCACTTCTCCGGCGGCGTCCCGCTGCTCCGCCCGACCCAATCCTCCCAGGTGGAACCCACCGCAACGCCGTAGCGTTCGCGGGCGCAAGCGACGTCGGTCCGTGGTCTTCATCGCGCCCGTGGGGGCGCACGTGGCCGGTTGAGGACACTTCGTGGTTTTCTTCCGTTTCGCTGATGTGTGTCGGTGGCTGCTGCTATGACTGACTGTCAACGCCGTTGGGGTGAAGGAGGTGAGCACGCGTGCGGTTCCGGGTGGACGTCGCGGCCGCAGAACCCGAGATGGCCTGGACGGACGTACACGGCGCGGCCCGCTCCGTGGTCTATGACCTGATCAGCGCCCAGGACGCCGAACTGGCCACACAGTTACATGACACCGGGTGGAACAACTCCCCGCTGCGCCCCGTGGGGATCCGACCGCCCGTATTCCCCAACGCGGCCCGTGTGAAGGGGCGCTATGCCACCGCGGGCGCGGGCCTGCTCCAGCTGTCATCGCCCGTGCCGCGCATTGCCGCCTGCCTGCTGGCCGGAGCCGCCCAACGCAGCGACCTGCGGTGGGGATCGAGCCCACTCGCGGTCCAGGGGGTCCAGGTCGCCGCCACCCCCGACCACACCGGCGGAGAGGCGGTGCTGGAGACCGCCACCCCGGTGGTGGTCAAACACGACGGGCGCTTCCTCCTGCCCGACGACCCCGGATTCACCCACCGGCTGGAACACAACACCGCCCACAAGGCCGACGTGCTGGGGCTGGACAACGAGGTCGACATCACGGTGCTGGACTCCGGCCCGCGCCGCCGGTTCTCCACCCCCAAGGGCTTCCGGATCGGGGCCCGGGTGAGCGTGCGGATGGCGGCCGCACCGCCACTGCTGGACGCCATCCACGACTGGGGACTGGGACTGGCCACCAACCAAGGCTTCGGATGGATCGCATGACCACGACAACAACCGGCGCGGCAACACTGCGCCTGACAGAACACCCGCTGCAACGGTGCGGGAGGTGGCCCTGGTGAACGTCGGCCGTACCGAGCGCGGTTTCCGCGAAGAGGGAGACGCAGCGGCACTGGGCGACTCCGGCGTGGTGTGCAACGATAGCGCGGTGGCCAGCAAACCCGCCGCGGCACAGCGCTTGCACGACCTCGCGCGGCTGCGTCGTGTCCGCGACCGGATCGACCGGGAGTACGCCCACCCGTTGGACGTCGAGACGCTCGCCCGCGGGGAGAGCATGTCGGCCGGGCACCTCAGCCGCCGGTTCCGGGCCGCCTATGGCGAGTCGCCGTATGCCTATCTGATGACCCGGCGCGTCGAGCGGGCGATGGCGCTGCTGCGACGCGGCGACCTCAGCGTCACCGAGGTCTGCTTCACGGTCGGGTGCTCGTCGCTGGGTACCTTCAGCAGCCGCTTCACCGAGTTGGTCGGGGTGCCGCCCAGCGTCTACCAGCGCCAGGCCACGCGCGCGACGGCGGGTATGCCGTCCTGCGTGGCGAAACGGGTTACCAAACCGGTCAGGAATCGAGAAGCGCCGGCCAACGATCCGCGCGTAGCGTGACTCCCATGGGCATCACCGTTCACGCGAGTTTTCTCCCGCACGACGACCCGGACGCCTCCCTGGCTTTCTACCGCGACGCTCTCGGCTTCGAGGTCCGAGACGACGTCGGATATGACAGGATGCGCTGGATCACGGTCGGTCCCGCCGACCAGCCCGGCACGTCCATCGTCCTGGAGCCGCCCGTCTCCGATCCCGGTGTCACCGACGCCGAGCGCCGCACCGTCCTCGAGATGATGGCCAAAGGCACCTACGCCGGCATCCTCCTGGCCACCGCCGACCTCGACGCCACCTTCGCGCGGCTGCAGGACAGCGCCGAGGTCGTCCAGGAGCCGGCCGATCAGCCCTACGGCGTCCGGGACTGCGCCGTCCGCGATCCGGCGGGCAACCTGCTCCGCATCCAACAATCGCGCTGAGCCCGCCAGCGGGCAGCTCCGGCGCGGACCCGGACAGGTGCAGCTACGGAGGCCGCGAGCGTGGCCCCTCGAACAGATTGGAGACACGACGGGTATGGCCACGAGGACGGACACGCAGCCGCATGGGCGACACCCTGCCGACAGCCACGACCTGATCCGTGTGCGCGGTGCGCGCGAGAACAACCTCTCCGAGGTCAGCGTCGATATTCCGAAGCGTCGGTTGACGGTGTTCACCGGTGTCTCCGGGTCGGGGAAGAGCTCGCTGGTGTTCGACACGATCGCCGCCGAGTCGCAGCGGATGATCAACGAGACCTACAGCGCCTTCGTGCAGGGCTTCATGCCGCACCTGGCGCGGCCCGACGTCGACGTGCTGGACGGCCTGACGACAGCGATCATCGTCGACCAGGAGCGGATGGGTGCCGACGTCCGTTCCACCGTCGGCACCGCCACCGACGTCCACGCGATGCTGCGCGTCCTCTTCAGCCGCATCGGGGATCCGTATATCGGTCCACCCGGCGCGTTCTCGTTCAACACCGCGTCGGTGCAGGCGTCCGGGATGATCAAACGGGGAGAAGGCAAGGCCGAGAAGGCGACCTTCTCCCGCACCGGCGGCATGTGTCCGCGCTGCGAGGGGCGGGGCTCGGTCACCGACGTCGACGTGTCCGCGCTGTACGACGACAGCAAGTCCCTCAACGGGGGCGCTCTCACCATTCCCGGCTACAGCATGGACGGGTGGTACGGCCGCATCTTTCGCGGCTGCGGCTTCCTCGACCCGGACAAACCGATCCGCGAGTACACCGAGCGGGAGCTACACGACCTGCTTCACAAGGAACCGACCAAGATCAGGGTCGAGGGGACCAACCTGACGTACGCGGGATTGATCCCCACGATCCGGAAGTCGATGCTCGCCAAGGACCGGGAGGCGATGCAGCCGCACATCCGGGCCTTCGTGGACCGCGCGGTTGTCTTCATCACCTGCCCCGAGTGCGGCGGCACCCGGCTGAGCGAGGCCGCCCGCTCCGCGCGGATCGCGGGACTCAGCATCGCCGACGCCTGCGCCATGCAGGTCAGCGACCTGGCCGAGTGGGTACGTGGGCTTGAGGAGCCCGGGGGTGCCACCCGCGCGCACGATGGCTCCAGCAACGCGCGGGAGACGGTGGCGCCGCTGCTCACCACGCTGCGGCAGGCCCTCGACTCGTTCGTGGAGATCGGACTGGGATACCTCTCGCTCGACCGGCCGTCGGGAACACTGTCGGGCGGTGAGGCGCAGCGCACCAAGATGGTCCGCCACCTCGGCTCCTCGCTCACCGACGTCACCTACGTCTTCGACGAACCCAGCATCGGCCTGCATCCCCATGACGTCCGGCGGATGAACGACCTGCTGTTGCGGCTGCGCGACAAGGGCAACACGGTGCTCGTCGTGGAGCACGATCCGGAGACGATCACGACCGCCGACCACGTCGTCGACCTCGGCCCCGGCGCCGGTGCGGCGGGCGGCACCGTCTGCTTCGAGGGCAGCGTCGAGGGACTGCGGTCCAGCGGAACCGTCACCGGGCGTCATCTCGACGACCGGTCCGCCCCCAAGGAGACGGTGCGCGCACCCGCCGGCATGCTGAAGATCCGCGGCGCGGACGCGCACAACCTGCAGAACCTCGACGTCGACATCCCCCTCGGTGTGCTCTGCGTCGTCACCGGCGTCGCCGGCTCCGGCAAGAGCTCGCTCGTGCACGACTCGGTTCCCGGCGACGCGGGTGTGGTGTCGATCGACCAGGGCGCGATCCGCGGCTCGCGACGGAGCAACCCGGCGACCTACACCGGGCTGCTGGACCCGATCCGCAAGGCGTTCGCCAAGGCCAACGGTGTGAAACCGGCGCTGTTCAGCGCCAACTCCGAGGGAGCTTGCCCCAACTGCAACGGCACCGGCGTCATCCACACCGACCTGGCGATGATGTCCGGCGTCACCAGCACCTGCGAGGAGTGTGAGGGCAACCGTTTCCAGGCCGAGGTGCTGGACCACCACCTCGGCGGCCGCGACATCAGCGAGGTTCTCGCGATGCCGGTGTCGGAGGCCAGGGAGTTCTTCGGTTCCGGCGAGGCACGCACGCCGGCCGCCCGCAGGATCCTCGACCGGCTCGCCGACGTCGGACTCGGCTATCTCAGCCTCGGCCAGCCGCTCACCACGCTGTCGGGCGGCGAGCGGCAGCGGCTCAAGCTCGCCACCCGCATGGGTGAGAAGGGCGGGATCTACGTCCTCGACGAGCCCACCACGGGCCTGCATCTCACCGACGTCGAGCAGCTGCTCGGCCTGCTCGACCGGCTCGTCGACTCCGGCAAGTCGGTCATCGTCGTCGAGCACCACCAGGCGGTCGTGGCCCACGCCGACTGGATCGTCGACCTCGGCCCCGGAGCCGGCCACGACGGCGGCCGGATCGTCTTCGAGGGCACCCCCGCCGACCTCGCCGCCGCCCGTACCACCCGCACCGGCGAACACCTCGCGGCCTACGTCGGCGCGACCGGCTGAGACGCAGGGGGCGGAAGCGAGCTTCCTCCCCCGAGCCGGCCGGCCTGGGACGGGAACGCACGGGTGCGGCCCCGCTCAGGCGGTGTCAGTCGCTGGTGAACCGGTATTCGGACACGTGCTCGTACACCTCGCCGGGACGCACGACGGTGCTCGGGAACCGCGGGTGGTGCAGCGCGTCCGGGAAGTACTGCGGCTCCAGGCACAGCGCGCCATGCCGATCGTAGGTCCGTCCGAGCTTCCCGACGGGCGAGGACAGCCCGTTGCCCGAGTAGAACTGCAATCCTGGCTGGTTCGTCGACAGTTCCAGCACGCGCCCGGAGCCGGGGTGTCGCAGTGTGGCCGCCAGGCGCTTCTCGCCCTGGCCGCCGCGGAGGACGAAGTTGTGGTCGTAGCCGCCGGCGTTCGTCGGTCGTGGCAGCTCCCGCATAGCCGCACCGACGGGACCCCCGCCGCGAAAGTCCAGCGGGGTGTCAGCCACGTCGGCGTACTCCCCCGTCGGGATGAGGTCGTCGCGGACCGGTGTGTACTGGTCCGCGCGTATCTCCAGCTCGTGGTCGAGAATGGTGCCGGTGCCCGCCCCGCCCAGGTTGAGGTAGGCGTGGTTGGTCATGTTGAGCGGGGTGGGCTCGTCCGTCCTGGCCCGGTAGGTGACGGTCAGCGCGTCCCCGGTCACGTGGTAGACAGCCGATACCTCTACCTGGCCGGGATACCCTTCCTCCCCCGCCGGGGATACGTGGTGGAACTCCACCGTCCGCTCGTCGGCGCGCACGAGGCGCCAGACAACCCTGTCGAAGGATCGGAGCCCGCCACCGTGCAGGTGGTGGGGCGGCTCGTTGCGTGTGAGCTCGTACTCCTCGCCGTCCACGGTGAGCGCGCCGTGGGCGGTGCGGTTGGCGACACGGCCGACCGTGGCGCCGCAGTACGGGACCGCCGCCGACTGGTAGCCCTCCACCGAGTCGAACCCGAGCACGACGTCGGCCGGTTCGCCTCCGCGCCCCGGGACGTGCAACTGGACCAGAGTTGCCCCGTAGTCCGTCACTCTCGCCACGAGACCGCGCCCGTTGTCCAGCTCGAACAGCCGCGCGGGACCGCCAGCGTCCGTAGCCGCGAATGGTTCGCCTGTCACTTTCCTACCTAACCTTCCGGTCCTGTCGGTTTGGGATCGGATCCCTGGGTGATGGTTCCGGGACCAGTCGCGAGTGTCCAAGAAGCGCGCAATGCGTGCCATGGTCGTTTTTGTCGCGACTAGGGCCTGTTTGGTAATTGGTGCGATCAGGGGAAAACGCACCGATCCGGTCACACCAGGCGTGTCACCCCGCACATAAGCGAAGCCTTCGGTAGACGAGTCAACGACCAAGAAGACCACACCCACCGAAGGCTTCACTGTGACCCTACCCGGCCCCGCACGCGGTGACCTCACCGACGCCCAATGGGCGCTGCTCGAACCACTCCTGCCCACCCCCGCCGCCGGCCGCCCACCCTCACGCTCCAAACGCCAACTGATCAACGGCATCCGCTGGCGGGTACGGGTCGGCGCTCCCTGGCGCGACGTGCCCGAACGCTACGGCCCCTGGCAAAGCGTCTATGACCTCTTCCGCCGCTGGACCCGCAACGGCACCTGGGCCCGGATCCTGACCGCCCTGCGCTCGCGGGCCGACGCGGCGGGGCTGATCACCTGGGACATCAACGTGGACTCCACCGCGGTGCGCGCCCACCAGCACGCCGCCGGGGCCGCGGAAAGGGGGAAGGCCGGGATCACGAAACGGTCGAGCCCGACGATCACGGGCTGGGCCGCTCACGCGGAGGGTTGAGCACGAAGATCCATCTGGCCTGCGAACAGGGACAAAAGCCGATGTCGGTGGTGGTCACCGCCGGGCAGCGGGGAGACGCACCGCAATTCGCACCGGTGGTGGAGGGCATCCGGGTGGCCGGACACCAGCGGAGCGGTCCCGCGCGCACCCGACCGGTGCGGGTGCGCGCGGATAAGGCCTACAGCTCGACGGAGATCCGTGCCTACCTGCGCAGACGCAAGATCAAGGCGACGATTCCCGAACCCGCGGACCGGGTGCGCAACCGCAAACGCACCGGGCATCGCGGGGGCCGCCCGCCGGGGTTCGACAAGGTCGATTATCGGGCCCGTCACGCGGTGGAGTGCGGGATCAACCGGCTCAAACGGCACCGGGCGGTGGCCACGCGCTATGACAAGCTCGCGCTTCGCTACGAGGCCACCATCCAGATCGCGGCCATCAACGAATGGCTCTAACTTCCCAAACAGGCCCTAGGGGGACTGGCGGGACGAAGGCAACCGGAGCCCCGGGTGCGGGAGCCACGTCAACGTTCCGTGCGCGGCCGAATTTCTGGGACTGGCTGACACACTCCCCCGAGAAGAGCATCCTTCCTGTATGCGAACCCAATCCCCCATATCCTCACAGAGTTCCGATAGCGGAATTCGTATAACCCTGTCCCTTATCGGAACTCTGTTCGTTGTCGCCGTGGTCCTCGGCGGCATCCAAGGCTGCTCCAGTGGCAGTGCCGACGAGACCGGTGCTGCGGCACCGTCCACCTCCGCCGCGCCGACGGTGACGGTGTCCACCACACGGACGCAGGAAGTGGAGGTGACCACAACCGAGACCGTGGAGACCACCGCTACCGAGACCGTGCGGGAGACCGCCACCGAGGAGGAACCCGCCCAGGGTGGGAACGGCCCCGACGAGTACTACGAGAACTGCGACGCGGCCCGTGCGGCGGGCGCGGCGCCCGTACGGGAGGGCGATCCCGGCTACGGGCCCCACCTCGACCGCGACGGGGACGGTGTCGGATGTGAGTAGGGGTGCCTCCTCGGTACGCGGCCGTCTACAGTGAACGACCATGGACAGTCACCCCAAGGACGAGATCGACGCCGCGCGGTTCGCGGCGGTGGACATGCGGGTGGGACAGGTGAGCGCGGTCGAGGACTTTCCCGAGGCGCGCAACCCCGCGTGGAAGGTCGCGGTGGACTTCGGCCCGCTGGGCACGCTATGGACCAGCGCCCAGGTGCGGAACTACTCCCGCGACGAGCTGCTGGGCCGGCTCGTCGTGGGAGCCGTGAACCTGGGCACGCGGCGCGTCGCCGGTTTCCGCAGCCAGTTCCTGCTGCTGGGCGCCGTGGACGGCGACAGTGTGGTCCGGCTGCTGTCACCCGACGCGGGAGCCAAGCCCGGGGACCCCGTAGCCTGACTTCGGTGCCGCACCGAAGGAAAGCCGGGAACGGTCACTCCACGATGGGGACATCGGTGAACCGCCCGAAGTCGGCCCCGTTGAACGTCACCGACTCCACACTCTCAGGAGGAGCCGGAACGTACATGTAGGCGTAGGCGGTCTCCCCTGCCTGCTTCGCGGACGGCCAGGACAGGGAGGCCACCCTGTACGTGGCGTCCGCCGGATCGCCGAGCACGACCTCCTGGTAGATCTTGCCCGTCTTCGGGTCGACAACGCTGAAGTCGAACTTCCCGAAGGTCGAGCCGAACGGGTTGTACGAGGGAGCGATGTCGCCACCCTCGAATGTGAGGTCGAACCGAGCGACCAGATAGGCACCGTCCCGGTAGAACGGGTATACCCGCATAGTCCACGTCCGGTCCTGCCACCGGTCCCTGCTGAGTTCACCAGTGGCCACCGGCTCCGCGTCGGCGTGACTGCGGAAGTCCGCGGGTTCCCCGGCCTCGGCCGGGTCCACCTCGACGACCTCCTCCTCTACCTCCTTTTCCTCCGTCTCCTCGACGACCTCATCCTTGTAGGCGTAGGAGACCTCCACACGGCGGTTCTGCGCCCGCGCCCACGCGTCATCGTCACCGCCCTCGGTCTCCACCGGGTCAGAAGAACCGTGCCCCTCGGTCTCGTACTCGTACCCATCGCCGAGCTCCTCCGCCAACACCTGCTTGACCGACTCAGCACGCTCCTCGGACAGTTCCTGGTTGTAGTCGTCCCCACCGACACCGTCAGTGTGACCAGCGATCGTGATGGGGGGATTGTCCGGGTCGGCCCGTTCGCGGGTGTCCTCGATCACGTCCTCGAGGACCGACTCCGCGTTGTCCGTGAGGGCGGATTCATCGAACTCGAACAGCACGTCCGCGCGCAGTGACACGGTCTCCTCGTCCTCGGAGGTGTCTCGGCCCTGGACGACGTTGTGCACCACACCGCGCAGCTCGGCGTAGTCGCTCTCCAGCGGTTCCGGATCACCGGTGTCGACCGGGAAGGTGACCTCATCACCGCTGCTGGGACTCTCCTCGGGATCCTCGGTGGGATAGGTCCGCGGTTCCCCCTCCGTCACGGGAACACCGGCGAACTCCCCGATACCGCCGGGAGCGTGCACTGTCACCCGGTCGACACCATCCTGCAGCGGCGGAGAGAACACGACGATCTCGTAGGTGACCCCGGGCTGCCACTGCTGGCCCACTGGCAGCTCGGTTCCGATGTCGGAGTAGACGCCGTAGTCGCGCTGGTTCACCGGGTCGAGCAGGCGGAAGCCGTTGATGTTCTGGTCGAGCACCCCGGAGATAGCGAAAACGCTGCTGGACATGTCGACCGGCTCCTCCTCCAGACTGGTGAGGTGGACCGTGGTCCGGGTGCGGTCGTCCAGTCTGGCGACCTCGGCGACCTCCACCCGGGCATTGAGGTAGTGGTCGAACCGCCCGACGTAACCTTCCTGGACGAAACCGTCCGGACCCCCGCCCTTACCTTCCTCGCCCTTCCCGTCTCCGTCCTTTCCACCCTTGTCCGCGTCGTTGACCAGGCCGCAACCGCCGAGCAGCAGCCCTCCCGTGGCAAGGAGAGAGACGAGGGCAAGGGGGGTTCTCCGGATCACAGTTTCTCCACCTTCTCAGGACTCAGCTGTCACAACTGGAAAAGGGTGGCAGAACCGGTGAACCCCGACCAAGCTCGTGGCCGGATCCGGACACGCCGCCTCCGTGAGGCGGCACACCGCGGAGACGGCGCGGCGGCACGCTCTGCCCGGCGGCGACGAAGCGATGTCAAGACAGGGCGGCTCCGGACAGCCGCCGCAGGCGGTTACACGTGACGCTCCTCACCCAGTGCCGCGGGAAGGGGGTGCGCGTGCGCGATCCGCAGGGTGCTCACCGCACGGGTGAGGGCGACGTACAGGCGGTTGAGGCCGCGTTCGTCGGCGGCGATACTGGCGGGTTCGGCGACGACGGCCGCGTCGAACTCCAGCCCCTTGGCGAGGGACGCCGGGACGCACACCATACGGGATGCCTCCAGCGCGTCCTCGTCCTCTCCCACCAGGGCGGGGTCGAGGGCCTCGGCGGCGAGGCGGTCGCGGAGGGCCGCGATGTCGGCGTCGGCAGCGACCAGACCGACCGATCCCGCCCCCTTCAGCGCCTCCCGGCACGCCAGCACGAGCGTGTCCTCCAGCGCATCGGGGCCGGTCGCGGTCACCTCCAACGCGTCGGGAGAGTGGCGCACTCCGGTGGGGGTTCCCAACCCGGGGGCGATCTCCGGCAGGAGCCGGGCGGCGTAGTCGATGATCTCCGCCGGTACACGGAACCCGCGGTTCAGCACCGCCGGTTGGGCCTCGGGCTGGCCCAGATGGGTGAGGAGTGCGGGCCAGTCTCCGACCGCCCCCGCACTGGTTCCCTGGGCGATGTCGCCCAGCACGGTCAGCGACCCCCGGTTGCAGCGGCGGCTGATCACACGGCACTGCATCGGCGTGAGGTCCTGGACCTCGTCCACGACGACGTGGCCCAGGGTGGTGGGACGTTCGATGAGGGAGGAGGCCTCGTCGATCAGGGCGAGGTCGGCTGCGGACCATTTCGCCGTTTTGGCCCCGCGTGGTTTGCCCGGTAGGGAGACCGCCTCCTGCTCCTCTGGGGTGAGGATGCCGTCGGCGGCGCGGGCCAGCCGCTCGCGGTCGGTGAGCAGTCCCAGGACGAGCCGGGCGGGGTCGGTTTTGGGCCACATCCGCCGCACCGCGGCGGTGACCGCCTTGTTCCGGCGCAGCTGGCCCAGCGCGCGGGTGTCGTACTCCTTGCCGGAGTCCTCGATACGCCGCATGACCAGGTCGGCGATGCGTTGGGTGAGCAGCCCGGGCCCCGCGCCGTAACCGATCCCGCGGCTGCGCAGCTCGGTCAGTGCCTCGGCCAGCTCCTCCGGCGGGATCCGCCACTTGCGGGATGCGTGTTCCACGACCAAGGGCTCGTCGGGGGGTTGCACCTGGCTCCACAGGTCCCGGTGGATGACGTCGCCCATACGCGCATCCCCTTTGACGCGCGCCTCGTGCGCGGTGGCCGAGCGGCGCACGGTGACGTGCCCCGCGAGCTCCTCGATGGTGGTCTGGCGCACGCCCACCTCGCCCAGGGCGGGCAGGACCTTACGGATGTAGGAGAGGAAGGAGCGGTTCGGCCCGATGATCGCGACTCCCCCGTCCTGGCTGAGCCGTTCCCGCTCGGTGTAGAGCAGGTAGGCGATGCGGTGCAGCCCGACCGCGGTCTTCCCGGTTCCGGGGGCTCCCTGCACGCACACGGCGGGCCGTATGGGTGCTCGCACCAGGTCGTCCTGTTCCGGCTGGATCGTGGCGACGATGTCACGCATGGGGCCGGAGCGCGGGCGTTCGATCTCGGCCGCAAGCAGCCCGTCCGGCTCCGCGTCGTGGGAGGCGCCACCGGCGTGGGTGAGGTACTCGTCCTCGTAGGCGGTGAGTTCCGCGCCGTCGGAGAACCCGTATCGGCGCCGCATCAGCGCGTTCCGGGGGTTCTCGGGGGTGGCCTGGTAGAAGGCGGACGATATCGGTGCCCGCCAGTCGATCACCAGCGGGGTGCCGTTCTCGTCGTGCACGTGGCGGCGCCCGATGTAGACCCGGTCGGCGGTTCCCGTACGGGTCGGGGCCGCCTCGGGTTCGTCCTCGTAGACGGTCCCCGCCGGGTAGTCGAGGCGTCCGAAGAACAGCGGGACGTCGGTCAGGTCCACCAGCGCCTCGGCTCGGCGTTGGCGGGCCTGGTCCATCAGCCAGTTGGTGTAGGTGTAGTCGGCATCCTCGGAGTCGTCCTGGACCGTCTCCGTGGTGACGACGTCCTCGTGCATGCGCCGTAGTTCGGCTCGGGCCGTCTCGAGGAAGGCGCGTTCCGCGGCGATGTCGGAGGGTTCTGCGGGATCGGGGACGTGTTCGTCCATCAGGGGTGGCCTCGGCTTTCGTCAGGACAGCGGTTCGGCGGGCGGGTGGCGGACCGTGGAAACGTCAGGCGCTGGGATTTCCGCGGTCCGCAGGGTCACGACGGAGTCGGGTGGGAATCTGCCGACTCTGCGTCGGAACGCCACCGGTTGTCCTGCTGCGCTGCGGCCGAAGGCGCGACGGCGCGACTGGCGGACGTCTGCCACGGGGACGGAGAGGTCCGTAACGGTCGCGGGGTTCTACCGGAGCTCGTGCTCTTCTCGCGCGGTGCAGGCGGTGGCCGGGAGGAACCAGCGACGATTATAGGCGTGTTGCGTACGGAACCGCGAGTCGACGCGTGTGGCCCGGTTGGGTCCCCGCCCGGTGTCTGCTGCCGGAGCCGACCGTGCGAAAGCGGGAATGCCGGGGGCGGGCTCCCCGTCCCGCCCCCGTGTGGTCATTCCGTTTCGCGTTCCAGCAGTTCGACCAGTTCGGCCAGGTGGGTGTCGGCGTTCTCCCCGTCGGCGTGGAGGGTGACCGTGTCCCCGTGTTTGGCGCCGACGCCCATCACCATGAGCAGGCTTCGGGCGTCCGCGGGCGCGGAACCGTCCTTGGTGATGGTGACGGCGAGACCGGTGGAGCTGGCCGCTTCCACGAACAGGGCGGCCGGACGCGCGTGCAGTCCGACGGGGGAGCCGATGGTGGCGGTGGCGGTGGCCATGTGCGTGTCCTCCTCAGGGATGGCGGTTGGGCGGGACCCGGTCCGGCTCGGCGGGGCCGGGCCGGGTGGACAGGGGCGGTGGCGACGGTGTCAGACGGTCTCCGCGGCGGAGGCGGGTGCGGCCTCGCGGGAATGCCCCAGGGTCTTCGTTCCGATGACGGCTGCCGCTGTCACGGCGCTGCCGACCGCGACCGCCACGAGGAACAACAGCGGCTGCCCGATGAGCGGCGTCACCCAGACCCCGCCGTGCGGCGCGCGCAGTGTCGACCCGGACAGGGCCACCAGCGCTCCCGCTGTTCCGGAACCCGCCATGAGGGCGGGGATCACCCGCAACGGGTCGGCGGCGGCGAAGGGGATGGCGCCTTCGGTGATGAACGAGGCGCCCAACAGCCACGCCGCCTTGCCGTTCTGGCGCTCCGCCGCGCTGAACAGCCGCGCGCGCAGGGCTGTGGCCAGGGCCAGCCCGAGCGGGGGTGTCATACCGCCGGCCATGGTCGCGGCCATGATCGTGAACTCCGTGGAACCGGCCTGGGCCGTGGCTCCGGCCGCGGTGATCCCGGCTGTGGCGAAGGTGTAGGCGGCCTTGTTGACGGGGCCGCCCATGTCGAAGGACATCATGAGGCCCAGGACCGCACCCAGTAGGAGGAGGCTGCCTCCGGAGAGGGCTCCGAGCCAGTCGCTGAGCACCGCCATGAGGCTCGCCAGCGGCTGGCCGAGCACGGTGAACATGACCAGGCCGGTACCGAAGGCGGCCACAAGCGGCGTGACCACGACGGGCATGATGCCGCGTACCGCGGCCGGGACGGGTATCCGGGACATTCCCAGGGCGAGGAAACCGGCGAGGAAACCGGCGACGAGACCGCCGAGGAAGCCGGCTTCGGTGGCGATGGCGACGGCGCCTCCGAGGACCCCGGGGACCAGACCGGGCCGGTCGGCGATGGCGAAGGCGATGAAACCCGCCAGGACCGGCACGAGGAACTCGAACGTCAGCGACCCGGTGTGGAAGAGCAACGCCCCCCAGCTCTGGGTGGACAGGAGGGTGAAGTCCTCCACGACGGTGGAGGGGTCCGTGTCGGCGATCTCGTAGCCGCCCACCATGAACCCGAGTGCGATCATGATCCCACCGGCCGCCACGAAGGGGATCATGTAGGACACGCCGGTCATGAGCCACTGCCGGACCCGGGTGCCTACCCCTCCCCCCGAGGCGACCTTGGTCTCCGGGGAGGCCGCCGGAGGTTCGCCGACACCGGTGGAGTCGAGACCGTCGCCACCGCCGCCCTCCGGGGAGGGCTCCCCCGCGGAGGGGGCACTCCCGGTACGGGCCGCCTCGACCGCGGCGTCGAGCACGGCGGAGGCGTCGTGGATGGGGCCTTTCACCCCCACGTCGGTGGACGGTTTCCCGGCGAAACGCTCCTTGTCGCGCACTTCCAGGTCCGCCGCGTAGATGACGGCGTCGGCGTCGGCGATCTGCTGCGCCGTGAGGGGTTGGGCGCCGGTGGCGCCCTGGGTTTCGACGTGGATCTCGTGGCCGGCGTCCCGGGCCGCCTGCTCCAGCGCCTCGGCGGCCATGTAGGTGTGCGCGATCCCGGTCGGGCACGATGTCACGGCGACGAACCTCATGCCTGCCCCACCTCCCGGTTGACCACGGAGGCGATCTCCTCCGGGCCGCTCGCAGCGCGGATCTCGTCCCGGAAGGAGGCGTGGACGAGTTTGCGGGCCAGGGTGGACAGGAT
Source organism: Haloactinospora alba (assembly GCF_006717075.1). Classification (NCBI taxonomy): domain Bacteria; kingdom Bacillati; phylum Actinomycetota; class Actinomycetes; order Streptosporangiales; family Nocardiopsidaceae; genus Haloactinospora; species Haloactinospora alba. The sequence continues at coordinate 2,400,192 of NZ_VFQC01000001.1, forward strand.
GTTCATGTGCTGCTCGCCGCTCTCCGGGGCGGCGATGAGGAAGACCAGCTGCGCCGGACCGTCCGGCCCCTGGAAGTCCACACCGTGCGGTGTGGTCGCGACCGCGAGGCTCGGGGTGCGCACGTGCGCCGAACGCGCGTGCGGCAGCCCGACCTGGCCGGGCATTCCCGTGGCCAGTTGCCCCTCACGTGCCGCCACGTCGTCCAGGAATCCCTCGGCGTCGGTGACGCGTCCCTGCGCGTGCAGCAACCGCACGAGGTGGCGGATGACCTCCTGCCGGTCGGTCAGGTCCAGTTGTGGCGCGACAAGGTCCGCCGTGGTCAGTGGGGATGGGTCGCTCATGGTCACAGCTCCTTGATGGGAAGGGTGGGCGGAAGGTCGGTGCGGACGTCGACGGCCGCGGTGTCGACGTCCGCGGGGCCGGGGACCGTCGTTCCGGGTAGCTCGACCGCGGCGCGCCCCCACGCCGCGGCGTGACGCAGACGTTCCCGCGGCGGGTGGTCCCCGGCGAGGTAACCGGCCAGCGCGCAGTCGCCGGCGCCGACCGTGCTGCGGGGGCTGCGGACCGCTCCCCCGGCCCATTGGCTCTCCTCGGCGGTCACCCGGAGCACGCCGTGGCTGCCGAGCGTGGCGAGGATGACGCCGTTGCCCCGCCGGATGATGTGGCGTGCCGCCGTGACCACCTCACCGACGGTGGGAAGCTCGCGTCCGGCGAGTTCCTGCAGTTCCTCGTGGTTGGGTTTGATCAGGTCGAAACCGCCCCGCTGCGCTGCGGCACGCAGGGTTTCCCCGGAGGTGTCCAGGGCGATGGGGACGTCGTGCTCCGCGGCTATGCGCGCGAAGCGGGAGTACAGCTCCTCCGGTGCCCCGTCGGGCAGGCTTCCGGCTGCCACGAGCCACTGGGGGGACCGGTCCAGCGCCGTGTCGACGGCATCGCAGAGAGCGTCGGACTCGGCCGGGATGAGGGCGGGTCCGGGTTCGTTGATCTTGGTGGCGGTCCCGTCGCTCTCGACGAGCGTTATGTTGCTGCGGGTGGGTGCCTGGCTCGGCACGGTTGTCGTGGTGACACCACAGGCGGACAGCAGCTGCGCGAGTTCGCTGCCGGCCGACCCGCCGCTGGGCAGCAGGGCCAGTGCGGCGTGTTCGTGGCGGGCCAGCGCCCGGGCGACGTTGACCCCCTTCCCCCCGGGGTGGGCGTGGGTGGTGTGGGACCGCGCAACCTCCCCCCGTTCCAGTCGGGGTAGTTCCAGGGTGCGGTCGAGGCTGGGGTTCGGGGTGACGGTGACGATCATGCGGTCCCGCCCCGCAGCACGCGGCGTAACAATGGTGACCTTTCCTCGGGTGGGGTTCCGTCCGTCATCAGTCCAGTTCGTGGACGCACAGTGACTCCACACGCACCTCCCCCTCCTCAGCGAAAAGCCGCACCTGTTCCCCGTCCTCGTCGGGGAACACCAGGTCGCTCAACACGGCCTCGCCGGAACCGCCGAACGCCTCGACACACGAACGGTCCACCACGATCCGCATCCGGACCACGTCGCCCTCCGGACGCAGGCTCATGGTGTGCACCGCCGGGAAGGCGGGTTCGACCTCGGCCCGGCCGTGCGCGGTGCGGTCGAGGAACATCTCCTCCCGGTCGGGCCGGTAGCCGACGCGGGTGCGGCAGTTCGCGCCGGCCAGCACCTCCACACCGAAGGAAAGGGCGCTTTGGAGGCGGAAGACCACGTCGATGTCGAGGGCGGTTCCGCGGGTGATCCGCTCGTTCCGGCCCTCTTCCACGGTGCCGTGCCACCGCCGCCGGACGGTGCGCCGCCGTTCGAGCTCGTCGACGGGCCGCTGGGTGAGCCGGTACCCGGCTCCGGTGCCGGTCAGGCCGAGCTGGCGGGGCAGGGTCATCGCTCCGCGCCAGGGCGTGGTGGGGACGTCGCCGGCGTAGTTCCAGTTGCTCATCCACGCGACCCACAGCCGCCGCCCGTCCCGGTCGGGAACGTCGGACCACGACTGCGCGGCGTAGAAGTCGGAACCCTCGTCCGCCCAGAGCACCCGCTGCGGTGGCCCGTCACTGGTGAAGGCGGTGCCGTCGAAGTCCCCGGTGAAGTACTGCACGGCCGACCCTCCGGCGGGTCCGCCCGGGTTGATGCTGACCACGAGGACCCAGCGGGTGGTATCCGGGTCGCTGTCCACCGGAAGCTCGAACAGCTCGGGGCACTCCCACACCCCGCCGTGCGCGCCGTGCTCGGAGCCGAAGTCGCTGACGTGCTCCCAGTCCCGCAGGTTCGAGGAGCGGTAGAACATGATGCGGTCACCAGCGGCGAGCATGAGCACCCACGCCCCCGAGGGGTCGTGCCGGATCACTTTCGGGTCCCGGAAGTCCGGGATTCCCGGGTTCGGGATGACCGGGTTCCCCTCGTACTTGGTCCAGCTTCGCCCCCGGTCCGCGCTGTAGGCGACGCTCTGGTGCTGCTCCTCCCCCGCGCTGGTGTAGAACGCGACCAGACCGGCCCCTCCGCCGAAGAACCCGCTGGTGTCGTCGTGGTCCACCACGGCCCCGCCGGAGAAGATCTCGCCGAGCTCGTCGGGTTCGAGAGCGACCGGGAGTTCCTCCCACCGCGTCAGGTCATTACTGACCGCGTGGCCCCAGCTCATGTTGGCGTGGTCCAGGCCTTCCGGGTTGTGCTGGAAGAACAGGTGGTACTCGCCGCGGAAGAACACCAACCCGTTGGGGTCGTTGATCCAGTTGCGCTCCGGTGTGAAGTGCAGCAGTGGACGCCACCGCGCGGTGGTCCGCTCCTGGGCTAGGGCGGCGGCGGAGGACGGGGGAAGGAACGCGCCCGTCAGGGCGAGCCCGACCAGGGTTCCGGTTCCGCCCAGGAAACGCCGCCGGCCCACGCCGGAAGCCCGGGGGATGTCACTGTGTCGCGGTTCCAATGTCTCCTCCTGGGGGTGAGGGGATGGGGACGCCGGCTGGCGGGTCGGCCCGGCCGGACGCGTGCTGGTTACTCAGGCGACCGACACCTCGGTGTCGGCGCGTTGCAGTTCCTCCCGCGCGTGCTCGTCCAGTCCGCTGTCGGTGACGACGGTGTCGACCTCCGAGAGAGCGGCGAACCGACTGAACTGGTCGTCTCCGTACTTGCTGTGGTCGACGAGCAGCACCCGCCGCCGGCAGGCGCGCACCATGGCGGCCTTGACGGCGGCCTCGGCGGGCTCGGGGGTGGTACCTCCCCCGCTGACCGAGAACCCGTTGGCGCCGAAGAACCCGATGTCGACGGTGAGTCCGTCCAGCACGTCCAGCGCCCAGGACTCCACCGAGGCCAGCGTGGTGCCGCGGACCCGCCCTCCCAGCAGGTACAGGGTGCAGTTGGCCCGCGCGCAGAGCTGGTTGGCCGCGGGAAGCGAGTTCGTCACCACCGTGAGCTCCCGGTCCTCGGGCAGCAGCCGGGCCAGGCGGGCTGTGGTCGTTCCGGCGTCCAGCAGGACCGTGCCGCGCGTGGGCAGCAGGTCCACCGCCGCCCGGGCGATGCGTTCCTTCGCCGCGGCGTTGGTCTGGTCCCGCGTGGCCACGCCGGGCTCGAAGTCCAGACGCTCGACGGGGATCGCACCGCCGTAGACACGCCGCACCACACCCTGGCGTTCCAGTGCGCTCAGGTCCCGCCGGAGCGTCTCCGGTGCCACACCGAACTCCTCGGCCGCGGCCGACACGTCGATCCGCCCGTCACGCCGCGCCCGCTGCGCCAGCATCTGCCTCCGCTCCGCGCCATGCATGCCCGTTTCCTTCCGATTAAATCTGTGTTGTTGCCTGATTCTGCCTTGTTTTGCCAGAGTTGTCATCCAGGTCACAGAGAAAAGCACGAGGAAGGGACTCCATGCCCGTGGAAACAGCAGAACGGGTCCCCGCACCGGGACAGCGCCTGCGCGGTGTCCCGGTGAGCCCGGGCCGCGCCTTGGGACCGGCCGTCCGGGTAGCCGACCCTCCGGCCGAACCGGGCCCCGCTCCAGCGCCGGAGGACCCCGGTGCCGAGGCGGCACGCATCCGCCCAGCGGCCGAGGCCGTCTCCCGCGCGCTGCGGGAACGGCCGGCGGCCACAGGGGAGACGCGCGCGATCCTGGACACCACGGCGGCCATGGCCAGCGATCCCGCGCTACTGGCGGAGGCGGAGAAGGCCGTCACCGAACGCGGGCTGCCGGCCGGACGGGCGGTGCACGAGGCGGCCGGGTACTTCGCCTCGACACTGGCCGCGAGCGGCGACTACCTCGCCCAGCGCGCCCGGGACATCCGCGACGTCCGCGACCGGATCATCGCCGAGCTCGCCGGGGAGGCCGCTCCGGGAGTACCGGAGATCACCGGTCCCAGCGTGCTCGTGGCCCGGGACCTGGCTCCGGCCGACACCGCTGACCTGGACCCCTCCCTGGTACTGGCACTGGTGACGGAAGAGGGCGGCCCGACCAGCCACACCGCGATCCTGGCCCGGTCGCTGGGGATACCCGCGGTCGTCGCCGCACCCGGTGCCGCCGGTGCCGACGTCGCGGGTGCCAGCGTGGACGGCGAGACGGGAGAGGTGGAACTGTTGGACCACGCCCCTCCGGCCGCCCCAGCGGCCCGGCCCCGTCCCGACCACCAGGTCGCTGCGGGCGCAACGGCCGACGGCCACCCGGTCGCCCTCCTGGCCAACGTCGGCTCCGCGGCCGACGCCCGTTCCGCTGCCGATCTCGGGATGGCGGGCTGCGGGCTTCTCCGTACCGAGTTCTGCTTCCTGGAGGCCGCGACCGAACCCGACGAGGACACGCAACGGGCCGCCTACCGGGAGATCCTGGCTCCGCTGGAGGGAAAGCCGGTCGTCGTCCGCACCCTGGACGCCGGTGCCGACAAACCCTTGCCCTTCCTCGACATGACCGGCGAGCCGAACCCCGCCCTGGGGGTGCGCGGCCTGCGTCTCGCCGCGGACCGCCCCGGGCTGGTGGAGCGCCAGTTGGCGGCGATCGCCGGCGCGGCGGCGGACACCGGAGCGGAGGTCGCCGTGATGGCTCCCATGGTGGCCACACCCGAGGAGGCCGCCTGGTTCGCCGAACGCGCCCGCGCCGCCGGCCACCCGCGAGCCGGGGTCATGGTGGAGACGCCGGCGGCGGTGATGTCGGGGCCCGACCTGCTCGAGGCGGTGGACTTCCTGAGCGTCGGAACCAACGACCTCGCGCAGTACATGTTCGCGGCGGACCGGTTGTCCGGTTCCCTGGCGAGACTGAACGACCCGTGGCAGCCCGCGTTGCTGCGGGCCGTCGCCGAACTCGCCCGCGCCGGCCGGGACCACGACAGTTACGTGGGTGTCTGCGGGGAGGCCGCGGCCGACCCCCTGCTCGCGGGGGTTCTCGCGGGGTTGGGCGTGACCGGGCTGTCCATGGCGGTGTCCGCGGCCCCCGCCGTATCCCACGCCCTGGCGCAGCACACGCACGACGACCACGAGCGGGCCGCCCGCGACGCGCTCAGCGCTACCGGTCCGGACGCCGCGCGGCGCCGTGCCCGCGCCGCCCTCACCCCGTCCGCGACACAGGAGTGACACGGTCACCGGCGTCCTCTCTCCGGTGGGTGGGAGAGAGGACGCCGCGCGGCACCGCACTGTCGCCGCCGGTGGACCGTTCACTCCCGGCCCGCCGTTCGGCCGCCCCGGAAGCGGAACCACCTCACCCGGTACGGCTCCCTTCCCCGTTGTTTCCTCCTCCCCGCTGCCGACGCACCGAACCTCCGCCCACAACGCCCCACCGGTTAATCTGATTACAGAGTTTGATATCTGTCATTCCATCCATGACAATGAAGGTATGCACCACCGCACATTGGGGGATACCGGCCCCCGGGTTTCCGCCCTCGGCCTCGGCCTGATGGGCATGTCCGACTTCTACGGCTCCGCGGACGAGTCCGAGAGCCTCGCCACGATCGACGCCGCCATCGGCAGCGGTGTCACCCTCCTGGACACGGGGGACTTCTACGGGAGTGGCCACAACGAACTACTGCTGGGCAGGGCTCTGCGCGGACACGACCGGGAGCAGCTGCGGATCAGTGTCAAGTTCGGAGCGCTGCGCGACCCCGCCGGTGGTTTCGTCGGTGTCGACGGCCGCCCGGAATCGGTGAAGAACTTCCTCGCCCAGAGCCTGCGCCGCCTGGGGACCGACTACGTCGACGTCTACCGGCCCGCCCGCCTGGATCCGTCCGTTCCCATCGAGGACACCGTGGGTGCCATCGCGGAGATGGTCGAAGCCGGTTACGTCCGCCACGTCGGGCTGTCCGAGGTGGGGCCCGAGACGATCCGCCGCGCGGCCGCGGTACACCCGATCGCCGACCTGCAGATCGAGTACTCGCTGCTCTCGCGCGGGATCGAGGAGGAGATCCTGCCGGCCTGCCGGGAACTCGGCATCGGGACCACCGCCTACGGCGTCCTCTCCCGGGGGCTGCTGTCCGGGGACTGGAGCAGGGAACGCGCGGCCTGGACCCAGGACGCCCGCAGCCACATCCCCCGTTTCGCCGGCGAGAACCTGGAGCACAACCTCGCCCTGGTGGAGGCGCTGCGCGGTGTCGCCGACGCCAAGGGCGCTCGTGTCTCCCAGGTCGCCATCGGGTGGGCGCTGTCCCGCGGTGCGGACATCGTCCCGCTTGTCGGGGCGCGCCGCCGCGACCGGCTGACCGAGGCGTTGCGGGCGCTGGACGTGGAGCTGACACCGCGGGACCTCGCGGAGATCGAACGGGCCGTTCCCAGCGGGGCCGCGGCGGGCGAGCGTTACGACGTCGCCCAGATGGCTCTCCTCGACAGCGAACGCGCTGCGGGTCGGGATGAGTAACGCGCCGCTGACCCCGCAACGGATCCTCGAGGCGGCGGAGGAAACCCTGCGCCGTTTCGGCCCGGACAAGACGACCGTCGTGGACGTCGCCCGGGCGCTGGGGGTGAGCCACGGCAGCGTCTACCGCCACTTCCCGACCAAGGCCGCGCTGCGCGACGCCGTGGCGCAGCGCTGGTTGGAGGGTGTCTGCGCGCCCCTGCGCCCCATCGTCGAGGACGAACGGGAGGAGGCCGCCCCGCGACTGCGGCGGTGGCTGGAGTGCCTCAGCACGACGAAACGCCGGATGGCCCGGGAGGACCCGGAACTGTTCACCACGTACCACAAGCTGGCTCTGGAGTCGCGCGGGGTGGTGGACGAGCACCTCGAAACGCTGGCCCGGATGGTCACCCGGATCGTCGCCGACGGCAGGGCCCGCGGGGAGTTCGCGGTGCGGGAGCCCGAGGCGGCCGCCCGGGCGGTGCTGTCGGCCACCAGCCGGTTCCACGACCCGGTGCACGTGTCTGCCTGGGAGGAGCCCGGCATCGACGCCGAGTTCGAGGAGGTCTGGGCCCTGCTGCTGCACGGGCTCGCCACCCGGTCGGCACCCACCACCTCAGGGGAGTGAAACGCGCCCCGGCCGGGGCGCCTGCCCACGGGAGCGGTCCCGCCCCGGTCTCTCACGAGGTGCCGGTCGCGGTACGCGTCGTGAGTCCCTCGAAAGCCCCCAGGACCAGAAGGAGCACGACGGCGGTGGCGGCCGCCCACAGGGGGCCCGGCAGGACCACCGGTGTGAGGGCGAGCAGCAGCGCGCAGAGCGGGTAGCGGCCTCGCGCCCACCCCGGGACCCCTCGGCCGGCGGGAAGCACGCAGACGAGCCAGAGGGAGAACACGACCACGGCGGCCGCGGCCACCAGCGGGGAGGCGTCGGACGGACGCACGGCCGTCTCGGGCGAGGAAACGGTCTCAGCCAGGAAACGGGCCCCGGCCCCCACGGCGCCGACGGCGCCCACGACCAGGTAGTGCCCGTACTCCCAGAGCCGCCGGTGGGGGCCGCTGGCCAGCTCCGCGTGCGGCAGGGCGTGGTAGAGCCACAGAAGGGGGATGACAGTGGTCACGGCGAGGACCGCCACAGCAACGAGAGAGGCGCGTGGCGGCCCGTCGGCGACGCCCAACTGGACGGCGTGGATGGCGGCGGCGACGACCTGCGCGGCGACCGTGAGAGTGAAACGTCCGTACCGTCCCGCCATGTGGGCGGGGTTGGTGGGGATCCGACCGCGGCGCTGGGCCCAGAAGGGCACGGCGAGTTCCGCCGCAACGAGCACGAGGAACGCGGGTGAGAGCCACTGTTCCGGTAGCGCCAACCGCGTCAGCCACACCACCTGGAGCACCAGAAGGCCGACGGCGTAACGCAGGCACGTCACCCGCCGCGACGGGTCACCGACCGCGGCCCGGCACCACTGCGCCGCCAGAGGCAGCCGCATCACCGCGTAGCCGAACGTGATCACGGCGAAGTCCCGTTCGGTGAGGGCCGCGGGGACTCCGGCCGCCAGCACGCACGCCCCCAGGATCTGAAGCGTGGTGACCGTCCACGTCACACCGTCGTCGGTGTCGTAGGCCGAGGCGTGCCAACTGAAGTTCAGCCAGGCCCACCAGATCGCGAAGAACACCATCGCGAACCCCAGCACCGCCTGCCCCCACCCGCCGGTGGTGAGGCTGCGGGTCAACTGCACGGCGGCGAACCCGGAGGCGGTGGAGAACGCCAGGTCGAACAGCAGCTCCAGCGGTGTCTGGCCGCGCCTCGCGTCCGGGTCGCGGGCCCGCATCGGGCGGTAGAGCGGATGCGCCAGCGGATTCGCGCGGTCCATGGAAGGTACTCACGCACCCGCGGTCTGGGAACGGACGCGGTTGGCGAACACGGCCAGACCCAGCATGCACAGGGTGGTCAGTGCTGCCAGGGCGAGCGGCGTCAGCAGGTGGGTGGCGCTGGCCACCGCCGCCAGTACCAGCAGGAACCCGGCCACGACCAGGCGCGACCAGGCGATGGCCAGGGTCCGGGCGTGGATGTAGAGCAGGTTCCCCAGCAGGTACAGGAGCGGCCCGCCGACCACGCACCCCACCACGGCCGGTTCCGGGTGGCCCATCGGGTGCGCCGTGACCTGTTCGATGGACACCGCGAGGACGATCGCCCCGGCGATCATGACCGCGTGCGCATAGGCGAAGGCGGAGCGTGCGATGTCGGCCTGCTCCGCGGCCTCCGGGTTGGTGGAGCGTTCCTCCTCGAACCGGAACCCGAAGTAGTTCCACCACAGCAGGAGCAGCCCGAGGAAACCGATGATGGTCGCGAGCACGACCGGAGTCGTCAGTTCGACCTCGTCCAGGGTGAAGCCCATGATCAGGATGGACTCCCCCAGTGCGATGATGAAGACGAGCCGGTTGCGTTCGGCGAGGTGTTCGCGGTGCAGCGGCCACGACGTTATGGGCACCGACCCGAAACCGGGCACGGCGAAGTTCGCGATCGGGGCCGCGTAGTCGATCACCACCGCGAGCAGCCACACCCACAGCTGGTACTCCCCCGGGACGAACACCCCCGCCACCCACACGATCCCGGCGAGGACGTTCCAGGCCAGCAGATGGGCGAAGTTCGCCCCCAGCTGCCGCCCGCGCAGCGCCCAGACCATGAAAGCGGTGCGCACCACCTGGAGACAGATATAGGACCCGGCGAAGAGGAGCGCCTCGTCCTGGAAGGCCGCGGGCAGCGACACCGCCATTCCCAACCCCGCCAGCATGAGGAACGCCGTCAGCACCCGGACCGTGGTGTTCTGCGGGTTCAACCAGTTCATGGCCCAGGCGGTGTAGTTCCACCCCCACCACACGGCCAGGAACAGCACCGCGGTCTGTGCGATCCCGGCGGGGTCCAGGCTGTCCAGCAGGAAGTGGGAGAGCTGGATGATGGCGAAGACGTAGACGAGGTCGAAGAACAGCTCGATCGCCCCGACCTCCGACGCCTCGCTGGACTGCCGGTCACGGAGCACCGGCTCGTGCCCGAAGCGGAGTTGCATGACACAAAGTTAGCAATTAAACACACACTGACGTATCACCGCATCGCGCGGTCTCCTCCCGGCCCGTGGCCGGAGACCGGAGGAGGTTGCGCGTGGAACGGGGCGGCTTCGCCCCCAGGCCGGGAGCCGCGCCGGGAGGAGCCACCGCGCCGGGTTCCGAGGAGGCGACGCTCTCCTCCGGCGCGGAGACCCTCGGGCCGCGGGTTTCCGTGCCACTGCCCTGGCTAGACTGCACCCCGGCACGGGCATCCCCTCCCCCGGACGACAGCGAAGGCAAGGTGGATTATGGCGCGGCCGAACGACAGCGGCACCGAGCGGGCCCTGGTGGTCATGGCCCACCCCGACGACGTGGACTTCGGGTGCGCTGGGACCGTGGCGCTGTGGACCGGCACCGGGATCGACGTCACCTACCTCATGGTGACCGACGGGGACGCGGGCGGCGACGACCGCAGTCTGGACGGAACGAGCATGGCCGAGCTCCGGCGGTCGGAGCAGCGGGCGGCCGCCGCGACCGTGGGGGTGCACGACGTCCGGTTCCTGGGCTACCCGGACGGGCGCCTCACGGCGACCCTGGAGCTGCGGAGGGACATCGCGCGGGTCATTCGCCAGGTACGGCCGCACCGGGCCATCATCCCCAGCCCGGACCGCAACTGGGAGGCGATCGCTCCCAGCCACCCCGACCACCTCGCCACGGGCGAGGCAGCGATCAACGCCGTCTATCCGGACGCGCGCAACCCGCACGCACACCCCGAGCTGCTATCCGAGGAGGGGCTGGCGGGGTGGGTCGTCCCCACAGTGTGGTTGTCCAACGGGACCTCACCCAACCACTACTCCGACATCACCGACGTGGTCGACCGCAAGATGGCGGCGCTCGCCGCGCACGAGAGCCAGATCCCGGACTTCCCGCGTGTAGAGGCGTCACTGCGCGAGGGACTGGCCTCCCACGCGCGTCGCGGTGGTCTGGCCGAGGGGAGGATGGCCGAGGTGTTCCAGATCGTCGACACCGCTTAGGTCCTGTTCGGTGGATGCTGTTCGTGGCGGGCGGCGCGGCCGGTTCCGCTCTGGCAGGGCCGAGGCGGGGCACGGCCTCTGCCGGAAGGGCGGGGACGCCGCCGGCGCGGTGCCGGAGCGACGCGCACGCGTGCGCCGAACAGGGCTTAGTGTCGGGAGCGGTTCTCCAGTTCCGCAACGACGTCAGGAGGAAAACGTGACCCAACCGCCCTCTCCGTACAACTTCCTTCCCGAGGTTCCGTCGTTCACTGTAACCAGCAGCGACGTCACCCACGGCCAGACTCTTCCGAACTCCCAGGTCAGCGGCATCATGGGAGCGGGTGGGGAGGACGTGTCCCCGCAACTGTCGTGGAGTGGTTTCCCCGAGGGCACCAGGAGTTTCGCCGTCACCTGCCTCGACCCGGACGCCCCCACCGCGAGCGGTTTCTGGCACTGGGCCGTGTGCGACATTCCCGCGACGACCACCGAGCTCGTCCGCGGCGCCGGGGACGAGAACGGCACGGGGCTTCCGGCCGGGGCGGTCACGCTGCGCAACGACGCCGGGAGCAAGCGCTACATCGGTGCCGCCCCGCCGCCCGGGCACGGGCCGCACCGTTACATGTTCGTGGTCCACGCGGTGGACGTGGAGTCGTTGGGAATCGACGACTCCGCGAGCCCGGCGTTCCTCGGATTCAACCTGTTCTTCCACACTCTGGGCCGCGGGGAGATCACCCCGGTCTTCGAACTGGCCTGAGCGCACACGTGTCCGGGGCCGTCCCCGTGGCGACGGCCCCGGACCGCCCCCCGCCCGGAGACCGCTGGCGTTCGGAACACGGACCGGCCTGCTTGCCCGCGCGGGAGGGAACGGTTCTCCACCCCCTGAGACCCCACCGAAAGGCCACGTGAACAGCCATGGACACAACCCTTCCCGCGGCGCCCGCCGACACGACGGTCATCTTCGACTACGGAGGCGTGCTCTCCCAGCCACAGCCGCCGGAAGCAGTGGCCGAGCTGGAACGGCTCGCGGGCGTACCGGCCCCGGACTTCTGGGCAGCCTACTGGGACCAGCGGCGCAGCTACGACGGTGGGCTCACGGCTGTGGAGTACTGGGACCGCGTCGCCCACCAGGCCGGCGCCGAATGGGACACGTCCCGGACGAACGAGCTGTGGGCGGCCGACGTGAGCTCGTGGCTGCACGTCGCCCCCGAGAGTGTCGACCTTCTCCACCGGGCCGCCGCCACCGGCGCCAACGTGGCGCTGCTCTCCAACGCCCCCGCGGGGATCGCGAACGCGTTGCGGAGTTCGCCCGCCCTGTCCGTCCTGCGTGCGCAGTTCTTCAGCTGCGACCTTCGGATCTGCAAACCCGATCCGGCGATCTACACCCGGGTACTCGACGCGTTGGACCTCCCTCCCGAGCGCAGTGTCTTCGTCGACGACCGCGAGGAGAACGTACAGGCCGCTCTGCGGTTGGGGATCGACGCGCACCGTTTCACCGGGAGCGGCGAGCTGGAGTCGTTCCTCACCCAGCGTCTGGGCCCCGTGTGAGCGGTGTCCTCCCCACCGCCTCCCGGCTCGGGTAGTTCCCGGGCGGCGGGGAGCCGGTCACTCGCTCCGACACTCGGAGGCCGCTGTCCCACACGATGTGCGGATCGCGGGTTTACGCTCGGTACATGCGCGTTGACCGTATTCACTCTGAGAACAGCGCATTCCTCACCCCGAGCGGAGGAGCCCATACCGTGTCCGCCGCACATTTCCCCGACCGGTCCACCGTCATCGTCACCGCGGCCGGGTCGGCCGCGACGCCGTCCACGGTCCTGCACCTGCGCCGGCACGGGTTCCGCGTCGTCGCCACCGACACCGATCCCGAAGCACCGGGACTCTACCTGGCGGACCGCAGCTACCTGGTCCCGTCGGGGGACAGCGGTGTTTTCCTGCCCGAGCTCCGTGCCATCTGCCGACGGGAGCAGGCCAGCGCGCTCGTCCCGTTGGTCGACGAGGAGCTGGTTCCGGCCGGGGAACTGGAGGACAAGGGGATGGCCGTGCTCCTCCCCCGTGCCGAGTTCGTCGCGACATGCCTGGACAAGTACGTGCTGATGCGACGGTTGGCGGCGGCCGGGCTCCCCGTCCCGGCCACCCGCCTGTTCGGGGAACGGTTCGGTTCTCCGGCGCCGCCGCTCGTGGTGAAGCCCCGCTCCGGACGTGGCAGCCGCGGGGTCCGGACGTGCGCCACGGCGGAGGAGTACGAGCGGTTGTCGGCCAGTGGCGAGCATGCCCCGGAGAACACCGTCGTCCAGGAGTGGATCGGCGGGACCGAGTTCACCGTGTCCGTGGTCTGCTGGCGGGACGGGACCGTGCAGGCGGTGGTTCCGAAGGAGGTGGTCCTGAAACGTGGGGTCACCACGTTCGCGGTGTCCCGCGAGCACCCGCGGGTGTCCGAGGTGTGCCGTGCTGTCCAGCACGAGCTGCGGGCCGACGGGCCGTTCAACGTTCAGCTCGCGCTGGACGGTTCCGGTGAGCCCCGCATCTTCGAGATCAACCCGCGGTTCTCCTCCACGGCCCCTCTAACCGCGGCCGCCGGGGTGGACGAGATCGCGGGGCTGATTCTGCAGGCGAGGCACCACGGACCGCGGTTGCGCGACACGTGGCGCTCGGGTGTGGTGATGGTGCGGCGCTGCACCGAGGAGTTCCTCACCGAGGAGGAGTTCTCCGCCTGTGGCATCGTCCCGGGAGCGGAAACGCCGCGGACCGCGCGTCCGGCGGACGTGGGAAGCCTGACGTAACCGGCACCGCCCCGGGCGGTTGTCGGGATCGCGGACCCGTCCGCCAGAGATCCGGAAATTTATCCAGACATTTCCTGGATAGTGGTCATGGATAGGCAGCGTCGCTAGCGGAAAGAACCCTGTCGAGAAGAGGACGTAACGGTGCGCCCTGCTGCGTGGCGGACTCGTCACGACGGCGCGGTTCTGACGCGGCGCTTTTCTCGTACGAAGGCGGGACGTATCGTGAAATTCCCCAGCATCGTGCGGTAGGGGGTGGGACGTTGAGCGAGGAACAGGTCCCGGAAAACCGCATGCGCGCCTCGGACGCTGACCGGGACGCCACAGCCGAACGTCTCGCGATCGCCCTTCAGGAAGGCCGGCTCGGCGTGACGGAGTACGAGCAGCGCCTGGACGCGGCGATGAACGCAACCGTTCTGGGCCAGCTATGGAAACTATCGGCTGACCTTCCCGAGCCTCCGGAACCCGAGGAGTCCGACAGGGAACTGGCCACCGCGGACCAGTCCGGTTTCGTCTCACCGTGGAAGGACTGGATCGACGAGTGGCGGTGGTGGCTCGGTGGAGCGGTCATCATGACGGGAATATGGGGGGTAACCAGCATCATGGGCGGAGCACTGCTGCCGTTCTGGCCGCTGGTTCCGCTCGGAATCTGGGCAGCGATCCTGGTGGCGGCTGCCATCTGGCCGGACGAGAGTTCCGGCAGTCGGAGATAAACGCCGTCCGGTTCGGGGGACGGAAGGCGAGTATGGACGAGGAACAAGTACCGCCCGACCTCATGCGCGCCGGCGACATCGACCGCGATGCCGTCACCGAACGCCTGACGTACGCCTTCCAGGAAGGGCGGCTGACGCTGGACGAGTACCACGAGCGTCTGGACCGCGCCATGCGTGCCGTTGTCATGCGCGACCTCGCTCCGCTCACCAGCGACCTTCCCGCTCCACCGCCGCCAGCCCCGAGAACCGAGTCGGAGGCGGGGCAGGAGGTTTCCGACGAACGCCAGGAACGGTGGCGGCAGCGGCTGGAACCGTGGCGCGGTCTCGCGGCGATCTCCGTCATCCTGGTGGGGATCTGGGGTGTAACGAGCGTGATCTCCGGTGAGCTGCTGCCGTTCTGGCCGCTGATCCCCATCGGTTTCATGTTCATGTTCACGCTGGCGGGAGCGGTCGGCGGAACGTACCTCGACGGGAGCGAGCAGCGTTCCCCGTTGGAGCGTCCGGACAGCGACGACCCGTGACGGACGTGTCCCCTCCCGCCGCCGGAGGAGTCAGCCGGCGGCGTGCAACCAACGCACCGGGGCGCCCTCCCCGGCGTGGCGGAACGGTTCGAGTTCCTCGTCCCACACACGGCCGGTGAGCCGGTCGAGTTCCTCGGCGAGGTCGGTCCCGTGCGCCGCCGCGCTCTCCATCGCCGCACGCAGCCGGGACTCGGAGACCATGACCTCCCCCGCCGCGCTCGTGACGGCGGTGAAGATGCCCAGTGCGGGGGTGTAGCTGTAACGCACCCCGTCGCATCCGGGCGTCGCCTCCTCGGTCACCTCGAAGCGAAGCTTCTGCCAACCGTTCAGCGCGGAGGCGATGGCGCCGGACACACCCGGCGTGCCCTGCCAGTTCAGCTCGGAACGTTGCACTCCCGGGGCGGCCGGCTGGGCTGTCCACTCGAGTCGCACGGGTACACCCATCACCCCGGCGACCGCCCATTCGACATGCGGGCACAGCGCCGCAGGAGCGGAGTGTACGTACAAGACGCCGCGTGCGGACACTGAACCTCCTGATACGAACGAGTGCGCTTCCCCGACGCCCTCGTACCGGCAGAGGAGCTGTCCGTATTGGGTACTCTTCGCACCCCATTGTGCCCCATGCCCCCCACGGGCACCAGAGGCACCGACCGAATCCGGCGTTTCCCCGGCGTAGGGCGATGAAAAAGGCTAACGTGCTCCTGCATATAGACGTGAACCGAGATCCTACTGGGGGTGCGGGTGCGAGACCAGCCCGACGGAGACGTCCCAACCGGCGAACTGGTCAAACGTGCCCTGGAGGGAGGGGATCCCGCAGCGTGGGAGTCCCTCATCGGCCGCTACGTCCGCAGGGTCCGTGCGGTGGTGCGTTCCTACGGCCTCTCCACCCACGACGCCCAGGACGCGGAGCAGACGGTGTGGTTCCGCCTCTCCGACCATCTCGCCCGCATACGTTCCCCCGACCGGATCGGCGCCTGGCTCGCTTCCACGGCACACGACGAGTGCCGCAAACAGCTGCGTCTGAGCCGCCGCGTCACTCCCGCCGACCCCGCCCAGCTCGACGCCGTCGACCATCACAGCCCCGAAACGTTGCATCTGGACGCTGAGACGGCCCGCCGGGTACACGGGGCCATAACCCAGCTGGGCGAGCCGGACCGGACCGTGGCCGCCCTGGACCTGCACGCTCCCCGCTCTCCCGCGAGTGACGTGGCGGAGTTCACCGGATTGCCGCAGCGGGAGGTTCCCACTGTGCGCCGCCGCGCGCGGCGGCGGCTACGCCGGATCCTCACGTCGAACGACCAGCGGAAAGGGTCAGGATATGTCCGATGAGGACGCAGTCGAGGACGCGCTGTTCATGGAGGAGCTCCGGCGCGCCCACGCCGCGCCGGAACCCACGACCGACGAGATCCGCGCCACCGCCCGGGCGCTGAGCTCGAACCGCCGGCACGGTGCGCTCCTCGCCGAGTTGGAGGAGGACTCGGCGGACTGCCCCGCAGGCGGGTTGCGGGAGACGTCCGCCCTCACGGACACGCGCTACGCGTGGTTCCACGACTCCACTGTCACGGTCCGGTTGGAGATCGTCGCGTTCGACGGGCAGCGGGATGTCGTCGGACGCGTCACGCCCGCCCCGGACTCCCCCGTCCTACTGCAGCGCGCGGACAGCACGAGCAGCCATCCCGTGGACCCCGACGGTGCTTTCACGGCACGGGGCCTCGCGCGGGGGCCGCTCAGCCTGCTGGTGCTGCCACCGGGCGGCCCTATGGTCGCGACCCGGTGGATCACCGTGTAACCGCGCCGGTGGCACTGTCGGGGTCGCCATACCCCCGGCGCGACGTTGACACGTCGCGGAAACGCTTCGTGTAGAAGGAATTCCGGAGTGTTATCACTGCTGTGGGCCGGACCTCCTCTCCGCCCCGCAGTTCCGGTAGCTCTCGAAAGGCGCTGTCTCGTGACGGTTTCCCGTGCCGACGGAATCTCCCTCTCCCGCACCCTCATCGCGCAAAGCCCGGACGTCGCCCGCCGGCGGGCGGAACAGACACTCGCGGAGGACCCCTCCCCCCGCCCACGAGCCACAGCGTTGTGGCTGCTGGGAATGGCGCGGCGGGAGCTCGGGGAGTCCGACACCGCCCACCGCCTGCTGTACCAGGCGGCCGCTGTCGCCTCCCGGGCCGGCGTACCCGACACAGCAGCCCACGCGCGGGCCTCCCGGTTGGGTTCCATGGCCATGCGGCACGGCACGAGCGGTATGGCGGGAACCTCCCTGGGACGTATGAGTACCGCCGTTTCCTCGGCACGCGCCCTCGTTCCGCTGCACCTCGGGGTCGCCGCCGCCCAGCGCGGACGGTTCGGTTCCGCGTTGGCCGGTTTCGACACCGCCCTGGGCGAGATGGCCGGTGCGGACGAACAGCTGCTGTGCGGGCTCCTCAGCAACCGCGGCCTCGCCCTGATGTACTCGGAGCGTTTCGGGGAAGCCCGCCACGACCTGGAACGGGCCCGCTCCATAGCGGAGGAGCGCACGCTGACCTACCTGCACGGCGTCACCGTGCAGAACCTGGGGTGCCTCGCGGTCCGGAACGGCGACGTTCCCGGCGCCCTCTCCCTCTTCGCCGAGGCCGCTCCTCTGGTTCCCGCAGCGAGGCAGGCCGCGTTGTGGCTGGACCGCACGGACGCGCTCCTCACCGCCGGCATGACGGGCCAGGCCGAACACGCCCTCACCGAGGTGCAGCGCCTCCTCCCACCGCGGGGAGCCTCCACCTCCGACCTCACCGCCTTCTCCCTGCTGCGCGCCAAGATCCACCTCGCTCGGGGCGCCTCTGAGGAGGCGGGCCGCCACGCGCAGCGTGTGCGCCGCTGGTTCCCCTCCGACTCCATGTGGGCACGGCTCGGCGCTCTCCTGGAATGGGCGGCCCGCAACGGGACCAGTCACAGCCACGCTCTCGGGCCGGTCGCGGAGGAGGCAGCGCGCGGCACCGGAATACGCAACAACCGTAAGGCTCCACGGCCGCGTTCCCGTGCCCGGCCGCACTCCTCGGTTCCGGACGTCCGCACGGGGGCGGCGTCGGCCGCGCTCGCCCGTTGCGTGCCGACTACCCCGTTGGGTCCGCTCTCCGTGGCTGTCCCCAACCAGCGGCACACCGACGCGCTCGGTGCTCTCGCCCTCGGCGAGCACGAACGGGCCCGAAGCGAGCTCCTGCGGCGGCCGGCGGACGGGCAGCCGGCCGTCGCCGTCCACCACGTGGAAGCGATCGCCCAGACCCGCACGCACAGCCAGGAGATCGCCAGCGCCGGCGCGGAGATAGCGATGGCCGACGGGGACGCTGCCGCCGCACTGGAATGGGTCGAGCACAGCCGCACGCCCGGGATCCGCCCGTCCCCGTGCCGGGACCGGGAATGGGGCGGGCTGCTGGAGCGGTGCCGTTCCGAGTACACCAGGGCCGACGACGGGGAAGGCACAGCCCCGGAACAGTTGCGCAGCACGACCGCCCGGCTGGGGATCGCGCAGTGGCACAGCGGATGCGCACGACCCTCCGCTCCTCCGCGAACGGTGGCACCCCTGCCGCAGGAGTTCCGCCGCCACCTACGGGACCGGGTGTTCCTGTGTTACGCCCATGTCGGCGGCGCACCCGTGGCGTTCACGTTCTCCAACGGCCGGAGCGGCATCCACGAACTCGCGCCCCGGGGAGAGATCGAGGACGCGGTGGCGAAGCTGGTGAGCGCCGCGCGGTTCAACGCCGTCTTCCCTGGCGGAGCTGCCCAGCGGGACCTCACCCGCGCGGCGCAACGGGTGGAACACGCCCTTCTCCGTCCCGTCGCCGCAGCCGTCGGCGACCGTCCGCTGGTCATCGCCCCGGCAGCGTACGCGCAGTCGCTTCCGTGGGGACTCCTCCCGTCGCTGCGCGGCCGCGACATCACCGTCGTACCGTCCGGACGGTCCTGGCTGGAGAGCCTCGACCACTGCCGAGGCGCACGCGGCACGGCGCTGCTCGCCGCCGGGGCGGGGATCGGCGGCGGCGAGACGGAGGTCCGGAGTCTGCGTCGGCTCTACCCCGGCGCACGCGTCCTTACCGGGAAGGACGCCACGGTGAGGACACTGCTGGAAGAGCTCGGCGGCGCCGACGTGGCGCACGTGGCGGCGCACGGCTGGACCCCCGCGTCCGCTCCCATGCTGTCCGGGCTGTCCATGGCGGACGGGCCCGTCTTCGCCTACGACCTGGAACGGCTCCCCCGCGTTCCCAATCTGTGCGTGCTGTCGTCCTGCTGGCTCGGACGGTCGGTCCCCTCCGACACCGGGAGCCCACTCGGATTGAGTTCGGCCCTCCTGGCGCTGGGCTCGGCGACCGTCGTCGCCGGGGTCCTTCCGGTGCGCGACCACGACATCACCCCCGCGATGACCCGCATGCACGGTGCCATCCACGCGGGGGCGACACCGAGCCGCGCGGTCGCCGACCATCTGGCGGACGCCGGGTTCGTCTGCTTCGGCGCCGGAGCGTAGAGCGCCACCGCGGCGAACGCGTGACAGCGCGCTCCCCGCCGCCGTAGGGCGTTGCCCCGGCACGGAGCGGTCCGGGCGCCGCGGGGTGCGTCACCTCCCCGGGGCGAGGCACAGCAGCCTCGGCGCGGGCGCGATAGCGTACACACATGGAGGATGACACAACCCGTTCGCACGAGGCGGGCGAGGCACACGTTTTCACGGTGGCGGAGGCGCGTGCGCTCATGCCCGAGGTACGCAGCAACGCGGCGGACCTCGTCTCCCTGCGGGCGGACATGGCCGAACTCGCCGCCGAGGTCCGCGGGGTCGGCGGTTCCGCGCTGGGCGGGGTCGCCGAGCTCAAGGCCATGGAAGCGCGGTTCAGCGAACTGCAGACCTGGTTCACGGACAAGGGGATCGAGGTGAAGGGGATAGCACCGCTTCTCATCGATTTCCCGGCGTCACTGGACGGTGTGTCGGTGCGGTTGTGCTGGTTGGAGGACGAGACCGAGCTGGGCTGGTACCACCGGAGCGACCTCGGTTTCCTCGGCCGCCGCCCTCTCCCACCCGAGGCTTCCTGACCCGACGCGACCGCGGAGGTTCCGCCTCCGCACCCCATCCAGCGAACGCGCCCCCGGCACCCGGACCCGCGTCACACGGCGGGACCGGGCCCCGGGGGCGGGATCCGGTTCCGCCCCCGGGCGCGTTCCGGTCGTACGAGGCGCCACTCCGCGAACGGCAACAGCGCAGCACGAGTACGTATCTCTCCGGGAAACAGGGGTGTGCCCGCATCAGGTCGGTTTGCTAACGGTGAGCCGAGTGCACCCGCGGACCCGAGCGGTGCAGCATTGGAGGGGCACCTCCCGCCGCGGGTCCGGTGCGGGACACGAGCGCCCGACTGAGGGGAGAAACGCGTGCGCGTCATCGGCCTTTCCTCGGGAACGTCGATCGACGGTATCGATGTCGCGGCCGCCGACCTGGAGCTCACCGGCGATCTGCTGCGTATGACCCCGCTCGGCCACCGCACCGTGCCGTACTCCCCCCACCTCCGCCGGACCATCGGGGAGGCGCTGCCGCCGGCCCCCACGACGATGGAGACCGTGTGCCGCATCGACACCCTGGCCGGACAGGAGTTCGCTGCCGCAGCGGCGCGCGGAGCAGCGGAGCTCACCGGCGACACGGCCGAACTCGTCGCCTCCCACGGCCAGACCCTCTTCCACTGGGTGGAGGAGGGGCGCACCGCGGGTTCCCTGCAACTCGGACAGCCCGCCTGGATCTCCGAACGGACCGGACTACCCGTTGTGGCGGACCTCCGCGCCGCCGACGTGGCCGCGGGAGGCCAGGGGGCGCCCCTGGCCTCCGTCCTCGACGTCCTCCTGCTCCACGACCGCCCGGCGCCGGCGGCGGCGCTGAACCTCGGCGGTATCGCCAACGTGACCGTCGCACGCGGGGACGCGCCTGAGACCGCCTTCGACACCGGCCCCGGCAACGCGCTGTTGGACGCTGCCGCCAGCCGCGTGACCGACGGGCGGGAGCACGCCGACACCGGTGGGCGGTGGGCCGCCTCCGGAAACGTCGCCGACCACGTGCTGCGCCACCTGCTGTCGGACCCGTACTACCAGCGCGCTCCCCCGAAGACCACCGGAAAGGAGCGTTTCCACGCGGGATACCTCGCGGACGCGATCGGCGGAAGCGACATCACCGCCGCCGACCTCATGGCCACCCTCACCGAACTCACCGCGGTGACCGTGGCGGACGCGCTCCGTCCCCACGGGGTGGGTGAGGTACTCGCCTCCGGTGGGGGAACCCGCAACCCGGTTCTGATGCGCCGCCTCGCCGACAGGCTGCGCCCCGCCCGTCTCATCCCGACGGACGACATCGGTCTGGACAGCGACGCGAAAGAGGCGTACCTGTTCGCGCTTCTCGGGTTCCTCACCTGGAACGGCCTCAGCGGTTCCCTGCCCGGTTGCACCGGAGCCCGACGAGCACCGGTAGCGGGAAGCATCACTCCCGGAACCGCACCACTGCGGCTTCCCGCTCCCCACCCCACGTTCCCGACACGGATGCGTATCGACGACGCCCGACACTGACCGCGTCCCGCGACCCCCTGGAGGCCCCAGTGCAACCACTCGATCTCGTCGTCATCGCCGCCTACCTGCTGTGTTCCGCGTGGGTGGGGCTGCGTCTCTCCGGCAAGCAGCACAACGTCAGGGACTACTTCCTCGGCAGCAGGCAGCTGCCGTGGTGGGCCGTGTGCCTCTCCGTCGTGGCGACGGAGACCAGCGCGCTGACCGTGATCAGTGTCCCCGCGGTCGCCTACATCGGCGACATCACCTTCCTCCAGTTAGCCATCGGCTACCTGATCGGACGGATCATCGTCGCGTTCGTCCTGCTACCCCGGTACTACAACGGCGAGATGGCGACCGCCTACGCGTACTTCGGCCTGCGTTTCGGCCGCGGCATGCAGAGCACGGCCTCGGTGGCGTTCCTGTTCACCCGGCTACTCGCCGACGGGGTGCGGCTCTTCGCCGCCGCCATCCCGATGAAGGTCATCCTGGACTCCTACGGCCTGGAGATGTCCTACTTCACGATCATCGCCGGCCTCGGTGTCGTCACGATCCTCTACACCTTCATCGGCGGCATCAGGGCCGTCGTGTGGGTGGACGTGCTGCAGATGGCCCTGTACGCGGCCGGAGCCGTCATCGCGCTGGGGTTCATCACCAGCAGTCTCGACGTGAACTTCCTCAGCGTCGCGGCGGAGGAGGGCAAGACCCGGTTCCTGGACCTCACCTCCAACCCGTTCGCGGCCCCCTACGCCACGGTCACCGCGCTGGTCGCGGGAGCACTGCTGTCGACCGCCTCGCACGGCGCGGACCAGATCGTCGTCCAGCGGCTGCTCGGCTGCCGGAGCCTGCGGGACGCGCAGAAAGCCGTCATCGGCAGCGCCGTCGTGGTGTTCTTCCAGTTCGCCCTGTTCCTCACCGTGGGACTGGCGCTGTTCAGCTACTACGAGGGCGCCTCGATCGAACAACTCGGTCTCGACCAGAACGACGAGATCTTCCCGACCTACATCATCGAGGGACTGCCCGCCGGACTGTCCGGCCTGCTCCTCGCCGGGATGATGGCCTCGGCCATGAGCACGCTGTCCTCCTCCCTGTCCGCCCTGTCCTCCTCCACCATGGCCGACCTCTACCAGAAGTTCACCCGCCGGTCCCTCTCCGAGGCCCAGGGGCTCAGGCTCGGCAGGATCTTCACGCTCGGCTGGGGGCTCGTGTTCATCGGTGCCGGCGCCCTGTTCACCGGCACCGACAACCCCGTCATCGAGTTGGGGCTGTCCGTCGCGGGACTCACCTACGGCGGGCTGCTCGGGGCGTTCTTCCTCGGGCTGTGGGTCCGCAGGGCGCGCCAGCTCGACGCCGTCATCGCGTTCACCGCAGCCGTGGTCACGACGGTGTGGCTGTTCGTCTTCCAGCCCGAGGTGGTGGAGTTCACGTGGTACACGGGTATCGGTCTGGCCATCGTGCTCGTGGTCGGCTACCTCCTGTCCCGGCGGCACCGGGACGGCGCCCCGGGGGCCGACGCCGCCCGCGCTCCCGACCCCCACAGCACGGAGGAGGCACAGGACCACGCATAGCCTCGCCGGCCGTGGTTAGCGGAACGGACATGACGGAGAGGAACCCGGACGGACACGGCGACCCGGTCAACGAGGAAGCCGCGGACTGGGAGGAAGCCGGACTACCGGCCCAGGAGGACAGCACCGAGGACCAGACGCTCCCGGGCGACCGGCCGAGTGCCATGTCGGAGTTCGGCTCCGCCGGCACGGAGCGGGAGGCCGGGGAGCCCCTGGACACCGCCCTCTCCCGGGACCAGCCGGACACCCGGGGAGCACGCGGCAGCGCGGCACGCGTGGAGGAGGAGCGGACACCGCAAAGCCCCGACGACCAGGAGGAGGGGATGCGCCTCGTCGCGGAGGACGAGGGAGTGCGCCGCGACGAGGAGGACACGCTCATCGCCGAGGACGCGGGAGAGGACCGCGGAGCTCACACTCCCGAGGAGCAGGCGGTCCACGAGCGCCACGAACGCGGGCGGCGGTGAGGACCCCTTCCACGGCCGCGGCCGGGGCGAGGGTGGTGGAGTCTGACGGCGCGGCCGCAGGCTCCACCAACGCGGTCACCGTCCGGACGGTTGGTTCGCTGTGGGGGGCTCACCAGCCGCGGGCACGCCACTCGGCCAGGTGCGGGCGCTCGGCGCCCAGCGTGGTGTCCTTCCCGTGGCCCGGGTACACCCAGGTGTCGTCGCCCAGCTCGGCGAAGACGCGCCCCTCCACGTCGTCGATCAGTGACGTGAACGCCTCCGTCGAGAAGGTTTTCCCGACACCTCCCGGGAACAGGCTGTCCCCGGTGAAGAGGTGCGTGCGCCCGTCCGGGCCGTCGTAGCGCAACGCGATCGACCCCGGGGTGTGGCCGCGCAGGTGGATCACCCCCAGCTCGCTCTCCCCGACCGGAACCCGCTCACCGTGCTCCACCGGATCGTCCACGGACACCGGAAGTTCGGAGCTGTCGTCGGGGTGGGCCACGGTCCGCGCCCCGGTCACTCCCACGACCTCGGCCAGGGCTTGCCAGTGGTCCTGGTGCCGGTGCGTGGTGATCGCCCTCGCCAGCCCCGTGCCGCCGATGAGTTCCAACAGGCGGTCGGCCTCGTTCGCGGCGTCGATGAGGACCGCTTCCCCGCTGCGTTTGCAGCGCAGCAGGTAGGCGTTGTTGTCCATCGGCCCCACGGCGAGTTTGCTGATCGTCAACTCGGACAGGTCACGTGTGTCGGCGGGTCCACCGACCCGCGTATCTCCGGAGTAGGTCACATCTCCCATTACAACACCCAGTTAGGCTGACGTTTCTCGCGGAACGCGGAACGCCCCTCGGCGGCATCCGCACTGTCGAAGAACTCCGCGGACAGCTCTCCCATCTCGGCGAACGCCGCCTCCCGTTCGGAGGCGTGGCCCGCCCCCAACAGCTCCTTCGTGCGCGCCAGTGCCCGGGGGGCACCCTGGCGCAGACCGTCCAGAACGCTCTCGGTGGCGGCGTCCAGCTCCTCCGGAGGTACGGCGCGGGTCAGCAACCCACTGTCCACAGCAGCGGCCGCGTCGAACGTCTCCCCCGTCAGGAAGTAGCGGCTCATCCAGCGGTGGTGCATCCGGGCCGCGACCGGAACCGAGATTATCGCGGGGACGACTCCGATCCGGACCTCGGTGAAGGCGAACGTGGCCTCCGTGGTGGCCACGGCGATGTCGGCGGCCGCGACCAGGCCGATGCCGCCGGCGCGCGCCGGACCGTTCACCCTGGCGACCACCGGTTTGGGAGCGTCCATGACCGCGGAGAACAGTTCCGGCATCCCGGGGGCGTCGGCGGGAGCCGGTGGGTGCCCCGCGCGCTCGGCCGCGATCTCCTTCAGGTCGGCACCAGCGCAGAACACCGACCCGGACGCGGTCAGGACCACCCCGCGCACCCCGTCGTCGGCCATGGCCGCCGCCAGTCCCCGGGAAAGCTCGGCGCGCAACCGGGCCGACAACGCGTTGCGGTTGCCCGGCGAATCCAGGGTGAGAGTGGCTATTCCCCGGTCGACCTCCCATCGGACCAACTCGCCTGTCGTCTCCGCCATGTCTCTGCTGCTCCCATCCGACCGTGTTCGTCTGCCACCGTACGCGGGTGGGGACGGAACCACCGGACCCGCTCCCCCCACCCCGCGTCTCAACGGACCGCCGCCCCAGCCCCGCCGGACGCGGTACTGACGCTCAGCAGCGGGACGCGCAGTTCGTCGGGAGTCAGCGACCCGTGCTGCCCCACGAGGGAGCTCTCCACGCGTTCCGAGCGTGGGGCGACGAGCGCCGTGTCACCACGGGCCAGGGCGAGCACGTCGCCGATCCGGGGGCGCAGCTCCTCCGAGACCGGCCCGAACAGTCCCGCCGAGATCGCCTGCTCACGGCTGACGACGTCCGCGCGGGCGGCGAGCTCCTGCCGCCACGCCGCGAGCACGTCCTCCTGGGCGCCCGGGCGGGTGTACACGTGGCGGGCGCGGGCCTCGCCGGCGAGCACGCGCACTCCCGCGGACAGCTCCGGTGGGGACTCGACGTCGACGCGGCTCCCGGCGTTCGTGTCCACCATCCCGTGGTCGGCCGTGATGTACAGCGCGGCGTCGGGGGGCAGCGCGTTGGCGAGCTGTTCGGCGAGCCGGTCCACCTGGCCCAGGTGCAGCCGCCAGTGGGAGGAGTCCACACCGAACATGTGGCCGTAGGTGTCCAGGTCGGAATGGTAGACAACGGCGAGGCACCGGTCAGCGGAGGAGAGAACCGCCCCGGCCTGCACCGCGAGTTCGGTGACGCTGTCGGCCGCCACGTAGCGGCTTCCCCGCGTGGAGGCCAGGGTCAGCCCGCTTCCCTCGTAACTTCCCGCGGCGATGTAGGAGGTGGCGATACCCGCCGTCTCCGCCCGTTCGTACACGGTGCGCCGCGGCTGCCACGTTTCCGGGTCGATGTCCCCGTTCCAGCGCAGCTGGTGCAGTACCCGGTCACTCCCCGGGATCGCGACCTGGAGCCCGACGACACCGTGCTGTCCCGGCGCGGCCCCCGTTCCCAGCGTCGTGAGACTGGTGGCTGTGGTGCTGGGAAACCCGGCCGTGATGGGGCTGGCGCCGTCCGCCAGCGACGCCAGGAACGGAGCGTGCCCGCGGCGCGACGCCAGCGCCTCCCACCCCATACCGTCGACCAGTAGCACACAGGCCCGACGGACCGGGGGAAGCCCCAGCGGATTGGGCTCCTCAACCGCGCCGAGCGACGACACCACCGAGGGCAGGAGGTCAGCCAGCGACGCCCGGCCGTACCGGGGGACTTCGAACGCGGCGTCCATGGTCAGGCCGTAGTGGCTTCGGCCAGCACGTTGGCGAAGTTCACCATGTTGGACACGGACTCCGAGCCGTCGGCGGTCTGACTCACCCGCAGGGTCAGTGGTTCGGCGGTGATCGCTCCCGTGTAGCCGTGGTCGAGGTCGCACGACTCGTCGGCGCACGACGCGGGTTCGAGGTCGATGTGGGCCAGCGCTCCCCAACTGACGTTGAGACTGACGCTGAGGACGACCTCGTCCGGCAGTGTCCCGGGCACGTAGTTCGCCGGGTCGGATACCACTCGGGTCAGTGCGACGGACTGGATGTTGCCGGTCTGGATGGCGTCGGTCGTGGTCGACGCGTGTGGGCGCCCTCCGGCCTCGGCCGGGGGGTGTTCGTCCGTGTGGCACACGATGAGCCGCGTGGCGGTGAGCAGCATGACGGTGATGTGCCGCCGCATTTCCATCGCTGGGTCGAACGTGGCCTCGTGGTGGACGACGGACGCCTCGGCGGTCTCGCTTCCGAGGGCGGTTGCCACAGCGTCGATCACCAGCGCTGGGTAATACCCGCTGCGCTCGATTTCCAAGCGCCAATCAGTAGACACGGCGCGCGTTTTCCTCATGACTCCATCCTGCCTTGTTCCGCTGACAGGTCGCATCCACGAATCGTTTCCCCCACACGGAGACGATATGGGTAAGAACAGCACAAACCGGGTAAGGCGTCGGCATGACCGTGCCTCCAGTACCGACACCGCCGCCCCCGGGGCCGCCCATGCCGGAACCGGAGCCGCTACCGCCCGAACCCTCTCCGTCCCCGCCGGAGCCTCCCGAACCCGAGCCCGAGCCCCAGCCCGAACCGGCCTAGGGTCTGTCCGGTGGACGCGCCGCTCGCCACGGACAGCATCCACCGAACAGACCCCGGCCGCGCTAGCCATGCTCGGAGGCCACCCCCCGCAGGCGGCGGGGGCCCGCGTCCGGGCGCACGTCGGCGGCCTCGTCCAGCCACACGCGGTGCCCCAGCACGTAGGCCCCGGAAGCGTTCACCATGACCGGGTCGAGCTCCACGTGCGCCACCTCCGGGAACGCGTCCACCAGGCGGGACAGCCGGATGAGCAGCTCCTCCAACGCGGCGACGTTGGGCTGGTCGGCCAGGGAGGTGGCACCCGCGGGGAGTCCGAACAGCAACGGTGAGGAACGGACGGCGTGCACGAGGCCGGCGGCGTCCACGTCGGTCAGCGGGGCGAGCCGGAAAGCGCGGTCGTCGAGCAGTTCCGCCGTGGCGTCGGCGAGGCCGAACCCGACCACCGACCCGAACGAGGGGTTCTCTCCCGCTCGCACCACCGTCGGCACCCCGGGGGAAACCATCGGCTGCACCACGAGCATGGCCTCGTCCCCGAGCCGCTCGTACAGCGCGGCGTAGGCGCTGCGCACCTCCTCGGGGGAACGCAGGTCGGCGCGGATTCCGGTTCCTCCGGCACGCAGCCGCAGGTCCGGAGCGTTGGCCTTGACCACCACGGGGTAGCCCAGCTCGTCCGCTGCCGTGACGGCCTCCTCCTCGGAGGAGACCGGTGTGTCCGGACACACGGTTATGCCGTAGCAGTCGAGCAGTTCCCGGGCCGCGGACGCGGGAATCGAGGTGGCCTCGCTGCTTACCGGTTCGCTGGTGAACCACACGTGGCTACCGGACTCTCCGCCTCCGGTCGAGGCGAGGGTACGGCCGATGACCTCGCGCGCGCGGGCCCCGTCGATCCCGGGGAGCTCCGGGTGCCTGCCGGCGTCGCGTTCACGCCACAGGGAATAGTGGGTGGCGCGCGACAGCGCGCGCACCGCGTCCTCCGGGGCGGGGTAGGAGGGAACCGAGCCGCGCAGCGTCTCCCCGCTCTCGTTGACGCGTCGCAGTTCCTCGGGCATCCCCTGGTAGCCCAGGTAACTGGTGAGGATGGGCTTGTCGGAGGTCGCCGCCTTGGACCGCATGACCTCGGCGACGTCGTCGGAGATCGGGGTCAGTGCCGGGATGAACACGACCACCACGGAGTGCACGGAGTCGTCGTCCAGCGCTGAGGTCAGCGCGGCGTCGAACCCCTCGGCGGTGGCGTTCGGTCCGAGGTCGACCGGCTCGTGGGGTTTCAGCCCGGAGCGCACGCAGGCGTCCTTCACCAGGAGCCCCAGCGAGTCCGAGTTGCCGAGGATTCCCACGCGCGGCCCGGCCGGCAGCGGCTGGTAGGCGAACAGCTGGGCGACGTCGAACATCTGCGTGATGTCGTCCACCCGCACCACACCGGCCTGCTGGAACAGCGAGGTGACGGCGTAGTCGGGAAGCGCGAGCGTGTCGGCGGCGTGACCGGTGGGAACCCCCTCCGACGACCCTCCGCTGCGCACCGCCACCACCGGCTTGTGCTGGGCCAGACGGCGGGCGAGCCGGGTGAACTTCCGGGGGTTTCCCAGGGACTCCAGATACTGCAGGACGACCTCGGTGGAGGGGTCCTCCTGCCAGTACTGGATCAGGTCGTTACCGGACACGTCTGCCCGGTTGCCCGCGGACACGAACGTGGACAGCCCCATCCCCCGTTCGGACACCCGCTGCAGGATGGCCCGCCCCAGCGCTCCGGACTGGGAGAAGAATCCGATCGGACCACGCGGCGGCACGTGCGGGGACAGGGTGCTGTTCAGCGAGGTGACCGGATCGGTGTTGACGATTCCCAGGCAGTTGGGACCCACCACGCGCATGCCCGCGGCACGGGCGGTGCGCACCAGTTCGTCCTGGCGGCCGCGGCCCTCGGGGCCGGCCTCCCCGAAGCCCGCGGTGAGCACCACGAGCCCGTGCACACCCTTACTCGCGCATTCGGCCACGACACCGGCGACCATCTCGGCGGGGACGGCCACGACCGCGAGGTCGACCCGGTCCGGGATGTCCAGCACGCTCGGGTAGGCACGCACCCCCGCGACCGCGTTCGCCTCCGGGTGCACGGGGAACACCGGGCCCTGGAAATCACCGGCCAGCAGGTTGCGCAGCGCGGTCTGGCCGATCGTGTGCGCGGTACGGCTCGCCCCGATGACGGCCACCGACTCGGGGAACAGGAGCCGGGCGATGGAACGCGACTCCGCCCGCTGCTCCCGGGCGCGCATGACCTCTGTGGACGTCTCGGTCGGTTCCAGGTCCAGGGTGAGGCGGATGACACCCTCGTCGAAGGTCTGCTGGGCGGTGTAGCCCGCCTCCCGGAACACGTTGATCATGCGCCGGTTCTCCGGGAGCACGTCGGCGATGAACCTGCGCACCCCGCGTTCGCGGGCCGCCGCACCGATGTGCTCCAACAGGACGGAGGCGAGACCGCGCCCCTGGTGGGCGTCCTCCACGACGAACGCCACCTCGGCCTCGTCCGCACCGATCTTGTCGTAGCGGACGACGGCGACCATGACCCCGGAGATGGTCGCGATCAGCCCCACCCGGTCCTCGTAGTCCACTGTGGTGAACCGTTCGACATCACGTGTGGACAGTTTCGGATAGGGCGCGAAGAAGCGGTAGTAGATCGTCTCCTGTGACAGGCGTTCGTGGAACGCCCGCAGCATGTCGGCGTCGTCGGGTGTGATCGGGCGGAGATGGGCGGTGCCCCCGTCGGTGAGGACGACGTCTGCTTCCCAGTGGTTCGGGTATGGCTGCACGCTCTTGACTCTAAACGACATCACGGCGATCGCCGAGGGCCATCGGAAAGAACAAACTCTGCGACTTCGTTACTCGCCTGCCAGCTTCGACCTGTTAACGTCTAGCCCGATAAGGCTTCGCTTTCAGTGGGAATCGGCACAATCCGGTCTTCCGGTCGGCAAGGTGTTAGGGGACGCGAATGACACACGTGGTCGTGATCGGCGACCTCATGACCGACTCCATCGCGCGGGCTTTCTACGCGCTGGCGCGCGGAAGCGACACCCCGGCCTCGGTGCTCACCTACGGCGGCGGTTCCGGCGCCAACGTGGCCGCGTGGCTGGCTATCGACGGTACCGACACGACGTTCGTCGGCCGCCGCGGCTCGGACATCACCGGACGCACCCGGGAGATGGAGCTCATGGGCTACGGCATCGACTCCCGGCTCGTCATGGACCCGGAACGCGCCACCGGCACCTGTGTCGTGATGATCACCCACCGGGGTGACCGGACGATGCTGAGCGACCCCGGTGCCAACGCCCGGCTGCAGCCCGAGGACCTCCCCCGCGACGCTTTCACCGCGGACGCCCACCTGCACCTCTCCGGGTTCACCCTGCTCAACGAGTCCTCCCGTGAGGCCGGACGGACAGCGCTGCGCATGGCACGGGAGAAGGGGATGACGATCTCGGTCGACGGCGGCTCGCACGCCCCGCTCGAACGGGTGGGCGCGCAGCACTTCCTGGAGTGGACGGAGCACGCTCGCCTGCTGTTCGCCACCACCGCGCTGGCGCGGGTCCTGACCGGCAAGGAGGACGCGGAGGCCGCGGCCGCGGAGCTGACCTCCCGGTTCCCCAACGTGGTGGTGCACGACGGCGAGAACGGCGCGTTGTGGGCCTCGCGAACGCGGGACGACACGGTCAGCGTGCCCACCGAGCCGGTGGAGCCGGTCCCGGACGCCATCGGCGCGTGGGACGCGTTCATCGCCGGCTTCCTGCCACCGTGGCTGGCGGGCCAGCATCCCAAGGACGCGCTCTCCATGGGCCAGCGGCTCTTCGCCCGGGCGCTGCAACAGCCCGGAGCGCGCCCCGACCTGGGAGAGGCCTGACACCGCGGCCCGCTCCACCGGCCCCGCTCCCGCTGCAGAGGCACCACCATGGCAGTCAACGACACCGACCTGGACTTCCTGCGACGCGCGATCGCGTTGAGCCACACAGCGCGTGCCGAGGGGAACCCCCCGTTCGGCTCCCTGCTGGTGGGACCGGACGGGACCATCCTGGCGGAGAGGACCAACACCTCGAGCACCGACTCCGACATCTCCGCGCATCCGGAGTTCAAGCTCGCGGTGTGGGCGGCGCGCGCGCTTCCGCCAGAACAGGCGGCGCACACGACGATGTACACGAGCTGCGAGAACTGCGCCATGTGTTCGGGTGCCATGGTGTGGTCAGGGTTGGGACGCCTGGTCTACGCCCTGAGCTGCGCCCAGGTGACCGCCCTCCAGCGGGGAAGCGTTCCGACGCTCGACCTCGCCTCCGCCGAGGTCTTCGCCCGTGCGGACCGTCCTATCCTGTCCGAGGGGCCGGCCCTCTACGAGGAGGCGGCCGCGGCGCACGAAGGGTACTGGTAGCCCTCCCGGCCGGGCCCCGCCACGGCCGTACCCGGGAAACCCGCGGGTGATTTCGCCGAACCCCCAGCGCAGACTCGCGCGCAGCGTCTAGAATTCCGGCCACCCGTCGTTTCCCCGGAGGTGACAGCACGATGGCGCGTACCTGCCCGCGTTGCAACGGTTCCGGTATCAGCCCGGACGGTTCCGGAAAATGCTACTTCTGCAAGGGAACCGGCAGCACATCACACTCCGCTGGATAGCGCTGATGGGCGTCGATATCACCGACCTGTCACCGGGCGGCTCGTTCGACACGGCATGGCGGGAGTGGGCGGAGGGACACGCGGCCGTGTCGGGGGGTTCCCCCCTGGAGCCGGACGGGCAACCGCTGCACCTGTACGACCTGCTTCCCACCAGTGTCCTGAGCCGGCTGGACTGGGTCACGTTGCAGTGCGCCGCCATCACGAAGATCCTGTCCGGTAACCGGTGCGACTCCGACCTCGTGCTGCGGTTCGTCGCGACGTACCGGGAGCCCGGACTGCAGCGTGTCGTGGACGACATGCGCCGCCATCCGCCGTAGGGGATCCCGTCTCCCCGAGCGTCCCGTGAGTGGGACGCGGCAGGGACCGACGGCCCCTCGGACAGGGTCAGTCCCGGTCCGCCTCGCGCACCCCCTCAGCGAGCTCGTCCACGACGAGGTACTCGGGGTTCGCCTCCCCTCGGCTGTACGCCACCCGGCCCAGCGTCTGTGCGAGCACGGGGACGGTGACGAACTGGAACAGGACGACGAGAATCAGCGGCGCGGCGGCACGCGGACCGGAGACCTGGAACGCCGTGCCCAACAGGATCAGCGCCAGACCGACCGTGTCGGGTTTGGTAGCGGCGTGCATCCGGGTGAGGAGGGTCGGGAACCGGACCAGACCGATGGTTCCGACGAGCGTGAACAGCGCGCCCACCGGCAGCAGTACGGCGGTGACCCAGTCAGCCGCGGTCATGCGCCCTCCTCTCTGCGAACCGTGCCGCCGTCAGGGTTCCCACGAAGCCCAGCAGCGCGATCGTGACGAGCAGCCCGAAATAGGCGGTGTCCGCCCGCACTGCCGCCTCCACCGCGATGAAACTGACCACCAGCACCGACACCGCGTTCAGGCACACGATCCGGTCCAGCACCGTCGGTCCGCGCACGAGGCGCAGCACGGTGAACAGTGCGGCGAGGGAGAGCATGACGAAGGTCGCGGTGTAGACATGGTCCAGGATGCTCACTGTTCCCCCCTCCCGTCCGGGGTGTCGGTGGGTCCTTGCGTTGTTCCGCCGGTGTTGGGGTCCGACGTGTCGGGAAGCGCCGCGAACTCCCGCTCGGCCGCCTCGAACTGCGCTATGTCGTCCGGAGTGCCGAACGCGCGGACGAACTGCTCCTCCGTGCGCTGGATCTGTCGGCGTAGTCTGCCGACCGACTGCGGGGAGTGGATCGGTATCCCGTGCACGTAGACCACCCCCCGGTCCCGGTTGAGCTCGATCACCAGGCTGCCGGTGATGAGGGAGAGACCGCCGCTCACCATCGCCAGCAGCAGGTCGGAGTCGGTGCGCATCGGTACCGCCACGATCGCTCCGCGCACCCGGCTCGGCCGCCACAGCACGTGTACCGCCACGTGCACGCTGGAAGCGACCAGGTCGAACGCGATGTAGGCGGCCAGGCGCAGCGCGGGCACCGGGCTGAACCTCAGCTTGACGGGGATGTGGGGTAGTTTCGCCACGGCGTAGCACCCCGACGCGACCACGGCACCGGCGATCACCGTGCCCGGGGAGAAGTCGCCCCACAGCAGCCCCCACATCACCGTCAGCCAGAGCACGGTGGGCAGCCGGCCGAGCATCCGCCGCGCCCAGGTCCGGCCCGCGGGCGCCGCGTCACTCGTCACGTGCCGGGCTCCCGGACTGTCGCCGTCTTGCCCAGTGGGCATACCATCCTCCTTCCCCGGGATGCGGGCTCTCCACGCCGACTGCGCCGCGGCCCTCGGCGGGCGGAGCGCGACGCCCCCGTCACTGGGTCCCCGTACCGAGGACCGCCTCGATGTAGGGTTGCCGTTCCACCAGGTCGCGCGCGGCGGTGAAGGCCACCTCGGACAACGGTCCGCTCACGGCGGCCACCAGGAGACCGATGCCGACCATCACCCCCGTCGTCGCTGTCATGAACCGCAGCCCCCGGCGGTTGGCGCCCTGCCGGAGTTGGCTGCGGGCCTCCACCATGTCCGGCATCGGTTCGCCCCAGAAGGCGCGGGTCCATACCCGGAATATGGCGAGCAACGTGAGCAGGCTGGTGACGACGCCCGCCGCCACGCCCACCAGCGCCAGCCAGTCACCAGCGGCGACACCGGCCTCGAACAGCGCCACCTTGGCGATGAAGCCCGACATGGGGGGCAGCCCCGCGAGGCTCATGGCGGGCAGGAAGAAGAACAGCGCGAGCTTGGGCGACACCGCGTTCATCCCCCGGATGGCGCTCAGTGAGGTGTGCCCCACGTGCTGCCGTATCAGGCCGTTGACGAGGAAGAGTGTTGCCTGGACGACGATGTGGTGGACCAGGTAGATCACCGCCCCGGCGATACCGGCCACGGTTCCCACGCCAAGACCGAAGATCATGAAACCGATGTGGCTGACCAGCGCGAACGACAGCACCCGGTTGATGTCGTCCTGCACCAACGCTCCCAGGATGCCCACGAGCATGGTGGCGATGGCCAGGACCAGCAGCACGGTGGAGATGTCGTCCCTGCCGAACAGCAGGGTCTGGGTCCGGATGATGGCATAGACCGCGACCTTGGTCAGCAGCGCCGCGAAGATCGCGGAGATGCGGGTGAGCGCGACGGGGTAACTGTCCGGCAGCCAGAAGTGCATGGGCACCAGGGCGGACTTGATCCCGAACACGACCAGGAACAGCAGCGCGAGCACCGTGCGGAGCTCGGCCGGGGCACCGCCCAGTTTCTGGGCTATGTCGGCCAGGTTGACCGTCCCGGTGAGCCCGTAGACCAGCGCGATCCCGGTGAGGAACAGGATGGAGGAGGTCAGGCTGACCACCGTGTAGATCATCCCGGCCCGCACTCGCTCCCGGGTGGGTGCCTGGGTGATCAGGGTGTAGCTCGCCGTGAGCATGACCTCGAACCCGACGAACAGGTTGAACAGATCCCCGGCCAGGAAGCTGAGACACACCCCGGCGGTGAGAACCAGGTAGACGGGGTGGAACACCTGGGGGATGGCCCGGCTGAGACCGCCGACGTCCTGTCCGATCGCGTACAGCAGCACGATGAGCAGCACCACGGCCGAAACGGTCAGCAGCAGCGCGGACAACGGGTCGGCCACCAGGGTGATGCCCAACGGGGCGCTCCACCCGCCGGCCTGGCCGGCGAGCACCGTCCCGTCCGCGGTGACGACAAGCAGCGCCGCGGCGGCGGCGATGACAGCCGACACCGCGAGCACGCTGACGGTCTGTTGCGAGCGTGGTGTGCGGCGCAGAAGCAGGGTCGCTGCCGCTCCGAGAAGCGGCACGATGAACGGCGCGGCGAGCAGCAGGTTCACGAGGAGTCCTCCGGCTCGCTCAGCCGCCCGATACGGCGGTCCTCCACGTCGTCGGGAACCTCGTCGTTGTCGTCCCCCAGCCACACCCGGTAGGCGAGCGCGAGCAGGAACGTCGTCACACCGAAGGTGATGACGATGGCGGTCAGCGCCATGGCCTGGGGCAACGGGTCCGAGATCGCGCCCTCCTTACCGGTCAGGATCGGAGGCAGTGTGATCGCCCTGTCGGTGAGCATCAGGGAGAGGTTCGCCGCGTGTCCGAGCACGATGATGCCGAACACGACGCGCATCAACGACCGTTGGAGCAGCAGGTAGAACCCGCTGGAGTACAGCACGGCGACAGTGGCGACGAGGACGAGTCCGGGTGCGCTCATGGCCGCGCCCTCCTTCCGCGCCAGAGTCTGGCTTCGCTCTCTTCGGCTTCCATCCGCGCCCCCAGCGCGGCGACCACGGACAGCACGAGACCCACGACGATGAGGAACACCCCCGTTTCGAACACGAGGTAACCGGCGAACTTCACGTCACCGAACAGCGGGAGGGAAACCGTGGCCGCGGGCATGTCCAGCACGGGCTGACCGAACAGCAGCGGGATCCCCGCGGCGCAGCACGCCAGGAACATCCCCAGCGCCAGGAACCCGTTCGGACGCATCGGCACGCCCGCGGCCAACTCGTGCCGGCCGCCGGCGAGGTAACGCAGCACATAGGCCATGCTGGCGACCAGCCCGCCGGCGAACCCTCCGCCGGGGCGGTCGTGTCCGGATACCAGGAGGAAGACGGAGAAGGTCAGGATGGCCGGGATCAGCAGTCGCGCCACGACCTCCAGAAGTACCGAGCGCGGGCCGAACGCCGGACGGACGGCGGTACTCAGCCAACGTTCGCGCGGCGCCTCCCACCCTTCGGGAGGCGAGCCGTCGGTCCCAGGGGTCACGCGTGTTCCTCCTCGGTCTCGTCGGGTTCTTCCTCCACCACCCGGTTGCGCCGGTTGAGCAGCACCAGGGAGGAGACGGCCACCGCAGCGGTGGCCAGCACGATGACCTCCCCGAACGTGTCCAACGCCCGGAACTCCGCGAGGATCATGTTCACGAGGTTGTGGCCTCCGGCCTCCTTCGCCTGTTCGGCGAGCCCCCGGGACACGGGAGGGTCGGTACGCGCCGCGGTCATCAGCCACAGTAGGGCCGCGATGAGCGTTCCCACCGCAGCGCACAGCAGCACGGTGAGGCGTTTCATCCAGCCGTTGGGGCGGGTGCTGAACGTCGCGGGCAGCCGGCGCAGCACGAAGACCAGGATGATCGTGGTCAGCGTCTCCACGAGCAGCAGGGTCAGGGCGAGGTCGGGGGCGCCGTGCAGCACGAACAGTCCGGTGAGCGCGAACCCTGTCGCGCTGAGCAGGATGAGGGCGGGGAAACGCCGGTGCTCGCGTACCGTGGCCACGGCCGTGACGGCGATGACGACCGCGACGAGGCCCTCCAGCGGGCTGTCCCACAGCCGCAGGCCCTGGCCCGGCTCCGGAAGGTCCACGTCACCGTTCACCAGGGCCACCACCAGCCGTACTCCGGGGAGCGCGAGCAGCGTCGCCAGGATTATGCCGAGGTAGACCGGCAGCGAACCGCTCTGCGCACGCCGGGTGACCCCCAGCGCGAACGTGTACACCGCGTGGGTGAACATGTGGTAGGAGACCTCGGCGTTCGCACTCACCGCCATCGCCCGCTGCGCGCGCGCCACGGCCCGACGTTTCCAGAACAGCACCGCCCCGCCGGCGATGATGAGGGCGGATATACCCAGCGCGGGCGTCGCCCCGTGCCACAGGGCCAGGTGGTAGCTCCCCTCGCGGAACCCGGAGGCGTACCCCTGCGCGAGGGGGTCGGCCAGCAGCGCGGGAGACACGCCGCACACGATCCCCGCCGCGGCCAGTAGCAACGGTGGCAGGACGAACCCCCGGGACGGGGCCTCGGGGGCGCGGTCGCCGTCCCGGGCCTCCCCCGCGAACGCCCCCCAGAGGAACCGCGCACTGTAACCGAACGTCAGCACGGAAGCGCCCGCTATCCCGAGGAGAACCGCGACGGAGGCCCACCCGGGAAGTTGCGGGGTGTGCCCGGGGACGAACGCTTCCAGCGCCGCCTCCTTGCCGACGAACCCCAGCATCGGCGGCACCCCCGCCATCGACGCCGCGGCCGCGGCCGCTCCCGCCGCCAGGAGGGGCATCCTCCGCCCGAGCCCGGCGAGTTCCCCGATGGTGCGGGTTCCGGTCTGCTTGTCGATGACCCCCACCGTGAGGAAGAGCGCCCCCTTGAAGAAACCGTGCGCGAGAAGGGCGCCGACCGCGGCGATGGCTGCCAGCCGGGACCCCGTCCCGGCCAGCAGGGTGAGAAAACCGAGCTGGCTCACGGTCCCGTGGGCGAGGAGCAGTTTCAGGTCGCTCTGGCGCAGCGCTCTCCACCCGCCCAGAAGCATGGTGGCCAGCCCGATGGTGATGACCAGGACGCGCCACGGTTCCACGTCGGCGAACCCCGGGGCCAGGCGCGCCACCAGGTAGACCCCGCCCTTCACCATCGCCGCGGCGTGGAGGTAGGCACTCACCGGGGTCGGGGCGACCATCGCCCCCGGTAGCCAGAAGTGCAACGGCACCTGCGCGGACTTGGCGAACGCCCCGGCCAGGACGAGCACCACGGCCACCGGAAGCCAGGGATCGCCGGTGGGGGGAGCGCTCACCAGCTCGGAGATGCGGTACGTGCCGCCGATTTCGCCCAGCAGCACGAAGCCGACGAGCATGAGCAGGCCCGACCCGGACGTGACTATCAGCGCCTGGACGGCGGCGCGGCGCGCTCCCACGTTCCGGTCCTCGTTCCCGATCAGCAGGAAGGAGGTGACCGAGGTCAGTTCCCAGAAAACGAACAGGACGAAGAGGTTGTCCGTGGTGACGACGCCCAGCATCGCCCCCGCGAACAGCAGCAGTACGGCGCACAGTCGGCCGAGCGCCACCGCACCGGAACGGAAGTAGCTGGCGCTGTAGCAGAAGATGACAGCGCCGACTCCGCTCACCAGGAGCGTCATGGTCAGTGCGAGAGCGTCGATCCGGAAGGCGATCTCGATGCCCAGGGCGGGCACCCAGGCGAAGGAGGCCTCCACCGGGCTGCCCGCGAGGATGCCGGGGGCGTGGGAAAGCACCCACACCGCGGCGGCGGCCGGCGGCAGGCTCGCCGCGTAGAAGGCGCGGGATCCATGGGCACGCACCAGGCTCGGCAGAAGAACGGCGACAGCGAGGTGCAGGAGGAGGATCAGGAGCAGCGGCATGGGACCCATGGATGTCTGTCAGCGGCCAGTACGTGCGCTTGGTTCCCTAAGGTTAGCCCGTGTCCCACTCGTTACCTTGACTACGACGCGATCGGGTGTATCATCTGTCCCGTTTTTCCCGCGCCACACAGTGGACACTTTCCGTAACAGCCACTGTCACCAGGAAATACGCTTCCCTCTCCGCCGGCCGAGTTCCGCGTGTTCCCGCTGGCGGCGTGCCCTATCTCACGGTGCGCTGGCACACGTGGCGCCCGGCGCCGCCGGCGCGGCAACCACCCGGAACTCCCGTCCCTCCCGCCCCACTGTCCAGCCCTCCCATCTTCCGACGGCGGGGCCTGATTCGCACTGACGTGCGAACCGGGCCAGAATTGCCACCATGGCCAGTACTACGTCCGAACCAACCGAAGAACTCGCTGACAAGATCGTCGATATCGACGTCTCCGAGGAGATGCGTAGCAGTTTCCTGGAGTACGCCTACTCGGTGATCTACCAGCGGGCACTCCCCGACGCCCGCGACGGGATGAAACCCGTCCAGAGGCGCATCCTCTACCAGATGAACCAGATGGGGCTGCGCCCCGACCGGGCCCACGTCAAGTCCGCCCGTGTCGTCGGCGAGGTGATGGGTAAGCTCCACCCGCACGGCGACAGCCCGATCTACGACGCTCTGGTGCGCATGAGCCAGGGCTTCGCCATGCGGGTCCCGCTCGTGGACGGGCACGGGAACTTCGGGTCCCTGGGCGGCGACGACGCCCCGGCCGCGATGCGGTACACCGAGGCCCGGCTCGACCGCGCCTCGCAGCTGCTCGTGGACTCCATCGACGAG
Source organism: Haloactinospora alba (assembly GCF_006717075.1). NCBI lineage: Bacteria > Bacillati > Actinomycetota > Actinomycetes > Streptosporangiales > Nocardiopsidaceae > Haloactinospora > Haloactinospora alba. The sequence goes on from NZ_VFQC01000001.1 coordinate 2,439,299, forward strand.
AACGTCGTCGACTTCCAGGCCAACTACGACGGCCAGGAGACCGAACCCGAGGTTCTTCCCGCCGCGTTCCCCAACCTGCTGGTGAACGGCGCCTCCGGGATCGCGGTGGGCATGGCGACGAACATGGCTCCGCACAACCTCGGGGAGGTCATCGCCGCGGCCCGGCACCTCGTCACCAACCCCGAGGCCGGGCTGGACGAGCTCATGGAGTTCGTTCCCGGCCCTGACCTGCCGACCGGTGGAACCATCGTCGGCCTCGACGGTGTCCGGGAGGCCTACCGCAGCGGGCGCGGCTCCTTCCGCACCCGCGCCACCGTCTCCATCGAGAAGGTCTCACCGCGCCGCACGGGGCTGATCGTCACCGAACTGCCGCACAGTGTCGGCCCGGAGAAGGTCATCAGCCGCATCAAGGACCTGGTGCAGTCCAAGAAGCTGCAGGGTATCGCGGACCTGAAGGACCTCACCGACCGCTCGCAGGGGCTGCGGCTGGTCATCGAGCTGAAGAACGGTTTCAACCCGGAGGCGGTGCTGGAGGAGCTCTACCGGCTCACGCCGATGGAGGAGTCCTTCGGCATCAACAACGTGGCCCTCGTCGACGGCCAGCCGCAGACGATGGGGCTGCGTGAACTGCTCCAGGTGTACGTGGACCACCGTCTGGACGTCGTGCGGCGGCGTTGCGAGTTCCGCCGCGGGAAGCGCGAGGAACGCCTGCACCTGGTGGCCGGACTCATCACCGCGCTGACCAGCATAGACGAGGTCATCGCGCTGATCCGCGACTCGGAGGACTCCGCCCAGGCACGGCGGCGGCTGATGGTCACGTTCGACCTGTCCGACACCCAGGCCCGCTACATCCTGGAGACCCCGCTGCGCCGGCTCACCAAGTACGACCGGCAGGAGCTGGAGAACGAGCGCGACCGCCTGAACTCCGAGATCGCGGAACTCACCGCCATCCTGGAGTCCGAAACCAGGCTGCGTTCCCTCGTCGCCGAGGAGATGGGCGAGATCGCCAGGGAGTACACCACTCCCCGGCGCACCCTCCTGATGGAGAGCTCGGGCGTCACCCGCAGCGCCGCCGTACCGCTGGAGCTGGGGGACGAACCGTGCCACGCGCTGCTGAGCACCAGCGGGATGGTGGGACGCAGCAGAACGGAGACCGCACCCCACATGTTCGAGGGTCTGCGTACGCGGCACGACGCGACGGCCGCCTCGGTCCCCACGAGCTCCCGTTCCGACGTCGGGCTGGTGACCAGCCTCGGCCGGGTGATCCGGGTGCCGGTGCTGGAACTACCGGAACTGCCGGACCAGGGGACGGAGGCTCCCCCCTTGGCGTCCGGTGTCCCCGTCAGCGACTTCGCCGAACTCACCGAGGGGGAGGAGGTCGTGTCGCTCGTGTCGCTCGGTAGCGACCCGCCCGACCTCGCCGTCGGAACCCGCTCGGGTGTGGTGAAACGGATCGCGGCGGACTATCCGCAGAACAAGGACGACTTCGAGATCATCAACCTCAGGGAGGCGGACCGGGTGATCGGCGCCGTCCAGCTCAGCAGCGGTTCGGAGGAGCTCGTGTTCGTCACGTCCGACGCCCGGCTGCTGCGTTTCTCCGCGGAGTCGGTCCGCGCGCAGGGTCGCGCGGCGTCCGGAGTCACCGGCATAAAGCTGGCCGAGGACGCGCATGCCGTGTGGTTCGGCGGCGTCGCCCAGCCGGAGGACTCGGTCCTGGTGACGGTCGCCGGGGATTCCACGGCCCTGCCCGACACCCAGACAGGGGCGGCGAAGGTCACCCCGTTCGACGCCTACCCCGCCAAGGGCCGCGCCACGGGCGGGGTGCGCTGCCACCGCTTCCTCAAGGGAGAGGACATGCTCCTGCTCGGATGGGCCGGCCGTGCCCCGGCACGCGCCAGCCGCGCTGACGGCGGTCCTATCCGGCTGCCCGACACCGACAGCCGCCGGGACGGCTCCGGAGAGGCGCTGCCGCGCGCTGTCGCCGCCGTCGGCAGCGGGCAGCACGCTCCGGCCGAAGCATAGGCTCCGGAGCACACGGTGGCGGCCCCTCGCCGGGCGCGCTCCCGACGGCGGTCGCGCTTTCCCGGGGCACTCCGCATCCGGGAATGCCACCCACAGCACCGCTGTTGTACCCCGCGGACGCAGGCACCGAAGGGAGGGTGTGTCCTTGACCGACGCGGCACCGGAAACAACGTTCAACGCGTTCACCCTCGCCCGCCACTGCTTCGAACTCGGCGATCCGATCGAGGCGGCCAACATCCTCGCTCCCGTGGCGGAACGGGAACCGTGGAGCCGTTCGATCCTGGAACTGCTGGGGCGCGCCTATTTCCACTCGGCCCAGCTGACCAGGGCGGAGCAGACATTCCGCCGGATCGTCGAACTCGACCCGTGCGACAGTTGGGCCCACATCGCACTCGCCCGGTCATTGGAACGGCAGAGCCGCGACTCCGAGGCCGCCCCGCACCGGAGGATGCACGCAGCCATGTCCGGAGGCTCCCTCGATTAGGCGCGGCCGGTACGACTAACCTACCGGCATGACCGTACCGTCCGAGAACTCCGGCCACGCCTGGGTGGACCGCACCTGTGCGCGTACCCGCTCCTGGGTGGACGAGGCCGTCCGACTCGTGACCGCTGACGCGAACCGGTCAGCGGACACGCACCTGCACACGTTCCCGTTGCCGGCGCAGTGGGGCATCGACCTGTACCTCAAGGACGAGTCGGTGCACCCCACGGGCAGTCTCAAGCACCGTCTCGCGCGTTCCCTGTTCCTCTACGGACTGGCCAACGGGTGGATCACCGAGGGGACGACCGTCGTCGAGGCGAGTTCCGGTTCCACCGCCGTCTCCGAGGCGTACTTCGCCCGACTCATCGGACTGGACTTCATCACCGTCGTCCCGCGTTCGACCAGTCCGGAGAAGATCGCGCTGATCGAGCGTTACGGCGGCCGGTGCCACTTCGTCGACGTTCCCGCGGAGATGTACAGCGAGGCGGCCCGGCTCGCCGCCGACACCAACGGCCACTACATGGACCAGTTCACCTACGCGGAGCGGGCGACCGACTGGCGCGGCAACAACAACATCGCCGAGTCCATCTTCGAGCAGCTCAGCCTGGAACGCTATCCGGTGCCGGAGTGGGTCGTGGTGGGCGCGGGTACCGGCGGGACCTCCGCCACCATCGGCCGCTACCTGCGCTACCGGCGCCACCACACCAGGCTCGCCGTGGTCGATCCGGAGAACTCCGCGTTCTTTCCGGGATGGGTGAGCGACGTTCCCGACTACGCGACCGGGATGCCCTCCCGGATCGAGGGAATCGGCCGGCCGCGGATAGAGCCGAGCTTCCTGCCCAACGTCATAGACCTGATGGTCCCCGTTCCCGACGCCGCCAGCATCGCCGCCATGCGCCACCTCAACGACGTCACCGGACTCCTGGCGGGCGGTTCCACCGGCACCAACCTGTGGGGCGTGTGGCAGCTCATCGCGCGGATGCTGCGCGAGGGACGCAGCGGAAGCGTGGTCACCCTGATCTGTGACGGTGGGGAACGCTACCGGCACAACTACTACGACGACGGCTGGGTGGCGGAGCAGGGCATGGACCTGGGGCCCTACACCGCGACGCTCGAACGCTTCATGGACACGGGCCAGTGGGTTCCGCCTCAGGGGAAGTGACGGTAACGGTGGTCTGACGCGCCGCCCGCAGGGGGCGGCGCCACCCGGACCACCAGGGTGCGGGCCGCCAGGTCCCCGACCCGCTGCCGCCGCTCGGTCGCCAGCATCACCAGGAGACCGGCCAGCCCGCCCGCGAACCCGTCGACGGCCAGCAACAGCCAGCGAAGGAACATCTGGCCGACCGTCGCCTCGCTACCGTCGTCCGTGATCACACGGACGCCGAACAGCCTCATCCCCGGCGTCTGGCCGCGGAAGAGGGCTGGGAGAACCGCCCAGTACCCCACGTACACCACGACGAAGACCGTCACGGCCAACGAACCGAGCGCCAGAGCGAGCCCGGGCTCGGGGATGGTGCCGTCCGGTTCGACCGGAACCAGTATGAGCAGGGCGAGGGAGCACCACGGCAGGACCGAGGACAGCGCGGCGTCGGTGAGGAACTGCGCGATCCGGCGGAGGACCACCCGCGTGTCGTCCGGGCGCTCCGGCCGCCCGCGCGCAGCGGTTCGGGAAAGCAGCTCCCCGTTCGGGGGGCGCTGATCGGTCATCACGCACCACCGGTCACGTACCGACCCTCCGCCGGAGAGTCACTCACCGCGAAAATCCAAACACTTTCGGTGATTAAACCATGGGGGCACTCACTTTCCGCGTTACCGCGCCGACGGTCGCCGACTCCTGACCGGTGCTCCCCGTGTCCGCCGTGAACAGCTCCCCCGGCACCGCGCGGCGGGCTCCGGCGAGGAGGGGAGGGAGCCGCCCCGAGGCCCCGGCGAGCGCAACGCCGGCGCGGCCGGGAGGAGTCCCGCACGAAGCAACGGAGCTCCCGGCCGGTTACGTGTCGATCCGGTTGACGTCGAGTTCCTGGGCCCCCTGCGCGATGAACTCCCGGCGGGGTGCCACCTCGTTGCCCATCAGCAGCCCGAACATGCTGGCCGCCTCCTCGGCGTGCTCCACCTTGATCCGGCGCAGGGTCCGGTGCCGCGGGTCCATCGTCGTCTCGGCGAGCTGGTCAGCGTCCATCTCGCCCAGTCCCTTGTACCGCTGGACCGGCTCCTTCCAGCTCAGTCCCTTCTTCTCCAGCTCCAGCAGGTTCCGCTGCAGTTCCGCGTCGGTGTAGGTGTAGATGTAACGGTCCTGGGGCTTGGCCCCCCGCTTCTTCTTGCCGACGTTGGTGAGCTCGATCCGGTGCAGCGGCGGAACCGCGGCGTACACCCGGCCGGCTTCCAGCATCGGCCGCATGTACCGGTAGATCAGGGTCAGCAGCAGGCACCGGATGTGCGCACCGTCGACATCGGCGTCCGCCATCAGGATGACCCGCCCGTACCGGGCGGAGTCCAGGTCGAACGACTTCCCGGAGCCGGCACCGATCACCTGCAGGATCGCCGCGCACTCCGCGTTCTTCAGCATGTCGGCGACGGAGGACTTCTGCACGTTGAGGATCTTGCCGCGGATCGGCAGCAGCGCCTGGAACTCCGAGTCGCGCGCGAGTTTGGCGGTGCCGAGCGCGGAGTCCCCCTCGACGATGAACAGCTCGCTGCGCTCAAACCCCTCGTTCCGGCAGTCCACCAGTTTGGACGGCAGCGCGGAGCTTTCCAGTGCGTTCTTCCGACGCTGGGTCTCCCGCTGCTGGCGGGCGGCCAACCGCGCCTTGGCGGCGTCCCGCACCTTCTCCAGGACGGTCCGGGCCTGCTGCTTCTCCCGGCGCTTGGTCGAGGTGAGGAACTCACGCAGCTCTTTGCTGACGACCTGGGAGACGATCCGGGAGACGGGGGACGTTCCCAGGATCTCCTTGGTCTGGCCCTCGAACTGCGGTTCGGCCAGGCGGACCGTGACGACGGCCGTGATCCCCTCGAGGACGTCCTCCTTGGTGACCGCATCGTCGTTGGCCTTCAGCAGCTTCGCGTTGCGTAGCTGTTCGTTGACCGTGCGCACGAGGGCCCGTTCGAAGCCGGTGATGTGCGTACCCCCCTTGGGGGTGGCGATCACGTTGACGAAGGAGCGCACTGTGGAGTCGTAGCCGTTCCCCCAGCGCAGGGCGATGTCCACGTCGAGCTGGCGTTCGACGTCGGTGGGCGTCATGTGCCCGTCCTCGTCGAGCACGGGCACGGTCTCGGTGAAGTTCCCCGCCCCCTGGATCCGCAGTACGTCGCTGACCGGCTCGTCCGAGGCGAGGTAGCCGCAGAACTCGCTGATGCCACCGTCGAAGCGGAACTCCTCCTCGTAGACCTCCTCGCTGTCCGAGCGTTCGTCCCGCACGGCGATGGTCAGGCCGGGAACCAGGAAGGCGGTCTGCCGGGCCCGGTCCAGCAGGGACTCCCGCGTGATGTCCGCTTCCTTCAGGAAGATCTCCCGGTCGGCCCAGAACCGGATCCGCGTTCCCGTCGCGTCGCCGCCGACCCGTCCGAGCCGCTCCACACCGGCCTGGGCGGTGAACTCCGCGTCCGGGCCCTCGGCGAGGAAACGGCCCGCGATCCCGCGCCGGAAGCTGATGGCGTGTGTGTAGCCCTGCCGGTCGACCTCCACGTCGAACCGGGAGGACAGGGCGTTGACGACGGAAGCGCCGACACCATGCAAGCCCCCGGAGGCGTTGTAGGACCCGGAACCGAACTTCCCGCCGGCGTGCAGCTTGGTCATGACCAGTTCGATACCGGACAGGCCCGACTTCGGTTCGATGTCGACCGGGATACCCCGACCGTTGTCCTGCACCTCGACCGACCCGTCGCTGTGGAGGACCACGTCGATCCGGGTGCAGTGCCCTCCCAGAGCCTCGTCCACCGCGTTGTCGATGATCTCCCACATGCAGTGGGTGAGCCCGCGACTGTCCGTCGACCCGACATACATACCGGGCCGTTTACGAACCGCCTCGAGTCCTTCCAGTACCGAAAGGTTGCGTGCGGAGTAGTCCTCCGGATCGTGAACGGCAGTGAGGGCGGTCACGTGGGCATCTCCTGCGTTGGTTGAACAGGGTGCGCACGCTCCGGGCGGAGTGTGCGCCGGACGCGTGTGGGCAGGGCCGACGCCGGGGGTACGGGTGTACGACTGACACACCACACGTAAAACGCGCGGCCGTCCAGCAGCCCCGCCGCACCCGTGTGGAACTCGCTTGACGGGAGGCAACGGGTAACCCGCTCCCAACGGGCCCAAACGTCTCTACCAGACAGACCCTAGCTGTATCGACATGCAGCCCCATTGTGGGGGTGACTGTTCGCGACGGTCAGTGGCGCGGAACCCGCAGCCGTGGCACGCCCCGCGCCCGTGCGGGTCCTTCCGCACCCGGAACCGGAGGTTCGGGCCCGGCCCAGCCGCTCAGTCGGCGCTTCCCACCCCACGGCCGTCTCCGGTTCCGCGATCCGGCCGGTCCAGGACTCCCACGGGCTGGTACGGCTTCCCACTCGCACCCGCGTGACTGTCGCGGGCGGGGCAGAATCTACCAGACGCCGGGAACAGGGGGCCGGGTGTGAACGGTGTGGGAAACACGCACCCGGGGTGTTCCGAGCGCTGGGCAGCCACGGGCTCCTCGACGGTGGTTCGCGCGGAACCGCTGCCACTGGTTCCCGGTTCTCCCGGGGAGCCTCCGCGTGCCCCGTGGCCCGCGAGCGGACGGCCCGGGCACCGGCCACCCGAACCTCTTCACTCGGGCGGGACCGTGGCCCGGCTTCCCCGGAGGACAGCGGCCTGCCGGAGGTCCGACCACCCCCGCGCCGCAGGTGGATTCCGCCGAACCGGGAGACGCACTTCCGGTCGTTGTCGATATCCTGGCGATCCGCCGGGTACAACCGCGACACGAGAACCCAACGGTCCGGAGGGGCTGAGCTGCACATCACGTCGATTCCGCTGTCAGCGTACACCGGGGTTGATTAGGAAGTTCCGCCTCCGGATAGATGTTGTCCCGAGTGACTGACGCCGAGCATTGAGGAAGGCGAAGTGACTGGAACGCTTGCCCCCACCCAGCCGTTGACGGCTGCTGACCGTTGCGACCGTTGCGGTGCGCAGGCCTACGTCCGAGTGGTTCTCAACTCTGGCGGCGAGCTGTTGTTCTGCGCACACCACATGCGTGAGCATGACGATTCGATCCGAAAGATCGCCGCTGAGATTCAGGACGAGACGAATCGACTCCACGAGGAGACACCAGGCGCAGCCGCTGACGATTGAGCGTTAAGTCCCATAGCGAACAGGCGTGAACAACACCAGCGGCAGCGGTCCGGTCGGACCGCTGCCGCTGGTTTCGGTTCGAGCCCCCAACCGGTACGACCCCAACTCACCAGCACGCGCGGCGGCCGCGACCGGCGAAACGCCCGGCCGGTACCGGTTGGTAGGCGACGAGCTCGTCACCGACGCCCGGGGCGGCTCCGCCATCTCCATGGAAGACTTCGCCGTCGCGCTGCTCGACGAGGCGCAACACCCCAGGCACCACCGCAGCCGCTTCACCGTCGGGTACTGACGTTTCCCCGAGCGTAGCGACGCGGCCGCGTGCCCGACCTCGGAGGCACTCCCGAGGCTCCGAGGGCATCCGGGTGACACGGAGGGCTCCGTCGCGGGAGGCCGGGAGCGCTTTCCACCCGGGCCGTGGAAGACCGGCCGGGCGGCGACCTCCCGTACGACGGGCGGATCCTCAGCCCGACACGCGCTTCGCGACGTGGGCGAACAGCTCCTCCTCGTCGGAGAGGAACGCGGGAAGCTTCACCTCGCTGCCGTTGGCCATGTGGAGATAGCGGTCCTCCCTGTCCTTACGCATCCTGTACACCTGCCCGAAGTGCACGGGGAAGGGACGGCCGGACTCGGTCTTCACCAGCCCGTGGGTGAAGAGGTGCACCGCTGTGCCGGTCCGGAAGAACGTCTTGAACATGTAGACGAACGCGTAGATCACCCCGAAGAACAGGATGCCGCCCACGACGTACACGCCAGCGAAGACGACCAGCGCGATCTCGATGAGGACCACGGCGGCGAGCGTTCCGAAGGCTGTCAGCACACCCGCGAGGGGCCCGGCGGGAACGTGGCTCCGCACGAAGCCACCGAGCTGGTACTGCGCGGCGAGCTGGGCCACGTCGGCCGGCGGCGTCCCGCCGTCGCCGTTGGAGGGTGGTTGCGGCGGAGCATGGCCCTGTGGGGGGTGGTTCTGCTGTTGCACGGGAGCGTAGCCGGGCTGCCCCCACTGCGGCTGCCCCTGCCACTGCCCCCATCCCGGAGCGGGCGGATGAGGGCCATGGTGCTGCGGAGGGCCGTAGTGCTGTGGAGGTCCAGCGGGCGGTTGCTGTGCGTAGGGAGGGTAGGACACGGGGGGGTACCCTCTCGTCGAACTGGACTGCGTCTCGCGCCACTGGCGGAATCCGCTGGCACGGCGAACCGGACGCGCGACGGCCCCGTCCTCGTGGACACGGAGGGGTGGCCGGCCCGCCCGCCTGGCTCGGCCGGCGGCCGAGCCCCGGGGCCAAGCGGAGTGCGGCGCTCCGGGACGGGAAACACGCACCGGCCCGGTTTCTGACGGGAGTGTACGTCGCGTTTCCCGCCGTGGGAAACGGAAACCGTGGCGCCGGAGAGCGCCAATCCCCACTCGAGCGTTCGGCACCGCTCTCCGGCGAATACGATTGGGGCCGTTCCCGTCCCCGAGCCAGGTGAGAACCATGCTCTTTCTGCTGCCGCCGTCGGAGGGTAAGGCAACCGCGGGGTCCGGTCCTCGGCTGGACCCCGCGGCGCTGAGTCTTCCGGAGACCGCGAGTGCCCGCGAGACAGTGTTGGAAGCGCTGGAGACCCTGTGTGCGGGACCGGAGGAGGACGCCCGGCAGGTGTTGGGCCTGTCGGCGGGGCAGGCCGCGAAGATAGCGCACAACCGGGAGCTCCGCACCGCCCCCACTCTGCGCGCCGCCGACCTGTACACCGGTGTGCTGTACGACAGGCTCGGCCTCGGTGACCTTCTCACCGGCGGGAACGCCGAACGCGTCCGCGGCTCCGTGCTGATCTTCTCGGGACTGTGGGGAGTGGTCGGTGTCACCGACCAGCTACCGCCCTACCGGCTCTCCATGGGGGTGAAGCTCCCGCCGCTGGGAGCTCTCGGTGCGTTCTGGCGCAAGCACCTCACCACTCCGCTTCTCGAACACGCCGGGGACCGGTTGCTGGTGGACTGCCGCTCCTCGGCCTACGCGGCCGCTTTCAAACCCTCGGGAGAGACGGCGGAGCGTACGGTGTCGGTGCGTGTACTGCGGGATACGGGAAGCGGGGAGCACGCACAACGGTCCGTGGTCAGCCACATGGCCAAAGCCACGCGGGGGGAGATCGCCCGGGACATGCTGGCCAAGGGCGAGGACGCGCGGACGCCGGCCGAGTTCGTCACGGCGCTCAACGACCTCGGCTACCCCACGGAGCTCACCGCCCCCTCCCGCAAGGGCCGCCCGTACACGGCGGACATCGTCCTGCGGGACGGGACCGCTCCTGTCAGCTCATCCTGAGGTCCACCAGCGCCTCGGCGAGTTCCTCCCGCTCGTCGCCCATGCAGTCCCACGGTGTACCCACGACGAGGTTCCCCACCTGTGCGAGGTGCCACCGGGCCGCGTCGGGAACGTCCGCCCGGTACATGGACCAACCGAACAGGTGGTGGCCCTCCAGGTCGTCGGGATGGGGCCGGGGGTCCGCCGCGCACCACTTGGCCGCGGCGGATTTGAGTTCCGCGACGAGTCCCGCCTCCCAGTAGTCCGTCTCCAACGTCGCGAACGCGAACGTCTTCCCCTGTTCGAGAACCATCTCGATGAACACGGCACTGAGATACTCGTAGTGCGCCATGGGCAGCATCGCACTCGCCGGATGCCCCGGAGGCAGAGCGTCCACCGTCTGCCGGGCGAACGCGAACATCTCCTCGTGCGACCCGCCCCACTTCAGGCACAGTGCCTGAAGCCGGAGCCAGTTCGCCCGGTAGAGGGAGCGGCACCGTCGGGCGACACTGTCCCAGACAGCGTCCTCCTGCTGCCGGTCGAGCTGCATGCCCATCGCATACGCCAACATTTCGGACCAGGGGACAGGATCGTCCGGGCGCCGTCGGGCAGCTTCCAGGAGAGGTTCCTCGGCCGCTCCCAGACTCGCGAAGAACAGCTTGTACCGGCCCTCGCCCACGGTATCGGCGAAGCCGCCTCCACGGATCTCCCACGCCTCCCGGACCAGGGTGGCGCCCACCCACAGCAGGACATCCGACGCTTCCTCGGCGGGCATGCCGTCGGTGAACAGGTCATAGATCTCGCCGCTGCGTCCGAGGGCGGAGTCGCTGAGAGCACCCAGCCGGTAGGAGCGCTGTTCGTAGTCGTAGCGCGACTCTCGCAGCAGCGCGAGGCCAGCCTGCAGGTACCCCTGCTCCACAGCGGATGCCCCCGCGTTGAGGGCCGGGTCGTGCCAGAGCTCACCGGTGGCCAGCGTCTGCGCCACCGAGGCGATTCTCGTCTGTCGTTTGCCGCGCCCGAACAGTCCCATAGCCACGGCACTTTAGCGCCCCTGCCGCGCCGCCGGAACAGCGCCTCACGGTTTCCGGGGCCCGAACGTGGGACCAACCGGACCGCGGCACGGTCCCTCGGTCTTTATCTCGCTCATACTCCGCGCACGCAACAATCGGGAGTATCGGATGCGAGATGCTGGTGAACGGCACGTCCGGGTGTGGGGCGGGGCGGTGACACCCCAACCACACCCGGACCATGCGTGGCGGACGCTTCCGCGGTTCCGGCCTCGGGCCCCATCCCGGTGAGCCGGAGCGAAAGGTCCGCAACGGTGGGTCAGTCCAGGTAGTCCCGCAGCACCTGGGAACGGGAGGGGTGGCGGAGTTTGGACATGGTCTTGCTCTCGATCTGCCGGATCCGCTCGCGGGTGACCCCGTAGACCTTGCCGATCTCGTCGAGGGTCTTGGGCTGGCCGTCAGTGAGACCGAACCGCATGGACACCACTCCGGCCTCACGCTCGGAGAGGGTGTCCAGCACCGAGTGCAGCTGCTCCTGCAGCAGGGTGAAGCTGACCGCCTCTCCCGGCTGGATCGCCTCGGAGTCCTCGATGAGGTCCCCGAACTCGCTGTCGCCGTCCTCCCCCAGCGGGGTGTGCAGCGAGATCGGCTCACGGCCGTACTTCTGCACCTCGACGACCTTCTCCGGGGTCATGTCGAGCTCCTTGGCGAGCTCCTCCGGGGTGGGCTCGCGGCCGAGGTCCTGCAGCATCTGGCGCTGGACCCGCGCGAGCTTGTTGATGACCTCCACCATGTGGACCGGGATACGGATCGTGCGCGCCTGGTCGGCCATCGCACGGGTGATCGCCTGCCGGATCCACCAGGTGGCGTAGGTGGAGAACTTGAAGCCCTTGGTGTAGTCGAACTTCTCCACGGCCCGGATCAGGCCGAGGTTCCCCTCCTGGATCAGGTCCAGGAACAGCATCCCCCGTCCGGTGTAGCGTTTCGCCAGCGAGACGACGAGCCGGAGGTTCGCCTCGAGAAGGTGTTTCTTCGCCCGGCCACCGTCGTCGGCGATCCACTCCAGTTCCTCACGGAACTCGGAGGAGAGGCTGTGCCGCTCCTCGGAGAGCTTCTCCTCCGCGAACAGGCCCGCCTCGATCCGTTTGGCGAGCTCCACCTCCTGCTCGGCGTTCAGCAGCGAGACGTTGCCGATCTGCTTGAGGTAGTCCTTGACCGGATCCGCCGTCGCCCCGGCCGCAGCCACCTGCGCGGCAGGAGCGTCGTCGTCGTCCTGGTAGAGGATGAAAGCCTCATCCTCGGAGGTGTTCGCTGCCGCCTTCTCAGGTATCCCGGCCACCTCGGGGGTGAGGCCGGAACCGGCCACCGGGCCGTCAGCGGGCTCGGACCTGTCCATCGGGTCCTCGACGAGCTCCAGCTCAACGCCGGTGTCCTCGAGTTCACCCGCCTCTTCGAGCTCGAAGTCCTGGTCCTCGGCGGGCTCCAGACCGCTCTCCTGCGTGGCGGCCTTGTCGCCCTGCTCCTCCTGCGGGGCGTCACCGGACTGCTCTGCGCTTCCGGACTTCTCGCTCTTGGCGGAGGAAGCGGCCTTCCCGGAGCTCTTCGACTTCTTCGCAGTGCTCTTCTTCGCCGAGCTCTTCGCCGAACCACCGCTGGCAGACGACTTCTCCTCGGACGCCTGTTCGGAGGCCTGCTCGGAGGCCGCCTCCTCGTCCGCGGAGGCCTTCGCCTGCGTATCGGCACCGGAATCGACGACCGCTGTCACGGTCTCGGACTGTTCCTGCGCCGCCGCGGCACGCTTGGACTTGCCGGAACTCTTCTGCTGGTTGTTCGAACTCTTCTGCTGGCTGGCCGACTGCTGGCTGGCCGACTTCCGGCGGGCAGACTTACGGCGCGTGGGTGCGGATTCCTCGGCCCCCACGACGAGAGTCACGCCTTCTTGGGTCAGACCGCGGAGAATGGTCTGGGCCTGCGACATCGGAATGTCGGCCTCCTCGAAGGCACGGCGCACGTCCTCGGGCTCAAGGTACCCCTGGGACCGCCCACGCTCGATCAGCTGCTGGATGACAGGCTCTTGCAGCGATTCTTGCTGTTTAGAGCGGGTCGAACTGGCAGGTGACACAAACACCTCTCGAACGGACGTGTGGCGAGATTGCTGGACCCGGCGGCCCAAAGAGCCGCGAGGGAGAGCGAGCACCCTCTCCTCGCTGTTGACCGGGATCCTCCCCCGCCGGGGACGGGGAAGCCGGTTTTTTTCAGCGTATGCGCCCTCTCTGGCGTTTGGGCACATCCGCCCAGTAGGATTTTTCTCCGCAACCGCGCGGATCGAATCCCACCGTCGGGTCCCCTACATCACCCCCCGCTTCAGCGGGGTTGACGGTTCCTCCACCTTAGGCAAAGTGTCGGACTTCTTCGTACGGTTCACTTATCAAGCTCCGGTTGGAGCACCGGGAGGTGCACGGCGAGCAGTGTGACGTCATCGTCCTGCTCATACCCTGTGAGCATGCCCTCAACAAGGTAGTTGAGTACTTCCTGTGGATCACCCACCACCCCCGGCGGCGCCTGGGACGCCATGCTGACAAGTTCGTCGAGACCGGCGGCGACGGAACGCTTCCGGTTCTCAACAAGTCCATCGGAGTAGAGCACGACAGTGTTACCGGGTTGTACGAAAAAATTGTGGTGCCCCCGTTGCGAACTCACTCCGAGTGGTGTTCCTGGTTCAGCGCGCAGCAACCAGGGCTCCGTGTTCTCCGCCACCACCAGCGGCGGCAGGTGCCCCGCGTTACTGAGATCGATCTGACCTGTTTCCGGGTCAAGCACGAAGTAAACCAACGTTGTCACTTGGTCCACTTCCTCGGTGGCGTCGAACATGCGGTCAAGCCCGGTCATCACCTCGGCGGGTTCGGGCATGCTGAACGCCAGGGCCCGCAACGCGTTCCGGACCCGGCTCATTCCGGTGGCGGCCTTGATCCCCTTGCCCATGACGTCGCCGAGCACCCCCGCGACCCGGCCGTCCGGCAGCGGGAACGCGTCGTACCAGTCCCCGCCCACCTGGACGTGCTGTGTCCCCGGACTGTACGAGGACTGCATCCGAACGCCCTTGACCTCGGGAAGCTCCTCCGGAAGCAGACTCTTCTGCAGCGCTTCGGCCGTGCGGTGCTCCCGCTCGAAGAGCGTCGCCCGCTCCAGCGCCAGAGCGCACTGCCCCGCCAGCGCTTCCAGGAAAACGCGCTCCTCCTCGGATATCTCACGCTGACTGGTGAACGCGAACCGCAGCGCTCCGATCGGCAGCCCGGCACTGACCAGCGGGAGCGCCACCCACGCCTGTTCGTCGGTACCGGCCAGGAACTCGGTGACCGAGGGGGCGTCGTGCAGGAGGGCACGCAACTCCAGCGGGTTTCCCGCGATGAACGGCTTCCGCTCCCGGGCCGCTTGCGACATGGTTCCCGGATACTCCAGCCCGGCCTCCTCCGGCTGGTCACCCGGGACGTCGTCCTCCCGCTGACTCAGTACCCGTAGCCGCAACCGCTCCCGGTCCAACTGCGCCACGGCGGTACGGTCCGCTCCCACCGCTGTCCAGCCGATCTCCGCGATCGCCCGCACAACCTGGTCCACGGTCAGCGCCTCGGCGAGATCGGACGTGGCCTTCTGCAGCCGGACGGTCCGCAACGCCGCCTCACCGAGCTGTTGGGTGAGGCGCTGGCGCATGTCGTCGGCCTCGTGTTGTGTCGTGACGTCGATGTTGGCACCGACCCACTCGATGACGGCGCCGCCGCGCATGATGGGGACCGCCCGGGAACGGAAGTTCCGGAAGTCGCCGGACTGCGAGCGCACCCGGAACGTCGTGTCGAAACCGGTGGAGTCGGCGACGGCCTCCTGCCAGAGGTGCTCCACCCGCTGACGGTCGTCGGGGTGGATCGTCTCCAGCCACCCCTGGCCGAGGTACTGTTCGACGCTCTGCCCGGTGATGGCCCGCCACTCCGGGCAGTCCTCGGCGATGTTGCCGTCGGGACGGGCGGACCACACGATCTGGTTCGTCGCTCTGAGCAGCGAACGGTACCGCTCCTCGCCCCGGCGCAGCGCCGCTTCCACCGCCTGCTCGTCGCTCAGGTCGAGCGTGATGAGCACGACGCCCGCTATCCCACCGTCCTGCTGGTGGGCGGGGAACCACGACATCGCCCACGGCTGCGCGTCGTGGTTGCCGGAACGCGGAGCGGAGAGTATCCGCTGGTCGCTGTAGACCGTCGGCTCCCCTGCAAGCACCGCAGCAAGCGCCCGCTCGTGCTCGGCCACGTCTCCCGCGCACTCCAGCACCTCCGCTGGTGTCCGCCCCTGGCAGTCCGCCGCGGACTTCCCGTAGACAGCAGCGAGGGTGCGGTTGACCCGCTGGAACCTGTACTGGGTGTCGAAGAAGGCGAAACCGAGCGGGGCTTCCTTGAGCAGGACCTCCAACAGCGCGGAGTCCAGCGTCCCAAGACTGGGCACGCGAGGGAGCGGAACGGACGTTTCGGTGCTCAACTATGACACCTCCAGGGCCCTTCCCAACTCGAGGCGCGCTTCCGACCACCGGAAGCGCGGCTCATACTCGGCAAGCGAGGCTACGCACCGTGCTCAGAGTGCGACGTCCCCGCGCCGCACCCGGCGTTACACCCGCTAACCGCTACCACTGCCTCAGCATAAGCGACGAACGCGCGGCCACGGTGGTGGAGGTGACATGGAAGACCGGTGGTGGCGACGGAAAGTGAATGCCGCACGGCAACCGCCACCCCACGGTCACGGCCCGCGCGCCCCGCCGCCGCGTGCTCCCGCACCGCCACGCACACGACCTCCCCGCCGCGGAGGACACCCACACACCCGGAAACACGCCGCCGCGGAATCCGCTGCGCACACCCCTTCCACGTGACAGACTGGCCCGGGAAGAGGTCACTGTTACGGACACCACCAGCGAGGGACGTGACCCGCTATGCTCCATACCCACCTGACAGGGGATTCACAGCAGGTAACCGTCAGACTCCACGACGAGTTCAACGCCCTGTCACGGCTGTGTATCGAACGCTGTGTCCACGACGCGTGGAGGTGCGCGGAACACCTCGGGTTCCGCGTCACCACGGGGCTCGTGGAGCGCCTCGCTCGGGAGCGCCTACACGCCGTGCTCAACTCCGAGCCCTCCCCGAGGGCACGCGTCGGCGCCTCCGCTTCCGCGGCCGCGGTACCGGAGTCCCGCCGGGAGTCCTCGCCCGGAGATTCCCGGAATCAGCCATGGAACGGACCATACGTGCAATAGGCTCGGAGGGGTGTCCGTACCGTCCCACTCTTCCCAGCCAGATTCCGGGCCAGTGCCCAGCGCCGTTTTCGCTGAGATGCTGCGTGCCGCGCACACCCTGCTGTCAGTGCGCGAGCCCCTCGACGCCGAGGTGGGTGTCAGCGAGATGCTCGGGGCATGGTGGGCGCGGAAGATGCCCGGCGTCGACGTGGAACGCCGGCTCGGCGAGGGACTGGTCGCCCACGCTGCCGACTCCGGCACACCCGCCGGGTTGGCACTGCTCAGCGGGATCTCGGTACTCGGCACCTCCCAGCGTCAGCGCCGGCTCGCCGCGGAATCCGCGCGGAGCCTGCGGGCCCAGGGGGTTTCCGGCCCGTCCTGGACAACGTCCGTGGGAGAGGTACTGCCGCAGAGCGCCTACATATCGGGCACGAGGTACGGCGACACGGACGAGGTCATCTGCGTCTTCCGTTACGCTCCCACAGCCGGTACCGACGCGGCGCACCACGCTCTGATCGCGGCGATCGACCACAACAGTGGCGGCGTGCTCCGCGACGCCTGGGTGACCGCCAAACCCCAGCAGCTGATCGAACGCTGCGAGGAGCAGAAGAACCGCGACCCCATGTCCGTGTTCGCCGCGACCCGGCCGGAGCGCGCCCGCACCCTGTTGGAGAACGCCATCCAGCGCACCGACCAGGTACTGGGCGGGAAACCGGAGAACCCCGTCCGCAGTGTGGGTATCAGCGAGCAGGACCTGGCCGGCGGCTCCCTCGCAGCCCACCACGCGCTGACCCGGGCACGGGTGCGCTCCCTGCCGCGCGAGGCCGAGCCTCCGGCAGAGCCGGTGTGGCGCCCCGACCACCGGGCCGTTCTCGCGGCGCGCTTCCTGGCGTCCGAGGAGGCGGCCGAGCTCTCCGACTCCTATGCCGCCAGCCGGTGCGTCGACCACATCATCGGTTACGGCTGCGACATCGACGCCGGGCGTCCCACGCGTGTCAGCCCGAGCAAGGTGGAAACGTTCCTGCTGAGCTGGCTACCGCGCCGTACGGTCCTGCTTCCCGAGGAGCAGGAGGCCATGCCGCACGTGCTGGCGGCATGGATCCGGTGGGCCGGAGCACGCAACGAGCTCCCGGAGTCCGCGGTCGGTGCCACACTCGACGCCCTGTGGAACTCCACCGCCGTCTTCACCAACACCTATCCGGACCCCGCCTCCTCGTTCGGCCTACGCCAGGAGGTGATCCGGCGGCTGCTCCCCGACGGGGACCTGGCGGCCCTCCCGCGGCGGATGTTCGCGTTCCCGCTGCTCACCAGTGACCTGCTCGCCGACTCGGCGCACGAGTTCGACCCGACCACGCGGGAGGGGCGCCGGGCGCTGCTGAAGCTGGACCATTTCGGCCACTACGAGTCCCCGACGGAACACCGGGGCAAACACTCGGCGGGAGGCCGGACACCCAGCAGCGGGGAGACCCCTTCGGAGGAGGACCTGGCAGCGCACGAACGGCTGGCCGAACGCTTGTGGCACGGCGATCCCCCCGCCCTGTGGAACGCTGCCCAGCGGCTGCTCGACCGGGGCTGCGGTCGCTCCGTGGTGCTGCAGGAACTGCTCGCGGTCCTCGCGGACACCGACGGTCACGACGAGGAGGAGCTGCGGGAGCGGTTGGAGAACTTATGACCGGGGTTCCAGCATGCGTTCCCGCAGCTCCCGCACGGTGCGTTGGGAGATTCCCAGACCGTCGCGGACGTAGGCGTCGAACGAGCCGTGCAGGCGGTCCGCCTCCGCGAACGCCGTCTCCAGGTACTCCCGGCGCACTTCCACCAGCGGGAGGAAGGCTTCCGGGGCGAAGCCATAGTTCCGGACCAGCAGGTGCGCCCAGTCCTCGAGCCCGCCCAGCCGCGCGTTGCTGGCGAGGTAGTCGGCGACGACCGTCTCCGTGGGGACGCCGAGCAGGCGCAGCAGGACCGCCGCCCCCCACCCGGTACGGTCCTTTCCCGCGCTGCAGTGGAACACGAGCGCCCCGGGCCCGGCCGCGGCCCGCTGGATGAGCTCCCGGTAACCGGAGCACGCCTCGTCGCTGGCGACGAGCATCCGGTTCACCCCGTGCATGAACCGCTCCGCCCCGTTGTCCGCCAGCAGTGCGTGGGCGCGCTCGGCGTCGGCGAGGAGGGTGACGAGGTCGGCGTTGGGGGAGGGAGCTTCCGGGGTGCCGCTGCTGCCCGGCGCGGGGGAACCGTGGGAGCGGGGCTCACGCTCTCCCGCCGGCGCGGACGGCGGGCTTTTGGTGGGCGTGACGTCCAGGGGCACGTACTCGGCTCCGTCCGGAATCCGGTCCGCCTCCCGCGCACGCTCCGTCTCCGTGCGGAGGTCGACCACCTGGCGCAGTCCCAGGGAACGCAGCGCCGCGAGGTCGGACTCCTCCAGCCTGTGCAGGGTACCCGCGCGGTAGAGCACCCCGCTACGCACACGCTCCCCGTTATGTGTGGCATAGCCCCCGACGTCGCGAAAGTTGGGGGCCGCGGCAAGTATGGGTGAATTGTTCGTCACGCCGGTGACAGTACACGCACTCCCCTACCGCGCGGGAGTCGCGTCCCCTCACGTTCCGCTCCGCAGGGCGGGGATCTGCTCGCTGGCCTCCTTGACGTCCTTGACCGTGTCGACCCCCCGCCAGAACGCGTTGATCCGGTACCCGAAGAGACGCCCCTCGGCCGCGAGATCCGGGAAGGTGGTGGCCTCGTGGTCTCCCTCCTCCGGAAGCAGCGCCAGGGCTTCCCGCTCGAAGACGTACACCCCCGCGTTGATCCAGAACGGCAGCAACGGGCTCTGCGTGAACCCCTCGATCGTGCCGTCCTCCGTCACGTCCACGATTCCCCAGTTCGTCCGGTACTGGGCGAGCGCCAACGTCGCCAGCCCGCCCTTCTCGCGGTGGTAGTCGGTGAACTCCTCCAGCGAGAACCACGTGAGAACGTCGCCGTTCAGGGCGTAGCAGGCTCCCTGGCCCTCCCGCAGACCGGAGGAGGCGTAACGCAGCGCCCCGCCGCGTCCCAACGGCTCCTCCTCGACCAGCAGTGTGATCTCGGGGCCACCGCGGCGGGTGTTGAGGTGCTCCCGCAGGACGTCGGCCTTGTACCCGCAGGAGACGACCACGTGTTCCACGCCGTACTCGGCGAGCCACTCCAGCTGGTAGTCGATGATCGGCCGGTCGGCCACCTCCACCATGGCTTTGGGGCGGGTGTCGGTGTAGGGACGCAGCCGGGTCGCCTGACCGCCGGCGAGGATGATGGCCTGGTTGATGGGAGTGGTGGATCGGTTCATGCCAGCGGAGGTTAACAGGACGTGCCGTCGTGTCACGCCCAGCTCCTTGTCC
Source organism: Haloactinospora alba (assembly GCF_006717075.1). NCBI lineage: Bacteria > Bacillati > Actinomycetota > Actinomycetes > Streptosporangiales > Nocardiopsidaceae > Haloactinospora > Haloactinospora alba. The sequence continues at coordinate 2,459,015 of NZ_VFQC01000001.1, forward strand.
GGTGGACGCTGGCCGCCACGAGCGGCGCGCCCAGCACCGCGCCGACGGGCCGGTCGGGAATGCGCAGCGGATCCTCCGCCGGGAGGCCGGGAAACACCGCCGGGCCGCGCTGGGGCGCCGCGCACGCGTCCATCGGAGGGCTTACACAGGACCTACCCTTGGGTGACCTCGGCGTAAGCGTTGCGGACGTCCTCGCGGGTGACCACGGTGAGTTCCGCGGCGGTGGCGGAGTTCCCGTAGTCCTGGGAGACACGCAGGTCCCGGTGAGCGCACGCTTTCTCGAACAGCGAGCGGACGAACCGGCCGTTACCGAGTTCGTCGATCCAGCCGGCGGAACAGACGTAGTCGAAGATCCGCCGGAGGTCCGCGCGCGCCGCCTCCTCGAAAACGTCGCCGGCGCTCTCCGCCACACCGTCGGCGATCTCGGTCAGCTCGCCGGGAGTGTAGCTGGGGAAACCCACGCGGATGTTGAAGCGGGAGGAGAGGCCGGAGTTGCTCGCGAGGAACCGCTCCATCTCCGCGGGGTAGCCGGCGAGCACGACCACGAGTCTGGAACGGTCGTCCTCGGCGCGTTTCAGCAGGGTCTGCACCGCCTCGGCCCCGAACGCGTCGCCGCCGCTGTATCCGGGGTTGTCCAGGGAGTAGGCCTCGTCCACGAACAGCACGCCCCCCAGTGCCCGGTCGACGAGCTTCCCGGTCTTGATCGCGGTCGCTCCCAGGTGCTCGCCGACCAGGTCCAGACGCTGCGCCTCGACGACATCCGGGCGGCTGAGCAGTCCCAGGGCGGCGAAGACCCGTCCGAGGATGCGTGCCACCGAGGTCTTGCCGGTGCCGGGCGGTCCGGTGAAGACGAAGTGCCGCATCGGCGGCTGGTTCCGCAGCCCCTGCTCCTCGCGCAGCTTGGCCACCTGCAGCTGTGCCACGATCGAGCGGACCTGGCGTTTGACCGGTTCCAGACCGATCATGTCGTCCAGCTCGGCCAGTGCCTCCTCCACGTCCGGAGGCTCCGCGAAACCGGAGAGCCGTCCGGTCAGTTCGGTGAAAGCGCTCGTGATGTCCGTGGCGCGCACCGTGACCAGCTCTCCGGTGTCCGGTCGGTTCCTGCCCTGCTGCGCGGTGACGACGCGCACGTCGCGGGCCTCGGTCGCCTTCTCGACGAGCGAGCGGGCGAACCGTCCGTTGCCCAGTTCGTCGACGACCTCCCGTTGCTGGACCTGCTCGAACCTCCGTTGCAGCGCGGGCCGCGCCTCCTCCGCGATGGCCTCGCCGCGCTGTTCCAGCAGTGATTCCGCGATGCGCTGCAGCTCCGCCGCGGAGAAGCTGGGAAACGTGACACGGGTGTCGAACCGGGACGCCAGACCCGGGTTGGAGGCCAGGAAACGCTCCATCTCGTCCCGGTAGCCCGCCAGGATGATCACCAACCCGTTGCGGTCGTCCTCGGCGCGTTTCAGCAGGGTCTGCACCGCCTCGTTCCCGAAGCGGTCGGGTTGCCCGTCCCCGTCGTTCACCAGGGAGTACGCCTCGTCGACGAACAGCACCCCGCCCAGGGCACTGTCGATGAGCTGGTTGGTCTTGATCGCGGTCGCTCCCAGGTACTCCCCCACCAGGTCGGCGCGTTGCGCCTCGACGACGCGGGAGGAGGGCAGGAGTCCGAAGGCGTGGAAAACCCGCGCCAGTGTGCGCGCCACGCTGGTTTTCCCCGTTCCGGGAGGCCCGGAGAACACCAGGTGGCGTAACGGCCGTTCCACGCTGTAGCCCGCATCGGCACGCAGCCGGGCCGCTTCGATGGAGGCGGCGAGCGCGCGCACCTCCTGCTTCACCGGCTCGAGCCCGATCATGTTCTCGAGTTCGGCCAGGGCCTCGTCCGCCGAGACGGCCGGGGGATCGTCCCCGTCACCCGGCGCGTTCGCGGCGGACGGCCCGCTGGCACCGCGTGCCGGCACGGTCGAACCGGGGCGGAACCGGGGGCGCCGGTTGGCGTCGTCCGGTCGTCGGGTGGCGGTGCCGTCCCGGTTGTGCATGCCGCGGCGCAACCGGTAGGCGGCCACGAACCGCCATCCCAGCGCCGCGCCGGACGCCGCCGCCGTGAGGACGAGCCCCAGCGCTGGTGGGAACGCCGAGGTGAGCATCCCGGCCAGCGCCACCGCCAGTCCCACGATGAGCCCGACGAGCAGAGCGAGCAGGGTCGTGTGCCACACCGGGAACTCGGGGATCCGGGTGGCCACCACCGAAACCGACAGCGGTAACAGCGGTAACAGCAGCAGGACCGCCGAGTCGGCGGTGGGGATCGGGACCTGGAACAGCACGAAGGCGAGCCCCAGCCACACCAGGCTCACCGACGTCGTCGCCACGGCCTCCGTGGAGCGCATCAACGCCGCGAACACCAGGAGGGACGCGAGTGTCACACCGACGGCTGCCGGGACCGGGACTCCGAGGAGGAACGCCAGAACGGCGACAGCCACAATGACAGCAGCGCCCGCGAGCAGGCGGTTGCGTGGCGGATGCCGGTAGTAGCGGGCGCGGAGGCGTTCCACCGGGGACGTCTGTCGTGGCTCCCGACCCGTTCGGGAGTGGTCCGCACTCGGCATTCCCCTGACCCTCTCCCTCCTCGTCTCGTACTCGGTCGGTGCGGCGCTGCCGCCCCGTCCGCGTTCCCGGAAACCGGGTTACCTGCCGGTGGTGGGAGGCGGAGCCGTGCACCGGTTCAGAGCAGCGGAAGCTGGGCGCCACGGTTGGGCTTGGGTTTGCGCAGGTGTCGCCACCGCGGCAGCCGGTCCATGTACGACCAGCTCACCCGGTGGTGGGGAGTGGGCCCGTGCTCCCCCAGAGCCGCGCGGTGCACGGGTGAGGGGTAGCCGACGGCGGTGGCGAACCCGTAGCCCGGGTAGTGCCCGTCCAGGCCCGCCATGAACGTGTCGCGTTCCACCTTGGCCAGGACGGACGCCGCGGCGACCGACACGCAGGAGAGGTCGGCCGCCACTTCGGTACGTACCCGCCAGGGCGGCCCGAGGTAGTCGTGCCTGCCGTCCAGGAGGACCGTGTCGGGCCGCTCGCGCAGCCCTTCCAGCGCGCGGTTAGCTGCCACGCGCAGGGATTCGGTGAGCCCGAGCTCGTCGATCTCGGCCGGCTCCGCCCGCCCGAACGCGTAGTCTCCGACCCAGGTGCGGAGGAGGTCGTCGACCTCCGCGCGGCGTTTGGGGGTGAGCTTCTTGGAGTCGGTCAGCCCTGCGGGAGGCGCGGTTCCGTCGGTGACGGCGGCGCACACGAGCACCGGACCCGCCCAGGCTCCCCGTCCCACTTCGTCGACTCCGGCGATGACGCCGGCGCCGTTCTCGGACAGTTCGTGTTCCAACGCGTAACTGGGCGTTGGGTTCGAGGAGGTGTCGGCCACTTCGCCGAGGATAGTGGCAGCGTACCTGTTCCCAAAGCGCGGTCGGTGGCAGGTCCGGGATCCGTCGCGGCCGGGCGGGGTGGAACGCGCCGCTCGGACTCCGCGGCACGCTCCCTGACGGGATGTGCCGGTACCGACAACAGCTCCGGAAAATCGCGTTGGGCGCGGAAGAGCGGCCCCCGTTCCCCTATGCTGAGAACAGCCCGCACAGAGCCTGCTGGGCAGGGGAAGCCGACGCACTTAAGGAACAGCCGCATGTCCGCCGCCTCCAGTGACGAGGATTCGGTCGCCAAACTCATCGAGATCTCGCACCGGCCCACGGTCGGGCAACGACTCATCTCGTGGGCGTCCCGCCCACCCGGTCGTCTCTACATACCGGCCTGCGTCGTCGTGGCTCTCGTCCTGCTGCACGAGGACAGCGTTCCCGGCGGCCACCTGACCAGCTTCGTCCTGGGCATGGGCGGCGGTGCGTTCCTGGCGGGAATGGGCGCGCTACGGCTGGGTATCGCGTTGACGGTGGCCCGGCCGATGATCCGTTACTACTGGTTGCGCTGGATCTCCGCTCCGGCCATCGCTCTGCTCACCCTGGGTCTCTCCGTCGCCGACGTCCCCCTCACCTCACGGGTCGAGGCCTCCAGCGCGCAGCTCACCGAGGTGCGCGCTACGGCGGACTCCTCGACCACCCTTCCGATGGGCGGGGAGTGGGCCGGGTGGTACCCGCTGCGGGCGGTATCGGTCTCGGACGGGATCACCAGGTACACGATCCGGGGAGCGGGGCTCCTCCACACGTCGGGCCTGGCCTACAGCACCGAGGCGCTCCCGACCGGAACCTTCATAGACGGGCAGGACAGCGTGGTTTACGAACACGTCTCCGGCAACTGGTACTCCTGGACCGAATACTGAGTTCCCCGGATTCCGGGTGGCGTTTCTCACTACCAGACTTCACCCATCACAGGCGTATCTCTCACTTTCCTTTTATCCGGTATCGGTAATCCTGGGCGCAGCTTTTGATTCAGAGCCGAATCGAGGGGCGGATACGCCATGAACGAATTCATGATGACCCTGCATCTGCGCGTCTACGACGCTGTCATGGCACTGCGCCGCGCCCGCCTGCGGGGCGACGCGGAACTGTGCGAAGCCCAGGCCGGGGAGATCGAGGACCTCGTGGAGATCGCCGCCCGGCACGGGATCGACATCGACGGAGGCTACGACGCACTGGCCCACGCCGGAGTGTGACCCACCCCACCACTTCCGGTGCACCCTCGCCCGAGACCGCGGACCCACCGAACGGAGGGAAGGCCACTGTCGGGGCGGCCGGCCGGCCCCCTGGCAGTTCAATTCCACGCAATACCGCAGGAAATTGTCTCTTTCGGCAAGACAAACGGCCGGGGAATCCTGTATGGATTCTCCCGGCCGCGCTCGTTTCCACGGGAAAAGCACCACGGCTCTTCCCGCTCGTCTAATCCTGCTGGGACCCCGCGTTACGGCGTTCGGCCGCCGCCGCTACCGACCCCTGCACCTGTTGGAACGCGTCGGAACCCGAGCCCTCCTCCGCGGCGGATTTCCGCTTCTCCCCGGAGGGGCGTTTGGACGACCGCTCTCCGAGCTCGGGCAGCATCCTGGCCAACACCATCGTGGACAGCGTCGAGGCCTCACTGCTCTCGCCCTGCGTTCGCACCACCAACGGCTCCGGCGCGTGCTCCGCCAGAGTCGCGCCCACGTCGATCCGGCGCCGGGCGAGCTCGTACTGCAGCATGGCGCGGTTGTCCCGGTAGGAGGTGGCCAGCCGCCGCTGGGCTTTCGCCTCGTTCTGCGCCGCGACCAGATCCGCCCGGCCCCGGGTCTCGATCTCGTCCCGCACCCGCTGCGCTTCGGTCTCCTGCTCCTCCAACGTCTGGGCGACGTCCTTGCGGGCCTTGTTCACCGCCGCGTTGACCTCGACGATCTTGGCGTCCCGGGTCTTCTTGGAGCGTTCGATGTCCATCAGCAGCGTGTCGATCCGGCGCTTACGCGTGAGCTCCCACTCCTGCTCGTAGGCGGTGAGCTCCTTGGCCACCCGTTCCCGGGTCGCCAGGTGCTGCTGGTACTGGCTGGGGAGCTGCACGTCGGGGATGTTGCACCCCATGATCTGCACGCCGTAGCGGCTCAGCTGCCGGTTGAGCAGGTCCTGCATGTCGGCGACGTCGGAGCCGCGCAGGTCGTAGGCGCTCTCGGTGAGCACCCGCCGGCTGCGCTGGCGGATCGCGTCCTGCACCGCGTTGGACAGCACGAGGTCGAAGTTACTGGCCCCGATCGTCCGGACGAACGCCACCGCGTCGGTGATGCGGAACTTCAGGAAGAACTCGATCGACTTCAGCGGGACGTTCTCGTGCGTGGGGCACGCCAGGACCGGTGCGGTGTAGGGAACCTCGGTGGAGATGTCCACCACGAAGTCCACGCGCGACCACGGGTGCCACAGGTAGTGCCGCCCCGGGTCGAGCTGGCCCACCACGGCCCCGTATTTCGTCAGGATCCCGATCGTTCCCTGCTCGATCTCCACGACCGCGGAACGCCACCACCACAGCAGGCCCAGTGCCATGGCGATCAGCGCGACCACCGCCACGGGCGTCGCGGTCCAGCCCACGAACGCCTGGGCCCCGACCGTGAGCAGCATCAGGGTGGTCAGCAGCATGTACACCGCGAACCAGACCAGCATCGTCCACGTCAGTCCGCGGCTGTCCCGGGGGATCACGACCGGGACGAGCGCTCCCTGGTCTCCGCCGCGTAGCAGGCGGGCGATGTCGCCCCAGGAGGCGAGCGCCTCCTTGATGCTGGACCCGTTGTGCTTCGGCGGGGATGTCTCAGTGGCCTGGCTCATTCGGTGCCCTCCTGGTCCGGAGCGGTGCGCGGCACGCCGGTGGAGTCCGCACCCTCCGGCGGTGCGTCGGTGACCGCGCTCAGCTTCTCGTCGAGGTCCTCATCGGTCACGGAGTCGCGGATCTCCGCGACCTGGTCCTCACCGGTGTCGGAGTCGGCGCTGTCCTCCGCGTCCGGCACCACCGAACGCTCCTCGGCCTCCAGCAGCTCGTTGATCTCGGCCTCCCGTTCGGAGATCCGATCCGAGATCTCCGACAGCCGCTCCCGGATAGCTGCCATGTCCTCCTCGGAGAACAGGGAGGCGTCGGTCTCGCCGATGATGCTGCGCGCGATACTCAGGAAGTTCACGCTGTCGGTGTCGCCGTCCCCAATGTGCAGTACCTGCGGGAGGCTGTCAGCGACGGACTCCAGCTTGTCCAACAGCTCCTTCTGGTAGCGGTAGTCGAGGATCTCCGGTGCCTCGGCGGCGCTGACCGCGCGGATGTCCAGGGCCTGGGCCTCCAGCAGGGCCGCGTTGGCGTTAGCGGTGCTCTCCGCCTCGACGAAACGCTTCCGCGCCACGGCCCGGGCCCGGTTGGACTCGCGCTCCAGCGCCGTGTCCATCTGCGCCTGGTACTGGGCGATCTCGGCCTGGATGGAGGAGAGCCGCTCGTTGAGCGAGGCGAGTTCCTTGTTCAGGTCCCCCTCGTTCTGCTCCTTGCGGAGCTGCAGCTCGTACTCGTAGGTGTAGGCCTCCTTCTCCACCCGGACCATCTCCGGAGCGGCCAGGTCCATCCGGTACTCCTGGTTGGAGGGTTCGGCGTGGGTGATGTTGGCGTTGGTCAGCCGCACCGCCGGCAGGAACTGCTGGTTGAGCTGCTCCAGGAGGTCCGCGGTGTTCTCCCCGACCATGTCGTAGATCCCGGAGGCCTCCTGACCGTAGATCAGGCTCCGCGTGGTCTCGCTGACCGCGTTGTTCAGCTTCTCCTCGAACCCCTGGACCGCGCCGAGCACGAAGATGAACTGTTCCGGGTCCTCGATCCGGAACTGCACGAACAGGTCGATCGAGGCCTGGACCCCGCTCTTGGTCGGCGCCTCGCGTATCGGGGCGTTGAACGGGTACTCCCGTGTGGTGTTCACGATGTAGGAGACGCGTTTCCACGGGTTGAAGAGGGTGACGCGCCCCGGGCCGACGACCTCTTCGAGCTTGCCGAACTTCGTGATGAGCGCCTGGCAGCCGTCCGGCACCATGACCATCCCCCGACGCCACCACACGAACGCGGCGAACCCGATCAGGACGACCCAGTAGTGCACCCCGAACCAGGGGTTCAGCAGCGCCGGGACACCGATCACCAGGGTGAAGTAGGGGTAGGTGGCCAGCTGTCCGATCACCCCCGCCACCGCCAGGAGGATCACGGGCAGTAGGGCGGTGAAGGTCCGGCCACGCGGGATCACCATCGGGCAGATGACGTGCACCGACCCGTTGTTGTCCCGGTCGAAAGAACTGCGGTTGAGGGCCTCGCCCGCGTTGTCCAGCGAGGTGCTCTGCTGCTCGATCCTGGTGCCGACCGAGGCGCCCTGTTCTCGGGCGGCCAGGAAGTCTCCGGGATCGAGTCCGCTTCCCTCAGCTGCCTCGCCGACCGCGTTGGTGACCGCCTCCTTCGCGTCGCCGCCCTGGGCGATCGTGGTAGCGGCCCCACGCACATTCTCCGCGAAGGACATAGGTTCCGACTCCTTGCCAAGTTTCCGAATGGCGGATCCGACGCGGTCGCCGCCGACACGGTTCCGATACTCGTCGAACGGCGGACCGCGCTGTCGCGCCAGCAGGTAGGTCGCCCCTCCTCCCCGACTCTGGGCCGGGGGGTGGCGGGAACGGTTCCACCGGACGCTACCGTCGGTTCCGGAAGACACCGACGGCCCTGGTCACCAGCCAGCGCAACCGGACTGTGTGTTTCGACTGCTCCGGCGCCCTGCTGGTTCCAACCATGACGAGGAGATTTCGATGCGACGCGTTCCCGGGACGGTATTCAGCACGGTCGGACTCATCGGCGGCTACGCCGTCGCGCGCGGGACCCGCAGGCGCGCACTCGGTGGTGCGGTGATGGCCGCCTGCGGGGTGCCGGCGTTCGAGAGTTGGCGGCGCAGGAGTGGTGTGGCGGCAGCGGCAGCGGTCACGGGCGGCTACGTGGGCGCGGCGGCCGTCTCCCACCCGCTGGCGAAGAAGCTGGGAGCCTGGCCGTCCGTGTTCGCCGTGACCGCGCTGGTTGCCGCCACGGGGTCCGTGTTCGGGGACGGGTGTCGTCGTTCGGCGGAGACCTGACCCGCTACCGGTACGGGCGCATGGGGCTGCCTCCGCACGGTGGGGGGAGCCCTATCCCTGGGTGATGTAGGCCTCCAGTTGTTGACGGTCGCGTTCGAGCTGGCTGATACGGCTTTTCACCACATCACCGATGCTCACGATCCCGACGAGTACGCCGCGGGAGAGGACGGGAACATGGCGGACACGGTTCTCCGTCATCAGCACCGTGAGTTCGTCCACCGTGTCCTGTTTCGTGCAGGTGATGACGGCTGCGGTCATAATCGTTGACACGGGCTCGTGGAGCAGTTCCGCCCCCCGTTCGTCCAGACGGCGGACGACGTCGCGCTCGGAGGCGATACCCGCGAGACGCCCGCCCTCGGTCACCACCGCGGCGCCGATGTTGTGCCTGGCCAGTTCGGTCAGGAGACGGGCCACGGTGGTCTCCGGACCAACCGTCACCACGGTCGACCCTGTTGCGCGCAGTATCTCCGCGATCAGCATGGCGGCCACCTTTCGCTCGGTGACCGTTGGTTACCCGGTCCCGGCCCGCCCCTAACCGGAGGACAGTGCGGCGAACCGCCCGGAGCGCGGGAGCCGCGGCGGCAGCGGTGCTCCCGGGGAGAGCGTCCGGGATGCCGCGGCCACGGGGCCGGGAGGAGTACCGCCCCGGGCGCTCGTGGCGACCGGGGCCTGTTCGGTGGACGCTCGTCCCACTACGCGGCGCCGCCGGTGCCGCGCCGGCGCGGCACCGGCGGCGCGCGGGAGAAACACGCCCCGACCGGGGTCCGACCTACTGGCGCAGACCACTTATTCCGAACGTGCGGTATGCGCCGATACAGCTCCGGAGGAACGCGCCTTTTGGGCCGCGATGAAGCTCGTCCAATCCCGCCGGACCAGGTGGGTCCAACGAACCGCCGTGCTGATGTGGAGCCGAAGCAGGTCGGCAAGGACAGGAGCGGGAAGGTCCGCAGCGAGAGCGCACAGAGCCGAGTTGCGGGCTGTTCGCACCCTGATGCCGAGCTTCTGGTTCAGTTCAGCGGTCAGACGACCGTGGTCCATGTGGATCCCGGGCTGGAATCCGGGGAAGAGCCACTTGCCCTGGCTTGCGGCGTTTTCAACAATAGGGCGACGACTGAAGGAAGGGCTGTCGGCGAGTCGCGCAAGGAGTTCGGCAAGCCGGGGTGGGAGCAAAACCGGATGGGAGTCCAACAGTAGGTAGGTCCGTTCTTCCACCTGCGAAATGTCCTCGGTTGTCAGCCTGACGATCTGGGTTGGTATGAAGCCGTAGAGCAATAGCAGGGCAGCGGCGACACGCAGGTGAAGATCGATGCCTTCCTCGTCGAGGCAGCGCTTGAGCAGCGCCCAGCGCTGGTCCTCGTCGAGGAACTCGGTCGGGTCCTCGCCCCCGACCCAAGGAACCTCCAGCGGGTGTGTGGTGAGGCTGCGCGCGTTGGCCCAGTTGATGAATCCGCGCAACCGGTAGTGGTTGACGCTGCCGCTGTCGATCCAGGTGTCGAGTTCGTGCTGGGTGAGGGTCTCCAGGCTGAGCCCATTGGTGTCGAGCCACTTCAGGAAGCGGATAACCAACAGGATCCGGGAGCGGATGTACTTGCGGACGCTGCGGGTGGGGCTCCGCCTCCGGGCCCGGCTGCGTGCCTGGCGCAGCACCGACCACATCGCGTAGGGGCGGACGATCCTGACGGTCGTCTCGGGCAGGTCGGCCAGCACTTCGTTCAGCCATGGTGTGGTGCTGTCGACATGTTCGTCACGCTGTGGGAGCACGCCGGAATTGACCAGGACAGTCCGCAGGTACTGGACGTGTCGCCGCGGGGGCAGGGCGTCCAGGACGGTGTGGGTGATGTGGTCGTGCTCATCGGCGAGCCTGCCGAGCAGTTTGGCCCATTCCGCCCTGTACAGCCATGCCAGGATCGGGTAGGGGTCGGCCTCGGTCTCGGTGGCCAACAGAGAGCGTAAGGGGGCGAGCTGTGGGTGCGGCAGCCCGGACCGGGTAGAGAGCAGACGGTCGACGCGTTCGTGGACGACGCACGCCGCGCAGTTGCCGTCGGCGATGCGAAGCGCGACATTCTGGCACGTCCGGCAGCTCCAGTCACGGTCATTGTCCGTGCACGGTCCGCAGATGAGTCGCTGCTGGTCGTCTCGGCCGAGGAGAGGACGCCGCTGCCCGCAGTTGGCGCACTGGGCAGGTCGGCGGCCGATGTTGGTGTAGCAGGGGCTGCACACATTCCCCAGCGGAAGGCGACAATGGATGACCTTGTCCTTGTGGCAGCGGGCACAGGTCCTCCGAGGACGGGTCTTGCGGTAGCAGCTTGTGCACCGGGGCCATCGGCCTCGGGTACCTTGCCGACACGGCTTCTTCTCACCACAGACGGAGCAGTCGAGCATCGGTATGATCCAGCAGCGACCGCAGACGCGAGTCCCATCGGGATTAAAGCGACGGTCCGAGACTTCACGACCGCACTTCTCACAGGGACGGGCGTGTGCCTTCTGGTAGCAGATACCGCACTGGGGTACCTCATCGACCATAGCGTGAGCGGGGGCCTCGCGACCGCAGAAGCCGCATCGGTGGGTAGGGCGCGGCGCGCACACCTGGCACAACGGCTGTCCTGCGATTCGTGCTACGACTAGTTTGGGCTGATCGCAGAGGAAGCATGGCTCCCAGTTGGCCGGATCGGCACGCCAGCACCGGTCGCAGACGGGCCGTTCTCCCTTTTCTCGTGTGTAGGTGCGCCGTGTCTTTCCACACCGTCCGCACGGCTCGACGTTGCGTCGGGCGTAGCAGTTGACGCACCTCCGTCCGTCGGGGCTGCGGTGGCGCAGCGTCCGCTGCTGTCCGCAATCGGTGCAACGGGCACGCACCACCTGGGGGTGGTCGGCGGCCAAGGCATCGAGTAATCGCAGATGCGGCGCTGGCCCATCGCTGTCGCCGGAGGTGAGGGCATCGTCGTGGGTGGATAGGTAGTCGCGCAGCTCTCGGGCTTGTCCCAGGCGGCGAAGCTTCAGCGCTTCCACGGTCTGGGCCAGCGAGTCCGGTGCGGCTTGCGGAAGCAGGGCTTCCAGCCGGTCAGTGATCGCGGCCAGGATGAGGGCCATATTCTCTTTCCCGGGCATAGTCACAGCCCTTCGGGGCGGCGGATCGTGGTTCGCTGCGCCCCTGGTGCGGGGGGCCGTGCGCCTGTCGTTGCGTCCTTGCTGACCTGCTGGTTGACGGCTTCGACCTCGATGAGGTCGTTGGGGGTGCAGTCGAGGATGTCGCACAGGGCGGCGAGCACGTCCATCGAGAGCCGCTGCGGGGGCTGGGTGACCAGGCGGAAGACCTGCTCCCGGGAGAGGTTGATGCCGCGTTCGGCCAGCAGGGGGATCAGGTCGGTGGTCTGGAACATCTCCTTGGCGGCCATGAGCTGGCGCAGGTGCCAGCGGTATCCCATCTTCTTGTTCATATCGATGCTCCCCACAGCTCGCCGTGCCGCTCCTTGAGGGAGCGTTCCAGCAGGCGGTTGCGGTAGGCGTCGGAAACGCCGGTGTAGATCGCGGTCGTGCTGGCGTAGGAGTGTCCCACCTGCTCGGAGACGAACCTTTCGGGGTAGTCGAACTCGACCAGATGGGTCACGTAGCTGTGGCGCAGCGCGTGCAGATCGAGTTCACCGGGAAGGCCGGCCAGTTGCCGTGCGGTCTCGAAGGCATCGCTGGCCGAGCGGCGGGAGAGCCGGCTGCGGCGCTCGGTGACCCACAGGGCCGGGATCTTCCCCGGGCCGAACAGCGGGCGGACTTCGTGGACGTAGTGGTCCAGGACATCGACGATCCAGTCCATCTCGGGGACGGTGAGCACGGTCCGGCGTTTGGGGACCCCACCGCGGGAGGACTTGCCATAGCGGACATAGAGTCCGCCGAACTTCCCGTACTCCCGGCACTGGGGATTGGAGCGCAGGTCGGCCAGGTCCAGGCCGCGCGCCTCCTGGCGGCGCAGCCCGAAGGCGTAGACCACCTTGAGCAGGGCTGCATCGCGGATCGCCGCCAGACCGCCTTTGCGGCCGCGGGAGCGGATCTGCTCGGCCCTGCCGTCGGCCGCGTCGAACAGGGCTTGGACCTCGTCGTAGGTCAGCGGCCGCCGACCAGGGCGGCCTTCGTAGTCGCCGGTGTGGGCGATGGTGTTCCACTCGTGCAGGATCTGCTGCGGGCGGCGGCCGAACTTAGCCTCGCAGATGTCCGGCCAGCCGTAGCGCGGGTCGGTGATGTAGTCCATGAACAGCCGCAAGGAGTTCTCATAGCCGCGGGCCGTGGACACGGTAATCGGGTGCCGACGGCCGGGCGACCGCAGGTCCGCGATGAACTCCTCGACCTCGGCCGGGCCCCACTCCCAGGGGTACTGGCCGGAGAAGCGCTCCAGGCGCTGCACCGCCGCGGTCCGTGTCTCGACGGTGCTGTCCTTCAGGTACCGCGTGCGCTGCTGGCGGGCCCATCCGGCCAGCATCGCCTTGTAGACCGCCGGCGCAGGATCCAGGTGCACCACACCCTCGACCAGCTCCATGCGCGCCGAACCCGGCAGATCAGCCGATATCCCCACCAGAAACCCCCGTTGCATCTATTGCATCAATGTTGCAAGGGATTACGGAGGGCCGCAAGCGCTTTGGGAACAATGACGAAGGAGGATCCGACTGCAGTCGGATCCTCCTTCTGAGCTGCTATTACGCAGTCCCTCTGCTAGGACGAATGCTGCATTGAATGCAACTCTGCCTAGTTTCAGCTGCAGCCGCTGGTGGAGCCGCATCCCTCGCAGACGTAGCAGCTGCCCGACGGGCGCATCTTGGTGCCGCAGGTGACACACAGCGGGGCGTCGGCGACGAATCCCTGCTGGCGTTCCACGAACTCAGCGGTGCTGTGCGCCTCGGAGGGGCCGTCCTGCTTCTGCTGCACGGGGGCCGGCTTCTCCGTCTCCTCCTCACCCGTGGTGACCGGGGCCGACTGGGCGTAGGACTCCACCTGCGCCGCGACCTGGGAGGGGTCCTCCCCCGCTGCCTGGGCGCGCCGCTCCTCCGCCGAGAGCACTCCCAGCGCGGAGCGGTCCTCGTAGGGCAGGTGGTCCAGCGCCAGACGACGGAAGATGTAGTCCACCACCGACTGGGCCATGCGGATGTCCGGGTCGTCGGTCACCCCGGCGGGATCGAACCGCATGTTGGTGAACTTCTCCACGTAGGTCTCCAGCGGGACCCCGTACTGCAGCGCGATGGACACGGCGATCGAGAAGGCGTCCATCACGCCGGCCAGGGTGGAGCCCTGCTTCCCGAGCTTCATGAAGACCTCGCCGAGGCCGTCGTCCGGGTAGGATCCGGCGGTGATGTAGCCCTCGGCGCCACCCACCGTGAACGACACGGTCTCGCTGGGCCGCTTCTTCGGCAGCCGGCGCCGTACCGGCCGGTTCACCTCCACGACCTCGGGTTCGGCGCTCTCCGCTGTCTTCTCCGTGTCCTGGGTCCCGCCCGAGGACAGCGGCTGTCCCACCTTGCAGTTGTCCCGGTAGACGGCGAGTGCCTTCAGGCCGAGCTTCCACCCCTCGAAGTAGATCTGCTCGAAGTCCTCGACGGTGGCCGACTCCGGAACGTTCACGGTCTTGGAGATGGAACCGCTGAGGAACGGTTGGGTGGCGGCCATCATCCGCACGTGGCCCATGGGCTCGATGTAGCGCCGCCCCATGGCGCAGTCGAACACCTCGTAGTGTTCCGGGCGCAGCCCCGGAGCGTCGACCACGTGGCCGTGCTGGGAGATGTACTCGACGATCGCCTCGATCTGCTCCTGGGGGTAGCCGAGGCTCGCCAGGGCGCGCGGGATCGCCTGGTTGACGATCTGCATGGACCCGCCGCCGACCAGCTTCTTGAACTTCACCAGCGAGAAGTCCGGCTCGACCCCCGTAGTGTCGCAGTCCATCATGAAGCCGATGGTTCCCGTCGGGGCGAGCAGCGAGGCCTGCGCGTTACGCCACCCGTTCTTCTCCCCGATCTTCAGGCAGTCCTGCCATGCCTTGGTCGCCGCCGTGTGGATGGGCTTCTCCAGGTCGCCGACCAAGCGGAGGTCGTCGTTGGCCGCGGAGTGCTTGCGCATCACGCGTTTGTGCGACTCGGCGTTGCGGGCGTAGCCCTCGTAGGTCCCCACGATCCCGGCGAGTTCGGCGCTGCGCTTGTAGGCGGTACCGGTCATCAACGACGTGATACTCGCGGCCACGGCACGTCCCCCGTCGGAGTCGTAGGCGTGGCCGGTCGCCATGAGCAGCGCGCCGAGGTTGGCGTAGCCGATGCCGAGCTGCCGGTAGGCGCGGGTGGTCTCGCCGATCTTCTCCGTCGGGAAGTCGGCGAACGTGATGGAGATGTCCATCGCGGTGATGACCAGCTCGGTGAGCTTGGCGAACCTCTCCGTGTCGAAGGAGTTGTCGTCCCGGAGGAACTTCAGCAGGTTCAGCGACGCCAGGTTGCAGGAGGAGTCGTCCAGTGACATGTACTCACTGCAGGGGTTGCTCGCACTGATCCGGCCCGTCTCCGGGTTGGTGTGCCAGTCCTGGATCGTCCCGTCGTACTGCAGGCCCGGGTCGGCGCACTCCCAGGCGGCCTGGGCCATACCGCGGAACAGTTCGCGGGCGTCCACCGTGGTCAGCACCTCGCCGGTGGTACGCGAGGTCAGGCCGAAGTCCGACCCGGTCTCGACCGCGCGCATGAACGCGTCCGACACCCGGACCGAGTTGTTGGCGTTCTGGTACTGCACGCTGACGATGTCCGAGCCGCCCAGGTCGACGTCGAAGCCGGCGTCGCGGAGGGCGCGGATCTTGTGCTCCTCACGCGACTTGGTGTGGACGAACTCGCTGATGTCGGGGTGGTCGACGTCCAGCACCACCATCTTGGCCGCGCGCCGGGTGGCGCCACCGGACTTGATGGTTCCGGCGGAGGCGTCGGCGCCGCGCATGAAGGAGACGGGGCCGGAGGCGGTACCGCCGGAGGACAGCAGCTCGCTGCTGGAACGGATCCGGGAGAGGTTCACTCCGGCTCCGGAACCACCCTTGAAGATGGTTCCCTCCTCCTTGTACCAGTCGAGGATCGACTCCATGGTGTCGTCCACCGACAGGATGAAGCACGCTGACACCTGCTGCTTCGAGGTGGTGCCGACGTTGAACCAGACGGGAGAGTTGAAGCTGAACAGCTGGTGGACCAGGGCGTACTTGAGCTCGTGGTCGAACGCCTCGGCGTCCTCCTCGGAGGCGAAGTACCCGTTGTCCCGGCCGGTCTCGGTGTACACACCGGCGACACGGTCCACCAGCTGTTTGAGGCTCCACTCACGTTCCGGACTGCCGACAGCGCCACGGAAGTACTTGCTGGCCACGATCTGGGTGGCGTTCATCGACCACTCGGCCGGGAACTCCACGCCACGCTGTTCGAAGTTGATCGAGCCGTCCCGCCAGTTCGTCATCACAACGTCGCGGCGCTCCCACTCGACCTCGTCGTAGGGGTGCACACCCGGTGTGGTGAAGACGCGCTCCACCTTCAGTCCTTTGCGCTTGCCTTTACCGCCGCGTCCCGCTGTGCCGCTGGTGGTTTCCGTCATCGTCTCCGCTCCCCCTGCAAAATCACCCGTACACGCCACCCGGCGGCCGGGCGGCGCGGTGTCAGCTTCTGGACCGCTCGTCAGGAGTGCTCGCCCGGATCGTCCCGGTCACCGCGTAGTTTGGCGATCTCCTCCTCGAAGTCCGCGACCGACTCGAAGCCCCGGTAGACCGAGGCGAAGTGGAGGTACACCACCTCGTCGAGCTCGCGCAACGGTTCGAGGATCGCCAGACCGATCTCCTGGGCCGGAACCTCGGCGACACCCTTGTCTCTGATCTCCTCCTCGACCTGCTGGCCGAGTTTCGCCAGGGCATCCTCTGTCACGGGCCGGCCCTGGCAGGCCCGCCGGACACCAGCGATGATCTTGTTCCGCGAAAACGGCTCGGTGACCCCCGAGCGCTTGACGACCATGAGCAGCACGGCCTCCTGCGTCGTGAAGCGGCGTTCACACTCCGGGCAGGCCCGCCGCCGCCGTATCGCGGAGCCGTCCTCGGTTGAGCGGCTGTCAATCACCCGGGTGTCAGGATGCCGGCAGAACGGACAGTGCATGCCGGTACGCCTCCCCTGGGGTGGATCAGAGTCTCCACACGCCAACTAACTGGAACAACACAATTCTTGGACGCTTGCTTCCAAGATCATCACTAGATGTTGTGGTTAACTTATGACCACAGGCCGATGTTCGCAACTCCTGACACCGGCGATGCGCGAGGAGAGCTTGCCCACCATGGCAGCGCGGCCCCGTCTTCCGGCGGGCTCCCGGAACATCGGTCTCCACCGCGCCGACCGCGGCGCGGGAGCGGAGGGGGTCGGCGCTACCGGGGGCTCTCCGCGGTGGGGAGGACGAGGGTCTGGCCGGGAACCAGCGTGGAGTCGGAGAGGTCGTTGAGCTCCACGATCTCGTGCACCGTGCGGCGCGGATCCTCACCCGGGCGGATCTGCTCGGCGATCCCCCACAGCGTATCGCCGTCCCGCACGGTGATCGTGGTCGTCGCCGAGCCCGGGAGCATCGCGTTCGGGGTAGGCCCGGACGCGGACGCCCCGGCTGCCACGGCGGTCATGACCACCATCGCCACCCCGACCGTGGCCGCGAAGCACAGCACCGAGACAAGAGCCACACGGCCGCGCCGCGTGAGCCGCATGCCACGACCGCCCACCGCCGCGGCGCGGAGGTCCGTCAACCCCGCGACGGGACTCGTCCCGCAGCTGTCCTGGCGATCCTCAGTGTCCGCCCGCCACTCGGGGATCTCCACCGTCCAGTCGAAAAGAGCCGGTTCAGACATGGTTCCCACCTGAGAACGCAATTCGTTAGAACTAACGTTCGATTAAAACTGTATATCGGCGCGGTTTCATCGCCGATTCGAACCTTTGTTTGATATCCTTTATCGCAGGAATCAGCGCTAGACACGTTCCGCTGCGGTACCCGCGCCGCTCACTGACGCGCACCGGATACCGTCGCCAGACGGCCGACCGTGAGATTCCGCCGATAGCCCTTACACCGACCGCCGAGGAGGCCGGCTGTGCCGGAGGAAAACCACCCGACGCAGGAACCTCGTCCGGACGGGGTCTCCATCACTGCGTTCCGGCCTGCGGTTTCGGGTAGCGACAGCGGCCGGAACTCCTCCGCCCAGCCGAGCAGCGCACCCAGCCTCACAACCCGGCAGCAGAGCGTCCTGAACTGCATACACCGCTACGTGCGGCAGCGCGGATACCCGCCGTCCATCCGGGAGATCGGCGACACGGTCGGGCTGTCGAGTCCGTCCAGTGTCGCGCATCAACTGAAGGTCTTGCAACGTAAGGGCTATCTCTACCGTGATCAGAATCGCCCACGTGCGGTAGAGATTCGCATTCCGGGACAGCCTCCGGTCCGTTCGTGGGAGCACGCGGCGGAGGACCCGGCCTCCGACAGCGCGAGTTCCACCGACGTCCCGGTCGTGGGGCGGATCGCCGCGGGTGGCCCCATCCTGGCCGAGGAGTCGGTCGAGAACACTCTCACCCTCCCCAAACAGCTCGTCGGCGAAGGCCGGCTGTTCATCCTCACCGTGATCGGAGAATCCATGGTGGACGCCGCGATCACCGACGGGGACCTCGTCGTGGTACGGCAGCAGCCCGACGCCGACAACGGTGACATCGTGGCCGCGCTGCTCGACGAGGAGGCCACCGTCAAAGAGCTGAAACGGGAGAAGGGGCACGTGTGGCTCATGCCGCGCAACGCGTCCTTCGAGCCCATCAACGGCGACGAGGCGACGATCCTGGGCAAGGTCGTCGCGGTCATGCGCCGGGTCTGAGCCGAACGCTCCCCTGGGCGCGCCGCACCGTCCGCTCCCCCGCGCCGGCGAACGGGTCTCAGGCACCGTCCGCGGCACGCCGTACCGCGGCCTCGGCCAGTTCCTCAGCCTCGGACAGGACTTCCTCATCGGGGATGGACGAGCTGGCCTGGAAGTCGACCGACGCCGTGTAGCACGTCGCGGTGTACAGGTTGGACACCTGCACCCCCACGCACCCCCATGTGAAACCCGAGTCGAATTCGTACCAGGAGCGGGCCTCGTCCCCGATCCCCGAGAGCTCCTCCGGTGCGTGCTCCTCGGACTCGGCCCGGAGCATCTCGGCCGCGTCCGCGCTACCGTCGTCGCTCCAACCGCCGGTACTGCTCACCATCACCAGCCGCGCGGCGGCGGGGACGACGGAACCGTCCTCGGAGGTGGTCCACTTGCACTGCCGGCCGTCCCGACGCTGGCCCAGTCCGGATATCGGCTCGGCCGTCTCGGTGTCGTAGTCGGCCACCAGCCGTTCCAGGACCTCGCCCTCGGCGACGGTGCATTCCGGAGCGCCGCCGAACTCGCTCCTGGTGGTGGTGAGGGTGACGATCGCCCACACGCCTCCCGCCACCAGCAGCAACGCCAGCACGGCCAGGACGGCGACCATGGCCACCGCGCACCCCCGGCTCCGCTTGGAGGCCAACGTCGCGGCGGAAGACGCTCCCGCCGCGGACTGGCTCTCCGGTGCCGAACCCGCATGGGGGTGAGCCGGCCGCTGCGGCAGCGGCCCGGGCCTCTGGTCGGGACCGCCGGAAGGTGGCTGGCCCATGGGGCGCCTCCCCTTCGTGGAACGTCTCCGAATGTCCTCGTGCTCCGCCGCTGTGCCGGACCACGCCCGCACCAACTATGCCAGGAGCCCCGGCGGGGCTCCGCCCTCCCCGGAGCACCTCGCGGCGTCCCGCCTCCGCCGGACGGGCCAGGCGTGCGGTCGCGGACACACGCGCTTCCCGCCGCGGCCGTGCAGGAACGTGGAAGCTACAGGGCGGAGGCGATCCGGTCGGCGACCGAGGAGACGCCATCCCGCGCCTCGCCGTAGGAGAGCGCGTCCCCGCCGTCGGCCTCCTCGCCGCTGTAGAAGACGCGTACCACCAGGTTGTCGCGTCGGAACGCCACCTCGGCCGAACCCGCCCCCGGTGTACTCGACCAGACCACCGCCTCCGGGCCCACTGACGGTACGGGTTCACTCCTGTCGATCCCGGTGGTGGAGGTGAGACGGGCGAGTTCCTCGCGCGCCGCGTCCGCCCCGCTGACGCCCCCGGCCTTGTCCGTGAAGTGGGCCTCGTAGTCGACGTGCAGGACCCGCGCGGGCGCCTGTGCGGAGTCCACGGAGGTCCACTCGCACGTGGCGCTGTCCGACCCCGCCAACAGCCCGTGCTCGTTGGTCTCCAGCAGCGCCCGCGGCACCACGGACTCCACGGTGTCCGAAGCGAGGGCACCGCAGGCCGGGGCGCTCGCGTACGCGTCGTCGGGGCTGGCCTGGGTCGCCGGTTCCTGACGCTGCCAGACCAGCCCC
Organism: Haloactinospora alba; assembly: GCF_006717075.1. Taxonomy (NCBI): domain Bacteria; kingdom Bacillati; phylum Actinomycetota; class Actinomycetes; order Streptosporangiales; family Nocardiopsidaceae; genus Haloactinospora; species Haloactinospora alba. The sequence continues at coordinate 2,478,969 of NZ_VFQC01000001.1, forward strand.
ACGGCGGTCGCGAGCGCGGCGATGACGACCGCCGCCGCGCCCGCCCACAGCCAGTGTCGGGGCCGGGGCCGCTCCACCATCCGCCGCGTCTCCCGGAACAGCGGGGAGAGCCACGTACGGCGGGCGTTGTCGAGCCGCTGCCTCATCGGGAGTCAGCCGACCACGATATTGACGAGCTTCGGAGGGCGTACCACGATCTTGCGAATCTCCCGGTCTCCGACGAAACCCTGCACCTTCGGGGAAGCCAGCGCGCGCCGCTCCAACTCCTCCTCGGAGACGTCGGGGGCGACCTCCAGCTTGTCCCGGACCTTGTTGGCCACCTGTACCACACAGGTGACGGATTCCTGAACCAGCAGCTCCGGCTCGGCGGTACGCCAGTTTCCGATGGCGACCGATCCGGTGTGGCCCAGCCGTTCCCAGCCCTCCTCCGAGACGTAGGGAGCGACGAGGGACAGGGTGACGGCGATGACCTCGGCCGCCTCCCGCACCGCGGGGTCGGCCGCCCCGCAGCCGGTGTCGATGGCTTTGCGGGTCGCCGTGACCAGTTCCATGACCCGGGCGATGGCGACGTTGAAACGCTGCATCTCGACCGAGCTGGTGACCTTGTCGATGATCTGGTGCGTGGTCCTGCGCAGCTCGGTGTCACCGCCCGCGGGATCCGTTCCCGGTGCCGACGCGGCTCCGGCCTCGGTCATGACCCGCAGCGCCCGGTTCAGGAACCGCAGGGAGGCGGCCGGGGAGACGTCGGCCCAGTCGACGTCGTCCTCGGGCGGACTGGCGAAGACCATGGTCAGACGGACCGCGTCCACACCGTAGTTGTCGATCTCCTCCCCGAGGTCGATCCCGTTTCCCAGGGACTTGGACATCGCGCGGCCGCCGTTGATCACCTGCCCCTGGTTCAGCAGCCGGGTGAACGGCTCGACGAAGCCGACCATGCCCATGTCGTGGAGCACCTTGGTGAAGAACCGGGCGTACAGCAGGTGCAGGGTCGCGTGCTCGACCCCTCCCACGTACTGGTCGACCGGCCCCCACTTCGCCACGCTCTCCGGGTCGAAGGGGGCGGTGTCCAGGTTCGGTGAGCAGTACCGCAGCGGGTACCACGAGGAGTCCACGAACGTGTCCATGGTGTCCGTGTCGCGCTGCGCGGCCCCGCCGCACTGCGGGCAGGCAACGTTCACCCAGTCGGTGGCGGCCGCCAGCGGGGACACACCCTTCGGGTCCAGGTCCGAGCCCCGCAGGTCGTCCGGGAGCTTCACCGGGAGCTCCTCGTCGGGGACGGGGACCTCACCGCAGTCCGGGCAGTGGATGATCGGAATGGGGGTTCCCCAGAACCGCTGCCGGGACAGCAGCCAGTCGCGCAGCCGGTAGTTCACCGCGCCCCTGCCGGTGCCCTGTTCCTCGAGGATGCCGACCATGCGCCGGATGGCCTCCTCCTTGGCCAACCCGTCCAGCGGACCGGAGTTGACCATCGTGCCCTCGCCCGTCGTGGCGACACCCGTCTCGGCCGGGTTCCCCTCCCCGGTGTCCAGGACTTCCCGCACGGGGAGGCCGAGCTGGAAGGCGAAGTCGAGGTCGCGCTGGTCGTGGGCGGGCACCGCCATGATCGCGCCGTGCCCGTACTCCGCGAGCACGTAGTCGGCCGCCCACACGGGAATGCGCTCCTGGCTCGCGGGATTGACCGCGTACCGGCCCAGGAACACGCCGGTCTTGGTCCGTTCGGTCGACTGCCGCTGGATGTCGGTGAGCTTCGCGGCCTGCTCCCGGTAGGCCTCGAACTCGGCCCGCTGTTCGGGGGAGCACAGCTCGTCCGCGAGGGCGGCGTCGGCGGCGACCACGAAGAACGTGGACCCGTACAGGGTGTCCGGCCGGGTGGTGTACACCGTGACGGGCTCGTCCCGACCCTCGATGGTGAAGTCGATGTCGGCGCCGTAGGACCGGCCGATCCAGTTGCGCTGCATGGTGAGTACGCGTTCCGGCCAGCCCTCTTCCAGCTGGGACATGTCGTCCAGCAGCCGGTCAGCGTAGTCGGTGATGCGGAAGTACCACTGGTTGAGGCTGCGGCGCACCACCTCGCTGTGGCAGCGTTCGCAACGCCCCTGGACCACCTGCTCGTTGGCGAGCACGGTCTGGTCCTGCGGACACCAGTTGACCAGGCCCTCCTTCCGGTAGGCGAGGTCGCGCTCGTAGAAGCGCAGGAAGAACCACTGGTTCCACTGGTAGTACTCCGGGTCGCTGGTGTGCAGACGGCGTGTCCAGTCGAAGGAGACACCGTACTGCCGGAAGGACTCGGCCTGCTTCTCGATGTTGGCGTAGGTCCACTCCGCGGGGTGCGTGCCGTTCTTGATCGCGGCGTTCTCCGCCGGGAGGCCGAACGAGTCCCAGCCGATCGGATGCAGGACGTTCTCGCCGCGCTGGAAACGGTAGCGCGCCACGACGTCGCCCATGGCGAACGCTTCGGCATGCCCCATGTGGAGGTCGCCGGAGGGGTAGGGAAACATGTCGAGGACATAGCTGCGCGGCCGTTCGTCGGCCGGATCCTCGTTGGCCTCGAAGGGGTTCTCCTTGGCCCACCGTTCCTGCCACTTCTCCTGCAAGGCACGGGCGTCGTAGGAGTCGCTCGCTGCCTTGTCTCCGTTAGCCGCTGTCATTGCTGATCGTCCTCTACGGGTCGCGCTAGGGGCACATCGCTCTGGGGAGGTTTCCGCTCGTCCCGCAATCGCAGCCCCACGGCCGAGCCTGCGGTGATGTCTCCACCAGTCGATTGACTGTTCCTCAAGGTTAGCGCGAGACCGGCCACCCCTTCGACGAAGCGGCGCGTGGGGGACGCGGGGACAGGGAGACCGTCCGGCTGGCGGGATGACGCCCGCGACCGCAACCACCCGGTCTCGTCCGGTCGGCCGCGGTCGGGGAGGGAGAGCGCGGAGGCGGCGGGAGGGGTGCGGGCTCGGGGAGGACGGGACGCGTCCGCCCCGGACACCACAACTATTGTTACTGTACAGTAAAAAGTGTGGTCCGGAACACGTGAACCGTTGGAGACGCGATGCTCAACCTGTCGGTACTGCTGGAAGACGGCGCCCGGAAGAACCCGGAACGGGACTGCCTCGTCTTCGGTGACCTCCGGCTGAATTACACCACGGTCGACACCATCACCAACCAGGTGGCCAACCTCCTGGTCTCCCGCGGCGTCCGCCCCGGTGACCGGGTGGCGCTGGTGTGCCCGAACGCCCCCTACTTCCCGTTCGTCTATTTCGGTGCGCTCAAAGCGGGGGCGGTCGTGGTACCGCTCAACATCCTGCTCACCAGCCGGGAGATCGCCTTCCACCTGGAGGACTCGGGTGCCTCGGCCCTGTTCGCCTTCACCGGAACCGAGGACCTGCCGACCGGGGAACGGGCGTTCGCCGCCTACAACGAGGTCGACACGTGCACGACCTACATCGACCTGCCTCCCACCCCGGGCGCCACCGAGTCCACCGTGGACGGCGCGGAAACCCTCTGGGCGGCCCTGGCACAACAACCGGGGCACTTCGAGGCGGTCCAGACCGGCGCTGAGGACACCGCCGTACTCATCTACACCAGCGGCACGACGGGCCAGCCCAAGGGGGCCAAGCTCAGCCACGGCAACCTGCTGTTCAACGCCGTGGCCTCGGACGCCCTGTTCGAGGGCGCGGACAACGGCCACGACGTCTTCCTCAGCGTGCTTCCGCTGTTCCACATCTTCGGCCAGACGACGATGATGAACTGCCCGCTGTACCGGCACGGAACGATGGTCCTACAGGCGCGTTTCGACGGTGACGAGGCGCTGTCCCTGATGGAACGGGAGGGCGTGACCATATTCGCCGGTGTTCCCACCATGTACTGGGGGCTGCTCGGCGCCACCGGCGAGCACGACATGGAGCGGATCACCAGCACCCTGCGCACCGCGGTCTCCGGCGGCGCCGCCCTTCCCTCCGAGGTCGTCAAGAACGCCAAGGAGAAACTGGGCGTGGAGATCCTGGAGGGCTACGGTCTCTCCGAGACGTCACCGGTCGTGTCCTTCAACAACCCCAAGGTCAAGGCCAAACCCGGGTCGATCGGCCGACCGATCTGGGGTGTGGAGATGAAGCTGGTCGACTCGGAGTTCAACGACGTCGAGGGCGAGGGGCCGGGCGAGATCGCGGTCCGCGGCCACTGCGTCATGCAGGGCTACCACAACCGGCCGGACGCCACCGCCCAGGTGATGCACAACGGATGGTTCCGTACCGGAGACATCGCCCGCAGGGACGACGAGGGCTTCTACTTCATCGTCGACCGGTCCAAGGACATGATCATCCGGGGCGGGTACAACGTGTACCCGCGCGAACTGGAAGAGGTCCTCATGGCCCACCCCGGGGTCAGCCTCGCCGCGGTCGTGGGCGTCCCGCACGAGACCCACGGCGAGGAGATCAAGGCCTACATCATCCCCGAGGAGGGCACCGACATCTCGGAGCAGGGCCTGATCGACTGGGCCAAGGACCAGTTGGCCAGCTACAAGTACCCGCGACTGGTGGAGTTCCGGGACACGCTCCCCATGACCGCCACCGGCAAGATCCTGAAACGCGAGCTCCGCTGAACGGCGCCGTGGCGGTCGTTCAGGAGAGCGGCCGCCACACGGAGTCGCACACGGTGCACCGGAACTCGATCCGGACACCGCACGTGGCGCAGTGCGGTCCCGGGTTGTAGTCCTCGGTGTGTTCCACGTGCCGGTCGGCGAAGAACCGCAGCTCCCCGCACGTGTTACAGCGGATCCGCACGTTGGTCGGACTCTTGGGCCAGGGTTGGTCGGGTTCGACCGGGTGCCCGTCCAGATGCGCGTTCATCGGGGCCGGGGCCGTTGGCCGGAGACGACAGCCCCTGTCCTCCTTTCCTCACCGGACTCTCAGCCCGCGCACCCGCTGCGTGGTGGCGGACAGCGGCCTACTCCTCCAGTCCCGCCGCGATACGCAGTGTGGACACCAGCTCGGCCTCCTTGTACACCGCGAGTCCGATCGCGGAGGAGAAAGCGGCGAGCATGTGCATGTAGATCGTGGGATCACCGTTGGTGAAACGTTCGGCCGTCTCCTCCTCTCCCACGGAGTAGGCCTCCCACGCCGTCACCACGGCGAACTCCACCTCCGGGGGCAGCATGTCCGCGACCGCCCCCGCCACGGCCTCCCGGGAGTCCGCGGGTTTGAACACGACCCCCGTCTCCTGGACCCGCCGGGTGAGCAGGGAGGCGAAGACCTTGAGCTCGGAGGTGACGTCAGCGACGTCGTCCGCGGCTCCCGCAGCCGCCTGTTGCAGCCCTTCACGGTCCTTACGCGTGTAGCAGTCGATAAGCGTTATGGCGAGTCGTTTGGTCCGTTCGGTGCTGGCACCGGATCCGTCGTTGTCTGGCATGTCTCCATGATGCCCGTCCTGCCCCGCGCGTCGGGGCAGGACGGGCCCGATCCGGCCATTCTCCGGCCTACACGAAATTCGGCCGCAGCGGCATGTTCGCGTCCGTTCCCGCCAGTTTGACCCCGAGTATCTGGTGGAGCTGGACCACGTTGCGTTCGAACCCGAGGATGCAGCCGGCCATGTAGAGCCGCCACACCCGGGCGGTGCCCTCACCGACCTCCTTCACCGCGGTTTCCCAGTTGCGGTCGAGGTTGGCGCACCACTGGCGCAGCGTCAGCGCGTAGTGCTCGCGCAGGTTCTCCTGGTGCCGGATCTCGAACCCGGTGTCGTTCATCATGGTCTGCAGCTCGCCCGGACCCTCGAGCTCCCCGTCCGGGAAGACGTACCGGTTGATCACCCCGTCGGGCTTCATCGCCGGCTGGTCGTTACGCGGGCGGGTGATGCAGTGGTTGAGCAGCCTGCCGCCCGGTTTGAGCTTGGTGTACAGCCCGGCGAAGTAGTCGGGGACGTTCCCCTTCCCGATGTGTTCGGTGAGGCCGATGGAGCTGATCCGGTCGTAGATGCCGTCCGGCACGTCCCGGTAGTCCATGTGGCGCACCTGCGCGAGGTGGGACAGCCCTTCCTCCTCGATCCGCGCGCTGGCCCAGTCCGCCTGTTCCTTGGACAGGGTCACTCCCAGGCCGTGCACGCCGTACTCCCGGGCGGCGTGCATGACCATACCGCCCCATCCGCAGCCGACGTCCAGCAGCCGCATACCCGGCTGGAGGTCGAGCTTGCGCGCGACCAGGTCGTGTTTGCGGAACTGGGCGCTCTCCAGCGAGGCCTCCGGGGAGTCGAACACGGCGCAGGTGTAGGTCATCGACGGACCCAGTACCAGCTCGTAGAACGCGTTGGAGACGTCGTAGTGGTGCTGGATCACCTCGGCGTCCCGCCCCTTGGAATGCCGGGTCCCCCTGCCGAAGAGGCGGGAGGTGCGCACCTCCTGCGGAGGCGGCGGGACCCGGTTGACGAACTTCACCCACCCGATACTCGTGGCGATCCTCGCCAGCTCCAGCGCGGAGGGCTTGTTCCCGTCCTCCAGGACGACGTCGGACATGCGCCGCATCGCGGTGTACATGTCGCCCTCGACGTCGATGTGCCCTGCCACGTAGGCACGGGTCAGTCCCAGGGCCCCCGGGGCCTGGACCAGGTAGTTCAGCGCCACCGGGGTCCGGATGACGAGCGCGACCTCGCTGTCCGGATCGCCCGACACGCTGCCGTCGTAGGCGCGGAAGCGTATCGGCGCCTCCGGACCGACGACACGTTCGAAGATCTCGGCAAGCCGCATGGGCGTTTCCTCCTCACCACACGCCACCGTCTCGCGGAGGGCGCGTTCACTTGTTGCCGACACACTTGGCGTACAGATCGAGGAGCCGGCCGTGCGGGTCGTAGGTGTCCTTGAGCTTTTGGTACCCGTCGCCGTTGTACGAGCGCCAGAACTCCTCCTCGGAGTAGAAGGCGTCGGAGTACAGCGACTTGTGCCCGCCGAGCCGGGACACCTCCTCCTCAACCCGTCGGTTGTGGTGGGCTCTGCGCTGCCCCGGCCGCATGGGAACCATGCCCCAGAACCCGAAGTTCACGTACAGCCGGTCCCGCTCCAGGGGGTACAGCGGCCACACGTGGGAGTCCCCGGTGACCTCCGCGTCCCGCTCCCGCAGCCGGATGGGGCACATCCAGACGGGGCTCATCCCGATCTCGGAGTGGAAGAAGTCGAGGAACTCGGCCCCACGGTCGGCGGCGACCTCGATGTCCTGGATCAGAGGCTCCTGCTGCGGACGGCCGCGGTAGTGGTTCCACAACCGGCTGGCGTCGGTGCGCCGGTCCAGTGCCACCAGTCTGCGGTAGACGTCGGAGCGCTTCAGTGCCCGCGGCCAGAACCGCCGTACGGCCGGGTGCTGCACGCCGAACGCGCGTGAGCACCAGAACCAGTCGGTGTCCCAGCGCCAGAGGTAGTCGTGGGTGGTCAGATAGTCGCCCAGGGCGGAGTCCGCGTAGCGCGGGATGGACGTGTAGTAGATGTCGGTCCCGGTGTAGTCGCTGGTCCAGGGCGCGGTGTCCACGAAGGAGGCCAGGGTCAGGTACAGCTCGTCGGGCGCGAAGGAGACCCCGTCGACGAAGTCCACCCGTTCCCCCGCGTGTTCGGCGTCGGCGCAGATCCGGGTGAACGCCTCCATCGCGGAGTCGGCGTCACCGAAACGCAGGTGGCGCAGGTGCACGTACGGTTTGACCGGCTCCAGTTCGATACGCAGCCGCAGGCTGTAGCCGAGTGTGCCGTAGGAGTTCGGGAAGCCGTAGAACAGGTCGCGGTGTTCGTTGTCCCGCCGCGCCACCACCGTGTCACCCGAGCCGGTCAGGATCTCGATCTCCTGCACCGACTCGTGCGGCAGCCCGTTCCGGAACGAGGACGCCTCGATCCCCAGTCCGGTGACGGCCCCGCCCAGCGTGATCGTGCGCAGCTGCGGCACGACGAGCGGCATCAGCCCGTAGGGCAGGGTGGCGGCGACCAGGTCCTCGTAGGTGGTCATACCGCCCACCTCGGCGACCCGTTCCCGGGGGTCGACGGACAGCACCGAGGTGAACGCGCTGACGTCCAGGGGACGCGCGGCCGAGGAGTCGCGGAACCGGAACAGGTTAGAGGTCGGTTTGGCCAGCCGCACTGGCGCGTCCTCGGGAAGCTGGGCGAAGTCACGCCGTAGCTGCTGCACGGCTGCGATGTGGTCGGCGAAGTTTCGCTGCGGTGGAGTCACGGGCACCTGCTTCTTCCGGCGCTACAGCGCCATCGGCGTTGCCGGCCAGCGCGCCGGAGCGCGCCTGGGGCCATCAGACACTCTATTCCTACCTTCTGGTAATGCTGGCAGCCGCCGCCTATTCCCCACATCACTCTTCTCGGCCTGCCTCCGGAATCGCCGGGCCGCTGCGGGGAGCCAGCGCCGCGTCGCGGGACCGTTCCCGCCGCTCCGCCGCACCCCTACTGTGTGTCCGCTCGCACCGACCGGCGGTAGAGGTGGCAACGTTCCGGGTAACACGGCGGACGTCGTATGCTCGAGCTGTGCGCATCGCTCTCGTTGACTCCGGGCTCGGGATGCTGTCGACCGCTGCCGCGTTACGCGCCGCACGCCCCGACGCCGACCTCGTGCTGTCCATGGACCCCGATCACATGCCGTGGGGACCGCGCTCCCCCGAGGACGTGATCGGACGCGCACTGGCGGGAGCGCGAGCGGCGATGGATCCGCCTCCCGCCGCCGGCAGCGACGGCTCTCCGGCCCCGCGCCCCGATGCGGTGGTCGTGCCCTGCAACACCGCGTCGGTACACGGACTGTCCGCGCTGCGCGCCGAGTTCGAACCCGACATTCCCGTCGTCGGCACTGTTCCACCGATCAAACCCGCCGCCGAGGCGGGTTCCCCCATCGCCGTGTGGGCTACCGCAGCAACCACGCACAGCCGCTACCAGAACAGCCTGATAGCGTCCTTCGCCCCGGACACGGCGGTAGCCCAGGTGGCGTGCGTGGGGCTCGCCGAGGCCGTCGAGAGCGCGGACCGGCGCGCGGTGGCCGGGGCGGTACGGCGGGCCGCCGAACGCACTCCCGGCGACACCACCAGTGTCGTCCTCGGCTGTACCCACTACGACCTGGTGAGCGCCAGTATCTCCGCCGCGCTGGGGCCTGACGTTCCCCTGTTCACCGCCGCCGACGCGGTCGCGGCACAGACGCTGCGCAGGATCGGAACATTCCCCGACCGGGACGCGTCGCCCACGGGAAGCACCGTGGTCCTCGCCAGCGGGAGGCGCGCCGGGCTTCCCACCGCGGCTCTCCGGTACTCGGCGGGAGCTTCCCTGCTCCGCTCGGGAGGGGCCGTGTCCTCCTGACCCGTCACCCGCCTCAGCGGGTGGGCTCGGGAGAGGCAGCGGCCTCGGTCAGCGTCCGCACCAGCGTACGCACGCCGGCCATGTCGTTGTCGCGGAGCAACGTCTCCAGGAGGGACAGCGCCGCCTTCTGGTCGCCCGGCGCCTGGTGCACGTGCCGCCAGTGCGGCTCCGCCGCCGCGTCGGTCAGCATCAGCGTCCTTCCCACCTGACCGAGCGCGTTGAGCAGGGAACTGTCGTCCGGACGCTGGGCCAGCGCGGCCACCACGACGTCGGCCTGCCGTTCCGGGTCCCGGTGCTGCGAGGCTTGTTGGCGCAGGTGGTCGAGCGCGTCCCCGGCGGGAACCGGCAGCTCGACCGGGGGGATGCGGTCGACCTCCTCCCGGGCTTCGGACAGGTCGGCCGCCATGTCATCGCTGCGGCGCACCGCCGCCAGGGCCCGCCGGGCGCGCTGAAGGGCGCCCTGGGCGGTCCAGCGCGCTCCGCGGGCCGCCGCCAGCCGGGCGGCCGCCAGGGAAAGCTCCAGGCACGGGCGGTACGCGCCCACCCGCTCGCAGTAGCGCGACCACGTCGTGATCCGCACCCCGAGCTGCCAGTCGTTGTCGAGCGCACCCACCGCCACGAGGTGCTCAGCCGCCTCCGCCCATCCGGGACGCAACCGGGGGTGCTGTTCCGCCTCCCCGACGTCGGGAAGCGCCTCCCGGGCCTCCTGCGGGGAACACTGTCCGGTCCGGGCGAGCCAGGCCACCAGCCGCGACCGTTCGAGGCGAAGCCGGCGGTGGGCGTCGGCGTTGGCCGCGCCGCGGGGCCACGTGCTGAGCGCGGCGAGATGGTCCAGGATCTGCAGCGCTTCCGTGTACCGGTCCTGGTGACGCAGCGCACGAAGGTAGCCGAAACCGTAGGCCGGGCTCACGTCGGTACCAGCGGCCCGGGCTTCCTCCGCCCGCACGTCCAGGTTCCGCACGGCCTCGTCGGGCCGCTCGTCGTCAACCAGCATGTCGCAGTGGGCCAGTACCAGCGACTCCCAGGCGGGCTCCCCGGGACGGGTGTGCGCCATCGCCTCGGCCAACAGCGCGGCCCGGTCCGCCGCGTACCCCGGACCGTCGATGTTGGACTGGCAGACCAGTACGTTCTCCGCGGCGCACACGGCCGGGGGGCACCCCTCGTTCCTTTCCGGGGCGTGGGCCGCGCGCACCCGGGACTGCGTTTCCTCCAGCACCGAGGTGCCCTCTCCCCGGTCCCCCACGCGCGCCGCGAGCGGCCAGTGCTCCAGATAGCTCTCCACCCACTCGTGTCCGGCGAGGGAGCGCGCGGAGCGCAGGGCAACCGGCAGCTCGGCGTTGATCTGGGACACGTCGCCCGCCGCGGCGAGCTGCGGCATCCGTTCCACTGCCTCGGCCAGAGCCGTGTTCCCGTGCGCGCGCAGCTCCTGCGCGGCGTTGTCCACCCACGTCCACAGTGTCATCGAACGGTTGGCGCGGAGTTCCCCACCGTCAGGTGGAGGAGGACGCGCCGTCCTCCTTTCTGGTGTAGGCATAGCCGCCCGTACGCGGCAGCGCACGGGTGTGTCCCGTTGGCGAGTGCTCCGGCCCGTGCCGCGGGTGGCGGTGGCGAGCGCCCACCCGCGGCAGCGCGGGCGGGCGGCTGGGAGGGCCGCGCCACGGCGTCCGCCGGCCGAGGGCTGCGGCACGGGTCCCGGAGGGGTCCCGCCGGCCACGCACAGCCCGATGGGCCCGCTGCCCCACGAACGTGGCCACCCGGTCACCTCCCTCCGCGGCGGCTGGTGCCGACGGCGCCGGGCCCCACCGGCAGGGCCGGGGTTTTCCGTATTCCGGCCGGGGGACCCGTTGCCTCCCCCTCCTCAGCACGGGATACGACCGAATGTAGCAGCGCAGTCACACAAAAGCAGGAGATCCGCGAAAACTCCGTATGGTACGACGGATAGAATCGACTCCAGCAGGTTCGAGGCGATCACGAGATACCGAGACGTACCAGCACTGCGGTACCGACGGGAGCGCGACGACCATGGGATGGCGAGACCGGTTCAGGCTGCGCAAGGCGAGACGGCAGAGCAAAGCCCGGTTCGACCGTGCCGCCGAGGACTCCGACATCAAGGCGCTCAAGGAGTTCGCCACGAGCAGGGTGGGCGTGGAGTTCTTCGTCGAGCCCGAGACGTTCGCTACGAGCACCACCGCTGTCGCGGTCGCCACCGACGGGGAGTGGACGCGGCGCCGCGTGGGATCGCCGGAGGTCATTCGGCGGGTCGCGCACGAACTCGCCCTTCCGGTGTACGACGTGCAGGTGGTCGGCTACCCGAACCGGATGCGGGAGTGGACCGCACGCAACAAACGCAACCCCTGAGTACCACGGGGCAACGCCGCGGGGTGCGCCCGAAATGCGCACAACGACCGCGGGCAGCTCATAGCCTCGAGCCATGACTTCCCCGAACAAGGGCGGGATGCCCGCGTGGTTACCGCGGGCCATGATCCTGGCGGTGGGTATCGTCCTCGCCGTCGGTGTGGCCGGCTGGTTGTTCCTGCAGCTTCAGGGGCTCCTGGTCCTCCTGCTGATCTCGCTGTTCCTCGCGCTCGCCCTGGAACCGGCGGTGAACTGGCTGAACCAGCACCGGTGGCCACGAGGGCTGGCGACCGGTGCGGTGATGCTCGTGGCCTTCGGCATCATCTTCTCGTTCTTCACCGTCCTGGGCGCGATGCTGATCGGCCAGATACTGGACTTCGCCGACACGCTGCCCGCGATGACCCGAGAGCTGCTGGCGTGGGTCAACGACACGTTCAACACCGACTTCGCCCCGGACACCCTGTTGCGGGAGGTCGCGGACGCCAGCGGGCGGCTCGACGAGTACGCGTCCAGCCTGGCCGGGAACGCGTGGGGGGCCGGCACCCAGCTCCTCGTCCTGCTGTTCAACGGGCTCACCATCGCGCTGTTCACCTTCTACCTCACCGCGGACGGCCCGCGATTCCGGCGCGCGCTGTGCTCGGTGCTTCCGCCGCGCAGCCAGCGGGAGGTGCTGCGCGCCTGGGAGATCGCGATCAGCAAGACCGGCGGCTACATCTACTCGCGGGCGCTGCTGGCGCTGATCTCCATGGCAGCGCACTATGTCGCCCTGCTGGTCCTCGACGTCCACTACGCGTTCGCGCTGGCGCTGTGGGTGGGGGTGCTGTCGCAGTTCATCCCCACGGTCGGCACGTACATCGGCGGGGCGGTACCGGTCCTGGTCGCGCTGCTCCAGGGGCCGTGGCCGGCACTGTGGATGCTGGTCTTCATCACCCTCTACCAGCAGCTGGAGAACTATCTCCTGCAGCCACGTATCACCGCCAGGACCCTGGACATGCACCCGGCGGTAGCTTTCGGGACGGTTCTCGCCGGAGCCGCGGTCCTCGGAGCGCCGGGGGCGCTGCTGGCGCTTCCCGCGGGGGCGAGCCTGCAGGCTTTCGTGGGCCTGTACATCAAGCGCTACGCGGTCGCCGAGCACCCGTTGCTCACCACTTCCGGTGAGGAGGACAGCGGTACGGACAGGTCCGGGAGGAAGGCGGGCACCGCCGGCACCGCCGCGGCGAAGGAACCCCCCGACGAGGACTCCGGAACCTCCCCTCCCCGGCGGGGCGACGGGCCGGAGAGGGAGTGAGCGTCCCCGGGGATCGCCCACCCGCGTCGGACAGGCAGCACGGCACGACAGGTATACCGAAGTTTGGGGCATCGATACCGACACTTTGCCGGGGCTCCGGGAGAGACCCGGTTCCCTAACGAGGGGGTCGCATCGCATACTCACCGGGGAGGGGAGTTACGGATGAAGCAGGATCTCACAGCTCTGTGCTGCGAATGCGGGGCCAGCCGCCAGGTCAGTTCCTACCGCGGTATCGGGGAGGCCCAGTCCGCCTACGGACTCGCCCGGTGCGTCGTTTGGCGGATGTGCGCCGCCTGCGGGTACCGCACCTACCACGCCTACCTGCGCAACGACGAGGACCGGGACGAGCTGGAGGACGCGCTCCGACTCGACGAGGAGCTCGCCACGGAAGCCCTCGACGAGGAGGTCGAACAGCTCCGGCTGTGCGGCGTCGACATCGGCCACGCCCCCGTTCCCGCGATCTGGGACGGGCAGTCGGTGGGAATGGTCACCCAGCGGTTGACCGACCACTCCTACGCCATCGTGCTCGATCCGCACTCCTCCGTGGCGGCACGGCTCAAACTCGTCGACATGCTGTGGAACGAGCTCACCATCGGTGACCATGAGGACCGCTGGTACATACAACCCTCCGACGACGAGACACCGGGCTATGCCGTACGGCTCTTCGGCTACCGGCTGCGTCGTTGACCGCGAGCCGGCCCGCGCGTCGGACTACCCGACAGCCGTCCGCTCGGCGAGGCGGCGCAGTGCTCCCCGCGGAACCTCCGGGTCGGTTGTCGCCCAGTACGGCGGCAGGGAGGAGCGCAGGAACCCGGAATAGCGGGCGGTGGCCAACCGCGGGTCCAGGACGGCGACCACTCCCCGATCCTCGGCCGACCGCAGCAGTCTGCCGGTGCCCTGGGCCAGCAACAGTGCCGCGTGGGTCGCCGCCACCGCCATGAACCCGTTGCCGCCGCTGGCCGCCACGGCCCGCTGGCGGGCCGAGGCGAGCGGGTCGTCGGGGCGCGGGAAGGGGATACGGTCCACGATCACCAACTGCAACGACGGCCCGGGAACGTCGACCCCCTGCCACAGGGACAGCGTCCCGAACAGGCAGGATTGCTCGTCCTCCGCGAACTTCTCGACCAGCTGACCGGTGGAGTCCTCTCCCTGACACAGGACCGGCACGGACAACCGCTCCCGCAGCTCCTCCGCGGCCTGGTTCGCGCCGCGCGTGGAGGAGAACAACCCGAGGGTGCGCCCGCCGGCCGCCTCGATCAGCTCGGCGATCTCGGTCACGTATCCCGGGTCGAGTCCGTCCCGTCCGGGTTGCGGCAGGTGTTTGGCCACGTAGAGGATCCCGCTGCGGGCGTGGTCGAACGGCGAGCCGACGTCCAGCCCTCGCCAACGGTGCCCGCCGGAGCCGCCCGTGTCCTCACCGGAACCACCGGTATCGCCCTCACCCTCGCCGCTCGCCGGGGCGGCTTCCTGCCGCCCCTCCTGGTCGAGCCCCCACTGTGCCGCCAACGGAGCGAACGACCCGCCGAGGGCCAGCGTGGCCGAGGTCAGTACGGTGGTGCGTTCGTCGAACAGTTTCTCCCGCAGTAGTCCACCCACGCGCAACGGCGCCACGTGCAGGGCCGGGGCGCGCTTCGGCCCCTTGTCGAGCCACACGACGTCGGTGCGCTCCGGCAGCGGCGGCTCCACGGAGGAGAGGATCCGCGCGGCGGCGTCGTGCACCTCCTCGAGCGCCGACAGGGCGAGTCTGCGCTCCTGGGCGGTGTCCGCCTCGTACTCGCTCGCCGGGCCGATGTCGGTGATGCAGCCGTGCGCGGTGTCCCGGACGCGGCTCACCGCCCCGGCGAGCCCCTCGGTGATATGGTCGAGCCTTCCCGCGTCGACCTCGCCGAACATCAGTGCCAGCCCCTCGCCGGCCTCGGTGAGCCGCTCCACGGCTTCGGCGTCGCACAACCGCGCTGCCCGTTTGGCGGCGGCGTTCACCGCGCGTTCCCCCAATACCCCCGTGGCCACCGAGGTCACCCGGTCCACCAGCTCGTGCGCCTCGTCGATCATCAGGACCTGGTGGTCGGGCAGGAGCTGGTATCCCTGCATCGCAGCGATGGCGAGTATCGCGTGGTTGGTGACGACGATGTCGGCGCCGGAGGCGTCAGCGCGCGCTTGTTCGGCGAAGCACTCCTGGCCGAACGGGCACGTGTTCGCGCCCACGCACTCGGCCGAGGAGACGGACACCTGTCGCCACGCCAGGTCGCTGACGCCCGGCACGATCTCGTCCCGGTCACCGGTGACGGTCTCCTCCGCCCACTCGCGCAGCCGCTTGACCTGCCGCCCCAGGGAGGAGAGCTGTTGCGCGTCGAACAGTTCCGCACCGTCGGGGTCAGCCTCACCGGCCGTCTGCAGCCGGCTGCGGCACAGGTAGTTCCCGCGGCCCTTGAGGATGGCGAACGTGGGTTCGCGGTCCAGCAACGGCGTCAACGCCGCGGCGACCCTGGGCAGGTCGCGTTCGACGAGTTGGCGCTGCAGCGCGATGGTAGCGGTCGAGACCACCACGGTGGTCTCCTGCGCCATCGCGAAACGGATCGCGGGAACCAGGTAGGCCAGGGATTTCCCCGTTCCGGTCCCCGCCTGCACCACGAGGTGCTCCTCTTCCGAGATCGCGGTGTCCACCGCGTCCGCCATGGCCACCTGGCCGTCTCGGCGCGTTCCGCCCACAGCGCGCACGGCGGTGTCCAGCATCGTGTCGACGTCGGGAAGTTCAGCCACACACGCGACGTTACCGTGCCACGGCCGACTCCGCGCCGGCGTCCCCGAACCGTCCCGGTCCGACGGGTCACTGCCGCTGTTCGGTGATGCTCAGCCCGTCGTGCAGGAAGCAGAAGTGGTCCCGCACGTCCTGCCCGTCCTTCAACGGGTCCGAGTAGCACCACGCGACGTCGGCGAGCTCGTCGTGTCCGACGCGCAGGTTCCAGTACGAAGCGGGACCCTTGTACGGGCAGTACCGTTTCGTGCGGCTGGGTTCCAGGAACTCCCGCCGAACGTCGCCGGGAGGCAGGTAGTAGCGGTTGGGCAGCCCCGTCTCGGAGAGCACCATCGGGTTCGCGCTCAGCGCGATCACCTCGTCCCCGTAGGCGACGCGCACCAGGGTGGTCGACGGCCGGGCGTCGACACGGTGGAACGGGTCCCGCAGGTGCCCGTGCACCCGTTCCCCCTCGTCGAACCACGCGTCGGCGGCTCCCCAGTACAGGGAACGCAGGCCACGCAGCCACGCGGCTTCGGGGGTCGGGGACGGGTAGGCCCAGACCGCGTTCCGGACGGAACGCCCGCCGGACGTCATGTGCCAGTAGACGGCGTCCCCCTTGTACGGGCAGTGCGTGGTGTGCTCGCTGGCGGTGAGGACGGACGGGTCGATGTCCCCCTCGGGGACGTACAGCACCGGCAGCAGACCGGTCTCGTGCAGCAGCACGCCGTTGCGGGAGTCGAGCACGGTACGCCCGCCCAACTCCGCTCGTACCCGGCGCGGGAAGGTGTTCGCGTAGAGCGCCCGGCCGGGTGAGGTGATCGTGTAGTTGGCGGTGCCGGGACTGTCGTCGGCCAGCGGCCCGCCACCGAGCGTCAGAGACATGGAGCTTCCTTCGGGACGGCGAAAAACCACGGTCGGCGGTGTTATGCCCTGGTACACGCGTTCTCACCGTCGCGCGACGGGACAGGAAACGGCTCGGCCCCGGAACAGCCCTCCCGTGGCCCGTACGCGCACGGTGGGTCCAACGAAAAAAGGGGAACAGCCTGCCGACTGTTCCCCTCACGGGTGGAGCTATGGGGATTCGAACCCCAGACCTCCTCCATGCCATGGAGGCGCGCTACCAACTGCGCCATAGCCCCTGGATACCGGTCTCATCCTACCCTATTCCCAGGACTCTGCGAACCGGCCTCCGGATGCCCCCTCTGGAACCACCACCGACCGCCGATCGCAGCTCGGGATGTCCGCTCCGACCGCGAGCGAACGCCCTGTGGAGCTATGGGGATTCGAACCCCAGACCTCCTCCATGCCATGGAGGCGCGCTACCAACTGCGCCATAGCCCCGTGTCGGCGGGACGACTGCTCCCCGCCAACACTCAGTACAATAACGGAGCACACCGGATTCGTCGAACCAGCCGCCGCAAGCCGAGCTACCGGTCGTCTCCCAGAACCCGTTCCTCGGGCAGGCTGGCGGCGTTGTGCTCCAGCAGCCGCCAGCCTCCCGAGTGCAACGGCCCGAGCAGGGACCAGCAGCAGTTGCCCAACGGCCCGAGGACCTCGCGCTGCTCCGGCGCCAGTCCCAACAGCCGGTTGATGGCGGCCCGCAGGGACGCACCGTGGCTGACAACGGCCAGCAGCCCGCCGTCCGGAACCGTCTCCAGTCCGCGTTCGATCGCGTCGCGCATACGCTCGCCGACCGTTTCCAGGTCCTCGCCCCCGGGGATGGCCATCCGCGTGTACTCCTCCGGCCAGGAGGCGCGGATCTCCGACATCGTCAGCCCTTCCCACGGGCCGCCGTTGCGTTCCCGCAGCCTCTTGTCACGTTCGACCGGTGTCCCCAGCTGCTCGGCGAGCCTCTCCGCCGTGTCCGCCGCGCGCCGCAGGTCCGAGGAGATGATCGCGTCCGGCCTGAGGCGCGCGAGCAGCCGTGCCGCGTGCGCGGCCTGCGCCTGCCCTCGCCCGTCCAACGGGATGTCGGTCTGGCCCTGGAAACGCTTCTCCGCGTTCCAGCTCGTCTGACCGTGCCGCCAGCAGATGATGCGCCGGGTCTCGGACACAGGGGGCCTCCCTCGGGTGCGGACGAATGAAGAGTGACCGGGTAACTGCCGAAAGCGGGAGGCGCCCGTTACGCGTCCTCGGTGTCGGTATCCGTACGCGGCCGCCCCTCGGAACCCTCGGGCAGGGGGATGGTGGGGCAATCCTTCCACAGCCGTTCCAGGCCGTAGCGGCCGCGTTCCTCCTCATGCTGGATGTGTACGACGATCTCGGCGTAGTCCAGCAGTATCCAGCGGCCGTCGCGTTCGCCCTCGCGGCGCACTGGTTTGGCGTCCGTCCGGCGTCGCAGGCGGTCCTCGATCTCGTCGACGACGGAGCGCACCTGGCGGTCGTTGGGGGCAGAGCACAGCAAGAACGCGTCAGTGATGACCAGCTGGTCACTGACGTCGTAAGCGACGATCTCCTGCGCGAGTTTCTCGGCCGCGGCCTCAGCGGCGATATGCACCAGCTCGACGGCCCTGTCCGTGGCGGTCACGATGTAGCAGCAGCCTCCCTGGGACACTACCTCGCGTTCTGCGCGTCGAGGTAGAGTCCGGTCTTGTTGACGTAGCGGACGATACCATCGGGAACCAGGTACCAGATGGGTTCGCCCTTCCGGACGCGTTCCCGGCACTCGGTCGAGGATATGGCCAACGCGGGGATCTCCACGAGGCTGACCTTGCCGTTCGGCAGGTCCGTGTCGCTGAGCCGGTGTCCGGGACGGTTACAGCCTACGAAATGTGCGAGCTCGAACAGTTCGTCAACGTTTTGCCAGCTCAGAATGGAACCCAGCGCGTCGGCGCCGGTGATGAAGAACAGGTCCACGTCCGCGCCGTACATCCGGCGCATTTCGCGCAGGGTGTCGATGGTGTAGGTGGGCCCGTCGCGGTCGACCTCGATCCGGCTCACCCTGAACTGCGGGTTCTCCGCTGTCGCGATCACCGTCATCAGGTAACGGTCCTCTGCCGCGGCCACCTTCGAGAGATCCTTCTGGTACGGCTGACCGGTGGGGACGAAGACGACCTCGTCCAGCCGGTACAAGTGCGCGACCTCACTCGCCGCTACGAGGTGCCCGTGATGGATCGGGTCGAACGTCCCGCCCATGATCCCCACCCGGCGCGGACCCGACTGCCGTACTGGAGCCCCACCCGGAGTGTTCGCTGCGTCGTTCGCCACCGTCGCGCTCCGTTTCGTTCCGGATATCCGGATTCCTTGACCGGTGCCGAGGCTAGTGCACCACCACACGCGTCTCTTCCAGCACCTACCCGACACGCGCGCGGAAATCGCGTCATATCTTGAATCCGGAAACCATGGCGTGCGGCTGTCCACGAGGCATAACATGCGAGCATGTCCACCAACACTCCAGACCGCACCCGGGTACGACTCTCCGACATCAGCTCCCGCGCCTACGAGCATCCGGCCGACCGGGGGGCACTGGTGGCCCTGCGCTCCCTGCGCGGGTTCGACGAGGTGTTCAAGCGACTCTCCGGCCTGTTCAACGAGCGCGCCCTGCGCCTGCTCTTCCTCGCCGGAGCGGTACGGGTCAGCGAACGCCAGTTCTCCGACGTCCACGACTACGTCCGGGACGCCGCCTACGTCCTCGACCTGGACGAGGTGCCCGAGCTCTACATCCAGCAGGACCCCAAACCCAACGCCATGGCCATCGGCAGCCAGAAACCGTTCATGGTCATGACCACGGGTCTGTTCGACCTGCTCGACGCCGAGGAGCAGCGGTTCGTCGTCGGCCACGAGGTCGGCCACATCCTCTCCGGGCACGCCGTCTACCGGACCATGCTGCTCGCGCTCATCCGTCTGGCCTCACGCGTCGCCTGGATCCCGCTGGGGTATATCGGGCTCCGGGCGATCGTCACCGCTCTGGAGGAGTGGCACCGCAAGTCCGAGCTCTCCTGCGACCGTGCGGGGCTGCTCGCCGCGCAGAACCCGGAGTCCGCCAAACGCGCCCTCATGAAGATGGCGGGCGGCTCGCGCCTGGCGGAGATGAACCCGGACGCCTTCCTGGAGCAGGCAGCGGAGTACGACCGCGGAGGCGACGCCCGGGACAGTGTCATCAAGCTGCTCAGCCTGATGGGTCAGACGCACCCGTTCGCCGTCATCCGGATGGCCGAACTCGACCGCTGGATCTCCGACGGTTCCTACGAACAGGTGCTCCAGGGCAACTACCCGCGCCGCGACACCGACCGGGACGCTTCCATCGGTGAGGAGGCCCGCAACGCCGCCAACTCCTACAAGGAGTCCTGGAACCGTTCCGAGGACCCGCTGCTGGGCACCCTGAAGGACGTCGCGGGCAGCGCCGCCAACGCGGGCGGCAGGATCTTCGACACGGTGGCCGAACGGTGGAAGGGCTCCGGCCGCCGCGACGACAGTGACCGCGGCGGCGACGGAGACTCCTCCGCGCGCTAGCTCCCGTCGGGCGCCGGCCCGCTTCAGCGCCCGTGGGAGTCCGGACGGTGGTGGACGTACTCGAGGACGGTCCCGTCGGGGTGGCGCGCGTTGAACGCCCTCCCCGTCGGAACCTCCCGGGGACCGAACAGGATCTCGGCTCCCTCCGCTACGAGCCGCTCGTAGTAGGGGCGGATGTCGGCGACAAGCAGCGTTGCCGACGTCGTTCTGAACGGGCGCAGGTCCCGGGCGCTCCCCGCGATGACCAGGAAGGAACCGACGGCGGCCAGCCGCAGCCCCATCTCCGGGAACGGAAAGCGCATGTCGGCCGTTGTCTCCTGCAACCGTTCGTAGTACCGGACGGTCTCCTCCAGATCGCCGGCGTCGACGAAGACCCGGACCAGCACGCGCGGTTCGGTGAGTTCCGACGAGTCGGCGGCTCGGCGCCACACGCGTTCGTTCGCTTCGTTTCTTCCCATGCCGGACATGCTGGTGCGCCGCGCGCGGCGCACCAGGCAGGGAAACCTACTGTTAGTCCGCCTCATAGGATCGTGCGGCATGGACAACGCCCAGAGTCACGCTCTCGGAGCCTTCCTGCGCGCACCGGGAACGGGTCCCTCCGAAGGAGGCGGGCGTGAACGTCGGCGCCAGGCGGCGCACCCCCGGACTGCGGCGTGAGGAGGTCGCCGCTCTCTCCGGGGTGAGCCTGGCCTGGTACACCTGGTTGGAACAGGGCAGGGTCGCGACCTCGCGCCAGGTGATCGACGCGGTGGCACGCGCGCTGCGCCTGGAGGCGGCACAGCACCGCCACGCGCTGGAACTCGCGGGTTTCCACGCGCACGGCCGGGACGAGACCACCGCGGGGGCCGGCTCCCGCCTCGCCCGCCTCATCGACGGTTGGAACGACGTGCCGGCCGTGCTCCTCGACTGGCGCATGGACATCCTGCACAGCAACCCGGCGTACCGGGAACAGTGGCCCGAGCCCGAGGCGGTTCCCCCGCCCGGCGCAACCTGCTGCTGGCGCTGACGGGCGAGCCCTGGCGGCTGCAGCGCAGTGCCCCTGGGCGTGACTTTGTGGGCGGCCTGTTCGGGCGGTTCCGCGCCGGTTACGACCGCGCCCCGCACGACGGGCGGGCCGCCGAGATCGTCGCGCTTCTCACCGAGGAGCGTCCCTCTCTCACCGGGCAGTGGCGGTGTCGGGCCGTGGGCGAGCCCGCCCCGTGCGTCGTGGAGACCGACGGTGGCGGGCGGCGCCCCCGCACGGTGGCATGCGCGCTCCTCCGGCCCGACGGTACGGACGGCACCGCCGTCCTGACGGTGAGCGGCGCGGCCCCCTCCCCACCGGTGCCGTGGGACGGGTGAGGGCACTCCCCGGCAACACCGTGGGACGGAACCGCCGCTTCCGCCCCACGGCTCGTTCGGAGGGCCCCGCCAGAGCCGGGCCCGGTTGGCGGAGGCCGGTCGCCGAGTGGCTCCTAGGGTTTGCGGCCAACGCCGCCGGTCATGAACCGCGCCGCTACCGACGTGCTGTCGCGCACGATCCCGTCGGGGCGCCACAGCGGCAGCGGAACCAGCCCGGGCAGGAGGATCTCCAGGCCGTCGAAGAACCGTTCCAGCTCCTCCTGGGTGCGGACCCGGCCGCTGCCGAGCTGCTCCAGGAGGACGCGTTCCAGTTCCTGGCTCTCCGGGGCGTCGCCGAGCCGGGTGAAGTTGGTGATGAAGAAGAACGACCCGGACGGCACGGCCGCACGCAGGGTGTCGACGATACCGCCCGGGTCCTCCTCGTCGAGGATGTGGTGCAGTATCCCGCACAGCATCACGCACACCGGCTGTTCGAGGTCGATCAGCGAACGCACGTCGGGATGGTCCAGGACCTCCCGGGGTTCGCGGATGTCGGCGGTGACGACCCTCGTGTTCGGGTTGTCCTCCAGGAGGGCGTGGCCGTGGACCAGCACCAGCGGGTCGTCGTCGACGTAGACCACCCTGGCCTCGGGGTTCGCCTCCTGGGCGACCTCGTGGGTGTTGCGCACCGTCGGCAGGCCCGAGCCCAGGTCGAGGAACTGGGTTATGCCCTCTTCCCTGGCCAGGTACCGGACCACCCGGTCCAGCATGGCGCGGTTGTGCAGCGCGATGTCCTTCAGCTCCGGCATCACGTCCAGGCTGGCCTGGGCTACCTGCCGGTCTACGGCGTAGTTGTCCTTGCCGTTGAGCATCACGTCGTAGACGCGTGCCGCGGTGGGAACACCGAAGTCGTAGTCGTTCCCGCTGCCGCCCGAGGGCGCGGTGGACACGCCGCTGGTGGCGGGAGGCTCCGGTCCGGAGTCAGTCATGGGGGGCTCCTTGTTGTCCGAAAACGCCGCGAACACGGGCATCGTAGCGGTTTCCGCATCAATGCTGCATAAGAAACGACTTCCTGGTTACCGGATTGATGGACGTACCGTTATCCGAGCATTACCGCACGTGCCCGTCCCCGGTGACGACGTACTTCGTGGATGTCATCTCCGGAAGCCCCATCGGGCCGCGGGCGTGCAGCTTCTGGTTCGAGATCCCGATCTCCGCGCCGAAACCGAACTCGCCGCCGTCGGTGAACCGGGTGGAGGCGTTGACCATGACCGCGGCCGCGTCCACCCGGGAGGTGAAGTGGCGCGCCGCCGCCTGCGAGTCGGTCACGATCGCCTCCGTGTGCCGGGTGGAATGGGTGCGGATGTGTCCGAGGGCCTCGTCCATCGAGTCCACCACCCGCACGGCGAGGTCCGCGGACAGGTACTCGGTGGCCCAGTCCTCCTCGGTGGCCGCGACCACCGTCTCGTCCCACTCCTGGACCCGTTCGTCGCCGTGTACGGTGACGTCCAGCTCCCGCAGGGAACGCAGCACCCGGGGTAGGACGCGTTCGGCGATCCCGGCGTGCACCAGCAGCGTCTCCGCGGTGTTGCACGTGGAGTAGCGCTGCGTCTTGGCGTTCACCGCCACCGCCACGGCCTTCTCCGGATCAGCGGCCTCGTCGACGTACACGTGGCAGTTGCCCTCCCCAGTCTCGACCACCGGAACGGCGGACTCCCGCACCACGGTCCGGATCAGGGAGGCGCCCCCGCGCGGGATGAGCACGTCCACCAGACCGCGCTCCCGCATGAGCGCCTGCGCCGACTCCCGGCCGCTTCCCGGTACGAGCTGCACCGCGTCCGCGGGAACCGCCGTTTTCTCCACGGCGCCGCGCAGCACCTCGACGATACGGCTGTTGGACGCGTACGCCGAGGACGATCCGCGGAGCAGCGCCGCGTTCCCGCTCTTCAGGCACAACGCCGCGGCGTCGGCGGTGACGTTGGGCCGCCCCTCGTAGATGATGCCGATCACGCCGAGCGGAACACGGATCTGGCGCAGCTCCAGCCCGTTGGGAAGAACGTTGCCGCGCAGCACCTCGCCCACCGGGTCCGGGAGATCGGCTATGGCACGTACCGCCTCGGCGATACCGCCGACCCGTTCCCGGGAGAGAGCGAGCCGGTCGATAACGGCCTCCGTCTCCCCCGCCTCACGTGCGCGGGAGATGTCCTGGGCGTTGGCGGACACGATCGACTCGGCGTTGTCCACCAGAGCGTCGGCCATGGCGGACAACGCCTCGTCCTTCGCCGCCCGGGTGAGCGGGGCGAGCTCCGCCGCCGCCTCCTGGGAACGCTGGGCTGCGGCATGGACCGCGCGCTCGGTGTCGGTCATTCCCTCGTTCGCCCTTCCGGATTCTCTGGCTGGTGGTCCGACCGTCAGCCTAGTGCCTGTCCGACGGCCCCCGCCCGTCGGACGGGACGCTGCCCCTCGCCGCCTCGGGACCGGGCCGACGCTCGTCTCGTTCCCGCACAGCGGGGTTCTTAGTGTTTTTCCGGACAGCGGATAAACAACGGCGGTACCTTGTCCCCGTTCCGGGAGGCACGTTGCGAGGAGGGGAACCATTGTCGGTGTGCCCCAACGGTGGCGAGCACGATTGGGTGCTGCACAGCGACCGGAGGTTCCGTTGCGCCAAGTGCGGTGCGGAGAGCGCCCGCCGGGTGTGAGCACCGCCCTTCCTCGGGGGCTCCCGGTTCCGGTAGCGCACGACCCTCGCTGGTCAAGCGGGGTGTTCCGTGCCCTCCTGGACGGTGGTGCCGTCGTAGGCGGCCCGCCAGGTGACGGGCGCGTTGAGATAGCGGGCCAGGTGGCGTGCCCAGCCCCGCAACGGGGCGAACGTGTCCGCTCCCGGTGCCAGCACCGTGCGCCCCTGGTAGAGCACACCGTCCAGCTCAAGCACCGCCCCGTCCCGCAGCAGCTCGGTGTCGTACTCGTAGGTGGTGGGCAGCATGGGCGCAGCCTAAACCGCGCGGTTCCCGCACACCACCTCCCCTCCCGCGGTTCCGCGGCGGTACAGCGGCGCGGCGCGCCCCGGGTGCGGTGAGTGGCGTCCCTCATCGCGCCGCCGGGAATCCCGGACCGTCGGCCGCGGTTGCATGTTGTCGCGAGCACGCGGCGCCCTGCCGACGACCGGGTCCCGACTGGCGGAACGGGGCCTCCCTCGACCGACGGGAACATCGCCGGCGCGGTGCCGACCGTGCCGCACAGCAGGACAGGCGTCCATCGGACGGGACCCTAGTGGAAGGCGCAACCATGTACCCCCTGTGGAGCAGTGACCGGTTCGACCTCGAGTCCTACCTGGCGTTCATCGGCTACGACGGTGGACGCGCACCGGACCTGGCCACCCTGCGGGCGCTGCACCGCGCGCACGTGCTGTCGGTGCCGTTCGAGAACCTCGAGGTGATCCTCGGGCGCGGCGTTTCCCTGGACCTCGCCGCGATCCAGGACAAAGTGCTCCCGGGCCGACGCGGCGGGTACTGCTACGAGCACGTCACCCTGTTCGCCGCCGCCCTGGAACGCCTCGGGTTCGGCGTCACCGGTCTCGTCGGGCGCGCCCGCATGGGGCAGGACAGGCTCACCCCCGCCACACACGCGCTACTGCGGGTCGAGACGGCCGAAACCCCAGAGACCGGACAGGTGTGGATCAGCGACGTCGGATTCGGCGCCAGCCCGCTGACCCCCATCGAACTGGCCGACGGCGCGGAGGCCGGGGCCGGGGACTGGCGGTACCGTCTCGAACGCGGTCCCGTCGCCCCCGGAACCGAGGGCTGGATACTGTACGAGTGGCGGTCCAGCGGGTGGTTCGACCGGCACGGGTTCGGACTCACGCCCCAGTTCCCCGTCGACTACACCGTGGGCAACCACTACATCGCCACCCACCCTCGTTCCCCTTTCGCGCAGCGCCCCTTCCTGCAGCGCGTCTTCGACGACCGGCTGCACGTACTGGACGGCCGGACCCTGACCACGGCGCTTCCGGGGCAGGACGCGTCGCGGCAGGAGACGCGGGAGTTGGAGGCCGGCGAGGTTCCCGCCGCTCTGACGGACCTATTCGGAGTCGAGCTTCAGCGCGCGGACGCCGAGGCGCTCGTCTCCCGGCTCACGGGCTGATCCCCGGCCCCGGCCGGGGATCCGGGGTCGTCTCCGGCCTCCCCGGCGAGGAGCAGGACCAGGTCGTCCCGGTGCACGATCTCGCGGTGGTACTCCGGCCCGTGTTCACGTACCAGCCAGCGGGTGGAACGCCCCATCAGCTCGGGGATCTCCGCGGAGCCGTAGTTCACCAGCCCACGCGCCACGATCCTGCCGTCCTCGTCCCGCAGGTCCACCGGGTCGCCCGCCGCGAACTCCCCGTCGACGCTCACCACGCCCGCGGGCAGGAGCGAGGCGTTCTCCCGCACCACGGCGCGCACCGCTCCGGGGTCGAGGACGACACTCCCCCGGCCCGCTGTCGCGTGCGCGAGCCAGAGCCGCCGGACCGACGGGCGCCGCTGGTCGACAGCCGAGAACAGGGTCCCCACCGGCTCCCCCGCGAGCACGGCGCGAAGGTTGGTCGCCGAGGTCAGCACCGTGGGGACTCCGGCTTCCGTGGCGATACGGGCCGACTCCACCTTGGTCGCCATACCGCCGGTTCCCACACCGCGTTTCCCCACACTCCCGATGTCCACGCCCTCCAGGTCCCGGGGGCCCCTCACCTCGGCGATCCGTCGCGTTCCGGGACGGGAGGGGTTCCCGTCGTAGAGGGCGTCCACGTCGGAGAGCAGCAGCAGGGCGTCGGCGTGGATGAGGTGCGCGACCAGCGCGGCGAGCCTGTCGTTGTCCCCGAAACGGATCTCGTGCGTGGCGACCGTGTCGTTCTCGTTGATGATCGGCACCGACCCCATGTCCAGCAGACGACGCAGTGTGCGTCGCGCGTTGAGGTGCTGCACGCGCCGCATGAGGTCCTCCACCGTAAGGAGGACCTGTCCGGCGGTGAGGTCGTGCCGGGACAGCTCGGCCGTGTAGTGCGCCACCAGCAGCCCCTGTCCGACGCTCGCGGCGGCCTGTTGGGTAGCCAGGTCGCGTGGGCGTGCCGCCAGCCCCAGGGGAGTCATGCCGGCGGCCACCGCGCCCGAGGAGACGAGCACCAGCTCGGTCCCGCCGGACCGGCGTTCGGCCAGGACCTCGACCAGTTCGCTGATGCGTTCCCGGTCGATGCGGCCGGCGGGTGTGGTCAGCGACGAGGAGCCCACCTTCACCACGATCCGCTGGGCCCGGGCGATCCTCGACAGCTTTCCCGTTGTTTCGCCTTCTTCCGACTGTTGGTCGTGCACGACCGTTCCTCCCGTCGCAGTGCCGTGACAGGCTGGAAAGAGGACTCCCGCGCGGTGTCAGCCTAGCCGGGGATCACTACCGCGCGGGCCTGCCGGTGACTGGCCCGGCGTCGCGCTCGGGTCCCAGTCGAAGACGACGGAGTCGTCCTCGTCACCGATGTAGACCTCAGCTCCGTCAGCGGCGCCCGCCTCGGCCAGGGCTTCCTCGATACCCAACCGGTTGAGGCGGTCCGAGAGGTAGCCGACAGCCTCGTCGTTGGTGAAGTCGGTCTGGCGCACCCAGCGCGCCGGCTTGTCCCCGCGGATCCGGAAGGTGTTGTCCCCGAGCGGCACCACCTCGAACGGTGTCTCGCCCATCCGGGGCGGGCGCAGCACTGTGCGGCTGGGTTCCGGTTCCGGAGCGGCCGCGCGGGCGGCTTCGACGTGTTCGGCCATGGCGTAGGAAAGCTCACGCAGCCCGGTATGGGTCGCGGCGGACACGCGGATCACGCGCAACCCCCGCTCGTGCAGCATCGGGGTGACGATGTCGGCGAGTTCCTGCGCGTCGGGAACGTCCACCTTGTTGAGTACGACGATCCGCGGACGGTCGGTGAGGTCGATTCCGGTCTGCTCGCCGTAGGCGGCCAGCTCCTCCTCGATCGCGTCCATGTCGCTCACCGGGTCGCGTCCCGGCTCGTAGGTGGCGCAGTCCAGGACGTGGACCAGGGTCGAGCACCGTTCCACGTGCCGCAGGAAGTTCAGCCCGAGCCCCCGTCCGGAGCTCGCCCCCGGGATGAGACCGGGAACGTCGGCTACCACGTACTGCGAGGCGTCGGTTTCGACGACGCCGAGGTTCGGGATCAGGGTGGTGAACGGGTAGTCGGCGATCTTGGGACGGGCCGCGGAGAGCGCGGCGACCAGCGAGGACTTCCCACCACTGGGGAAACCGATGAGTCCGACGTCCGCGATGGTCTTGAGCTCCAGCCGGACGTCGAACTGTTCGCCCGGCTCGCCTTTCAGCGCGAAACCGGGGGCCTTGCGTTTCGGCGACGCCAGTGCGGCGTTTCCCAGGCCGCCGGTTCCGCCCTTGGCCAGAACGAGCTGCGTGCCGTGTCCTACGAGGTCGGCGACCACGTCGCCGTCGCTGCCCCGCACGACCGTCCCGTCGGGAACGGAGAGGACCAGCTTCTCCCCGTTGGCGCCGTGCCGGTTCGCCCCCTGCCCGGGGGTGCCGTTGCGGGCTTTGCGGTGCGGACGGCGCTGGTACTCGAGAAGCGTGGCGGTGTTGCGGTCGACCTCCAGGACGATGTCACCGCCCTTGCCGCCGTTGCCGCCGTCCGGGCCACCGAAAGCCTTGAACTTCTCCCGATGCACAGAGGCACAGCCGTGCCCGCCGTCCCCGGCCTTGACATGCAAGGCCGCCTCGTCGACGAAATCGGGCATGTGTCCCCTCCCCTGCCCTGCTCCGCCGGGTTCACCACGGTCGTACCGCAGCTGCCGGCCCGGAACGGGCCCTGTGTGATCGGAATACGTGTGGGGCGGGCCAACACCCGTGTTGGCCCGCCCCACACGCCACTACGTCGCCGTGCCGCCGGCCTATTCCCGGGCCTCGGCCGGAACGATGCTCACTGCCTTCTCGCGGCCGCGCCAGCTGCCGAACTGCACCTCGCCGGCGACGAGCGCGAACAGCGTGTCGTCGCCGCCCCGGCTCACGTTCTTCCCGGGGTGGAAGCGGGTTCCCCGCTGCCGCACGAGGATCTCGCCAGCCTTCACCTGCTGACCGCCGAAACGCTTCACACCAAGCCGCTTCGCAACGGAATCGCGACCGTTGCGAGTGTTGGAAGCACCCTTCTTGGTCGACATGTCGAGTTCCTCCCCTACTTCGCCCCGATACCGGTGACGCGCACCTGGGTGTATGTCTGCCGATGCCCCTGGCGCTTCATGTAACCGGTCTTGTTCTTGAATTTGACGATGTTGATCTTTGGCCCTTTGACCTCGCGGAGGACCTCGGCCGTGACCTTGTACCCGCCCAGTTCGGTGGAGTCGCTGACAACCTTGCCGTCATCGACGACAAGCAGCGGATCCCATGTCACCGTTGAACCGGCATCGTCGGGAACTCTGTCGATGTCCAGAACGTCATCGACGGACACCTTCTCCTGTCGGCCGCCCGCTCGCACGATCGCGTACACCGGGGAACTCTCTTCCTGCTCGTTCTTCCTAGAATGCGCTCTTAACTGACCGCGGTCTCAACCCACCGGTCTCCCGTCCGGAGGGTGGGGTGGAAAGGTAGGTCTCGGGCGCGCGAACGAAGGGGCGCGCCGACGCACCATCCCTCAGATTACCACCTACCACCCGGCAACCTGCACGCCACGGTTCGGCACCGCAGCTCCGGCACGGATCAGCCCGCTTCCACCACCGTCGGGTCGGATGACGCGTTGGTGTTCTTGGAGCGCCGTGTGCGCCGCCGGCGGGACCGGTCGGAGCCTCCGGAGGCCTCACCGGTCTCCCCGTCGGCCGCGGACGCTTCGGCGTCATCACCGGTGGAGGTGCCCTCCCCGGTGTTCTCGCTGCCGCCGGAGCCGGTGTCCTGCCCGTCAGTGTTCTTTTTGCTCTTGCGCGAACTCCGCTTCGCGGACGCCTGTTTCGCGGCCGAACCGTCGGACCCCGCACCGGAGTCACTCTTCTTGCCCTTGCGCGAGTTCCCCTTGGCGGAGCTCTTCTGCGTCTTCTCCGTCTCCACCGCCGAGGGATCGGCTTCGCCAGGCGTCTCCTCCGCATCGTTGCGGGAGGAGGACTCCTCCTCTCTGGCGTCCTGCTGGTCCGCCTTGTCCGAGCCGGCCTTGCCCTTCTTCTTCCGGCCGCTGCCGTTGCCCTGGCCCTTGCTCTGAGCGGCGGGTTCGGCCGAGAACGTGAGACCGCGTCCGTTGCAATGCTCGCACGTGTGCGAGAAAGCTTCGAGCAGCCCCTGGCCAACCCGCTTACGCGTCATCTGCACCAGTCCCAGGGAGGTGACCTCGGCCACCTGGTGCTTGGTGCGGTCCCGGGAGAGGCACTCCAGCATCCGCCGCAACACCAGTTCCCGGTTGCTTTCCAGCACCATGTCGATGAAATCGATCACGATGATGCCGCCGATGTCGCGCAACCGGAGCTGGCGCACGATCTCCTCGGCCGCTTCCAGGTTGTTCTTGGTCACCGTCTCCTCGAGGTTACCCCCCTGGCCGGTGAACTTCCCCGTGTTCACGTCGACGACCGTCATCGCCTCGGTGCGGTCGAAGACCAGCGATCCCCCGCTGGGCAGCCACACCTTGCGCTCCAGCGCCTTGCTGATCTGCTCCTCGACCCGGTAGGCCTCGAAGATGTCCCGGTCCCCCTCCCAGCGGGACAGCCGCTCGGACAGGTGCGGGGCGACGTAGTCGACGTACTCCTCGACGGTGTTCCACGCCTCCTCGCCCGAGACGACGAGGCTCGAGAAGTCCTCGTTGAACACGTCACGGACCACCCGGACCGTGAGGTCCGGTTCGCTGCTGAGCAGGGACGGTGCCGTGGAGGACTTCGACTTGCGGGTGATCGAGTTCCACTGGTTGGCCAGCCGCGATATGTCGCGCTCCAGCTCCTCCTCGCTGGCGCCCTCCGCGGCGGTACGCACGATGACGCCGGCGTTCTCCGGCATCACCTTCTTCAGGATCTGCTTGAGCCGCTGCCGCTCCTTGTCCGGGAGCTTACGGCTGATCCCGGTCATCGTCCCGTCGGGGACGTACACCAGGTAACGGCCGGGAAGACTCACCTGACTGGTCAACCGCGCGCCCTTGTGCCCCATCGGGTCCTTGGTCACCTGCACCAGTACCGACTGGCCCGACTTCAGGGCGGACTCGATCCGCCGCGGTTGGCCCTCCATGCCGATGGCGTCCCAGTTCACCTCACCGGCGTAGAGCACCGCGTTGCGGCCCTTGCCGATGTCGACGAAGGCCGCCTCCATCGAGGGGAGGACGTTCTGCACCCGCCCCAGATAGACGTTGCCGACATAGGTCTTGTGCGCCGCACGGTCAACGTAGTGCTCGACCAGGACGTCGTCCTCCAGCACGGCGATCTGGGTCCGCTCCCCCGAACGCCGGATGACCAGGTCGCGCTTGACCATCTCACGGCGGGCCAGGAACTCCGACTCGGTGATGATGGGGGCCCGGCGGCGGCCCTGTTCCCGCCCCTCGCGGCGACGCTGCTTCTTCGCCTCCAGTCGGGTCGACCCCTTGACCGCCTGGACCTCTTCCTGGGCGGGTTTCTCAGCGCGGGGCTCCCGCACCCGGACCACCGTGTTGGGAGGGTCGTCCTGGGGCTCGGCTGCGCTGTTGTCACTGCTGTCGCTGTTGTCACTCGCGGAACGGCGCCTCCGACGCCGGCGACGCCTCCCGCTGGCGGACGTCTCCTCGGACTCCGCCCCCTGCGCGGCGTCCCCGGACTCCGCCTGGTCCGCGCTCCCGACCGGAGAGGAGTCCTGCTCCCGGTGCTGGGCGTCGCTCGCCCCAGCCTCGGAGTCGGACTCTCCAGCGGGGTTCTCCTCGTCGCCCTGGACCGACTCGGTCGACTCCGCGGTCGAGCGTGCCCTCCCGCGACCACGGCCGCCGCGCCGGCGCCGGCGCCGCGAGGGGCGTTCCTCCCCGCTCTCCTCGGTCGAGACGCTCTCGTCGCTCCCGTCCTCCGCGGTGTCGTCCTCGGAGACCTCCGCTTCCTGGGTGCCGGAGTCCCCGTTACCGCTGGTGGAATTGCCTGTCCCCCCGGCAGTCGGGGGCTGGAACACCACCATCGGTGGTTGGAAGGTGGTGGAGGACTCGGCTCCGGCCGCGCGCGTGTGCGTGCCACCGTCGGGTTCCTCCCGCGGCTCTTCCGGGGTAACGGGAGCCACGGACGGGCTACTGGCGCGCGCTGGCCGGGACTCCTCCTCCCTCTGGTCGCCCCCTCCCGAGTTGACGGTCACTTCCGGGACGCCTGTCCCGGCGAGAGTCGTCATCGGCCCGGCACCACCGGTGTCGATCGGTGCCGGATCCGGAGGCGGACCGGGAGGACGCACGGCTCCGCTGAGTTCACCCGGCAGGTCCACCTTGACCTCGGTGTCCTGTGGTGGCGCGGATGTCGTGGTCCGGCCTGACTCTGGTGTTTCAGTTGTACCCACGGTGTCGTCAGCACCGCTGTTGGGCTCGTTGTCGAGCATCCGGGCGGTCTCCCGTCAGGGCCCTCGGGCGCGGCTCGCGGTCCCTTGCCGCTGCGCGCGAGGACCGTCGTCGCTATGTTGGCGCCGGCAGTGCTGTTACCACTACCAAGGCGAAGTCCTTGAAAGTCGCCCACGCCCCTCGAGTGAGATCACTCATGGTGTGAACTCCGCGCGAGCTGGGCCGGTCGGTGCGGGTCCCCGGCCGTGTCCACCTCTGCCGTGTCCCTGCCGGGAGCGGCCTCTTCCCGTCCAGTACCCTGGGCGGCCGCGTTCTCCGCAGCGAACGGATCGGTGACCACGGCCGACGCGTCGTCGAGTGGCCCCTGCGCCAGCCTGGTCATACGCGGTGATGACAGCGGCGCGAGGCCGGCCACGTGACGAAGACCGGTCACCACATCATTCGGCCGAACGGCGGGTGTTGTGTGCCGTACGACCATTCGGAGTATTGCACATGTTTTCTGTTGGTCCGTTGTGGCGCGCCTGTCCACCTCCAGATGGACGACGGCCGCACGGGTGTCGAAGCGGCGGCGGCCCTTCTTGGTGAGCCGCTCCACTTCCACGGTGTCAGCCGCGCGGAACGCGGCTACCGCCTCCGTGGCGCCCTCGAGGGTGACGCCCGGCATTTCCACCGTCCATACCGAGGCCTGCAGCCGGTCAGCGAGATTCTCCGCTCCCGCCTGCGCGGCCTCCACCGCGTCCACCCCCTCGGGAAGGGCGCTGTCCAACAGGACGCGCACGTACTGCGGATCGCGGTACTCAGTGAGGCTGAGATCGAAGTACTCCGCCTCGCTGGCCACCCCTGTCGGGGCGGCGCCGTTGTAGGAGATCCTCGGGTGCGGCGTGAACCCCGCTGAGAACGCCACAGGCAGCTCCGCACGGCGGAGCGCCCGTTCCAGCGCCCGGGCGATGTCGCGATGGCTCGCGAACCGCATCCGGTCGCGTTTGGCGTAACGGACGCGCAGCCGTTGGACCGGCTCTCCGGTGGAAGGCGCGATGTTGCCCTCAGATGCGGGGGGCAGCGCAACTCCTTTCTTTGGTAACTCCCTACGCCGGGGTGCCAATTCCCGTTCGGCACCCCACCTGGGAAATCCATCTCTCATTCAGCCTACGGTGCCTGTCGGCGGGCGTGTACCACTACCCCAGGGTAAAAACCGCTATGTGGCTTATAGCAGATACGTCGCCGCATAGCGGAACGCCGTGTGCCGGAGCGCACTCGTGAGTGCTGTTCCCATCACGGTCACTGTTGAAAAGCGTTCCCGGCCCGGGACGTACCGGACGGTCCGGACAGCCGGGTACCCCTGCCATGCGCTGCGGCTCAGCGGAGCACCGGATTTTTTCGACTGATTTTGCCTCGGATGCAAACCCGCGCCCCCCGGTAGCCGTCCAACCGGGTGTGTGGCCCGGCGTGAGCGGGGCGCCGGGCCGCACGTCACAGCACCGTCAGCGGCAGCGACCTGGAAGGGTCCGACGGGCCGATCTGGATCTCCGTCCCCATGGTCGGGCACACTCCGCAGTCGTAGCAGGGACTCCAGCGGCAGTCGTCCACCTCCACCGCGTCCTGGCCATGCAGCGAGTCCTGCCAGTCCTGCCAGAGCCACTCCCGGTCCAGCCCCGCGTCGAGATGGTCCCACGGCAGCACCTCCTCCCGGTCGCGCTCCCGAACCGTGAACCAGTCCATGTCCACCGGTTCCTCGGCGAACTCGGCCGCGGCGCAGTCCCGCCACCGTTCGTAGGAGAAGTGTTCGCTCCAACCGTCGAAGCGGGCACCGTTCCGCCACACGCGTTCGATCACCCGGCCGACACGGCGGTCGCCGCGGGAGAGCAGCCCCTCGATGATGGAGGGGCGCCCCTCGTGGTAGCGCAGTCCCACCGCCTTGGCGTAGCGGCGGTCGCCGCGCAGCGTCTCCTTGAGCTTGTGCAGCCGGGAGTCAACCTCCTCGTGGGGGGTCTGTCCGGCCCACTGGAACGGGGTCTGCGGCTTGGGGACGAAACCGCCGATGGAGACGGTGCAGCGGATGTCCTTCCGGCCGGTGGTCTCGCGTCCCACCCGGATGACCTCGGTGGCGAGGTCGGCGATGGCCAGGACGTCCTCGTCCCTCTCCGTGGGCAGCCCGCACATGAAGTAGAGCTTGACCTGGCGCCACCCGGACGCGTACGCGTCGGTGACGGTACGGATGAGGTCCTGCTCGGTGACCATCTTGTTGATCAGTTTGCGCATCCGCTCGCTTCCCCCCTCGGGAGCGAACGTCAGCCCGGACCTGCGCCCGTTCCTGGTGAGCTCGTTGGCCAGGTCGACGTTGAAGGCGTCCACCCGGGTGGAGGGCAGGGAAAGGCCGGTGTTGGTGCCCTCGTAGCGGTCAGCGAGCCCCTTCGTCATATCACCGATCTCGCTGTGGTCCGCGCTGGAGAGGGACAGCAGCCCGACCTCCTGGAACCCCGAGGAGGCCACCCCCTGTTCCACCATGCGGGTCACGGTCTCCTTGCTCCGTTCCCGGACCGGACGGGTGATCATCCCCGCCTGGCAGAAGCGGCACCCGCGCGTGCAACCGCGAAAGATCTCCACGCTGTAGCGCTCGTGCACCGACTCGGCGATCGGCACCAGCGGGTTCTTCGGGTACGGCCACTGGTCCAGGTCCATCACCGTGTGCTTCTGCACGGTCCGCGGCACACCCGGACGGTTGGGGGTGTACCCGGCGATGCGCCCGTCCTCCAGGTAGGTGACGTCGTAGAAGCGGGGCACGTACACGCCGCCGGTACTGGCCAGACGCAGCAGCAGCCCCTCCCTGCCGTCCGGTTCTCCCTCCTGCTTCCACTCCCGGACGATCTCGGTCATGGCCAACGCGATCTGTTCACCGTCGCCGAGGACGACCGCGTCCAGGAAGTCGGCGAGGGGCTCCGGGTTGAACATGGCGTGGCCGCCTCCCACCACCAGTGGGTGGCTCCCGTCGCGCTCGGCGCTGTGCAGCGGGATCCCGGCCAGGTCCAACGCGGTGAGTGTGTTGGTGTAGCCCATCTCACTGGCGAAACTGATGCCGAGTATGTCGAAGGCGCCCACCGGCCGGTGCGCGTCCACGGTGAACTGGGGGATCCCGTGCTCACGCATGAGCCCCTCCATGTCCGACCACACCGCGTAGGTCCGTTCCGCCAGCACACCGGTGCGCTCGTTCAGCACCTCGTACAGGATCTGCACGCCCTGGTTGGGGACGCCGACCTCGTAGGCGTCCGGGTACATCAGGGCCCAGCGGACCTGTGCCTCGTCCCAGTCCCGGACGACGGAGTTGAGTTCGCCTCCCACGTACTGGACTGGCTTCTGCACCTCGGGCAGCAGCTCCTCCAACCGTGGGTACACGGATTCAACGGGCATCGGACGTGCCTTTCGCTTGGACGGGATACGGATGTCCGGCCTCCGACACCGGACCGGACTCTCCACCCCAGCCTAAGGTCGCTCCCGACCGGGGAATGTACGCAGTCACGGTCCGGGGCACGGGGCGTCCACTCCTCGTGTCCCCCGCGCGTTCGGGGCCGCGGCGGTGGTGTTCCACACCGGGTGGTCACTCGAAACCACGGTGGCGCGCGTTGATACCCAGCACCAGACCCACCGCGAGCAGTTGGGACACGGTCGCCGTCCCCCCGTAGGACACGAACGGCAGCGGCAGACCCGTGATGGGCATGATGCCCAGCGTCATTCCGACGTTGATGAACACCTGGGTGAACAGCCACACGGCGATTCCCACGCAGACAAGCCGCGCGTAGGGCTGCTGGCAGTTCGCCGCTATCCGCAGCACCCGCCACACGACCAGGGCGAACAGGACGATGATGGTCGCGCTCCCGATGAAACCGAACTCCTCGCCGGCGACGGTGAAGATGAAGTCGGTGTGCTGCTCGGGAACGAAACGCCCGCTGGTCTGCTCTCCCTGCAGGTACCCCGTGCCGTTGAGACCCCCCGACCCCACGGAGATCATCGCCTGGGTGGCGTTGTAACCGGTGCCCCGCGGGTCGGCCTGGGGATCCATGAAGCTCGTGAAACGAGCGACCTGGTAGCTCTCCAACAGCCCGAACCACCACACGGCCGCCACGGAGAGCACTCCGCACCCCAGGAGACCCACGATCCAGCGGACGGGTGCTCCCGACATCGTCAGCATTCCCAGGTAGATGGCGCCCAGCACTATCGCCGTGCCGAGGTCGGGTTGCGCGAGGACCAGCCCCAGGGGGGCGGCCAGCGCCGCCAGACTGAACAGCACGTCGCGGCTGGTGGGCGCGGTCTCCCCGTCCCGGGGTTCGCCCAACAGCATCGCGATCGCGACGACGAGCGCGATCTTGGCGAGTTCCGCCGGCTGCATCTGCACCCCGGCGACGACGATCCAGGAACGTGACCCGTTGATGACCTCGCCGAGGGGGGTCAGCACCAGCACCAGGCCGAGGGCGGCGACGACGAATACCACCGGCGCGTACGCCCGCGGGATCCGGTAGTCGAGGGCAGCGGCCACCACGCAGGCGACGGCCCCGCACACGAGGTGCAGCGCGTGGCGTTCCAGGAAGTTCCACGCTCCCTGCGCGTCACCGGGGTTGTACGTGGCCGCGTAGACCAGCAGCATCCCGATCCCGGACAGCGCCGCCACGGCGGCGAGAAGCGTCCAGTCGACCCGTCCCGGTGGCAGGGCCGTAGCGAGCCGCCCCACGGTGCGAGGCCACCAGCGGGATGCTCGCGAGGTGAGCTGGGACGCCATGCGCTCCCCTTTCCTCGGGACGCCTCGTCAGTCGGACTCGGATGCCGCGGGAGAACCCGCCTCGACATCGGGCAGCTTCTCGGGAGGCTCCCCGTCGGGCAGGGCGGGCTCTCCCCCTCCGCCGCCGTCGTCCTCGTCGCCCTCGGAGCCGTCCGGTGCCCCGAACCCGTAGATACCGTCGTAGATCTCCCGGGCGACCGGGGCGGCGTTCGTTCCGCCGGTTCCGCCCTGCGAGATCAGGGCCACGACAGCGAACCTGGGGTCGTCCGAGGGCGCGTAGGAGGCGAACCAGGCCGACTCCTCCTTGTTCCTCCCGGTCGCGGTCCCGGTCTTCCCGGAGATCGAAACCTTGCCCTGGGGGAAGTCACCGAAGGTCCCCCGCGCGGTTCCCTCCTTGGGAACATCCTTCAGGGCACCCTGGATGTACTCGAGGGTCTCCTCCGAGAGCGGCAGTTCACCCGCCTTCTCGGGCTCGATCCTCCTGGTCTGTTCCCCGCCGGGAGAGACGAGGGCCTTTCCGACGCGCGGCTCGTACAGTGTTCCCCCGTTGCCGATCGCCGCGTAGGCGCGTGCGAGCTGCAACGGCGTGACCAGTACGTCCCCCTGGCCGATGGAGAAGTTGACCGCGTCCCCGGCCCGCCACTTGTACCCGGCGGCGCACTGCTCCTTGGCGACCCGTTTCAGGTACGACGCCTGCTGCGGGTCCTCCTCGCGCACCTCGGGGTAGCCCTTCTCGGCGTGCTCGCAGACCTCCTCCCGGTTGGCCTCCCAGCGTTCCCGCTTCCACTCGCGGTCGGGGACGCGTCCGGAGCTCTCGTGGGGCAGGTCGACCCCCGTGGGTTTACCGAACCCGAAGTCGTGGGCCATGGTGCTCATCGCGTCCGTGGGATTGTCGTCGGGTGTGGTTCCCCCGTCCGAGCGCCACATGTCGTGGGCGATCTGGTAGAATACGGTGTTGCAGGAGACCACGATCGCCTCGTGCAGGCTCAACGTGCCGTGTGAGCTGCCCTCGTAGTTCTGGAAGGAGCGGCCTCCCACGGTGATCGCGCTGGGGCACCCGAAGCTGCGGTCCAGCGGGACACCGTTCTCCGCCGCCGCCGCGAGCGAGTTCACCTTGAACGTCGACGCCGGGGGGTACTGGCCCTGGACGGCACGTGAGGTCAGCGGGTCCTTGGCGTTGTCGCTGAGAAGTTCCTCGTAGGCCTCCGCGTCGATACCGCCCTTCCAGAGCTCGGGGTCGTAGCTGGGTTTGCTGGCGAGTGCGATCACCCGACCGTTCGTGGCGTCCAGCACGACGGCGGCACCGGAGTCGGCCGGGTTCCCGTCGGAGCGGGACCGCTCGATCCCGTTGCTCAGCGCCTTCTCCGTGATGGCCTGCACCTTCCTGTCGATGCTGGTCACCAGGTGCTTGCCCGGATCGGGCCGTTCCTCCTTGAGCTTGCCCGTGACCTTGCCGTGGTTGTCGACCGTGAGGCGCTCCACCCCGGAGGTCCCGCGTAGCTGCTGGTCGTAGGCGGCCTCCAGTCCCCCTCGGCCGACCCGGTCCACCCCGCTGAACCGAGTACGCAGCTCGTCACGTTCCTCCAGTTCCTCCTGGGTGACGGGTTGCAGATAGCCCAGGGTCTGGGCGGCGTCCTTACCGCCGGGGTAGTCGCGGATGGCGTGCTGCTGCGCCGTGACCCCGGGGAAGTCCTCCTGGCGCTCCCGGATCTGCAGCGCCTCCCTGGGCTCGACGTCCTCCGCCAGGATGATGGGCTGGTAAGGGGATCCGGGCCAGCACGGCTGGCTCACCTCGGGCCCGCACAACCGGGAGCGCTGGCGGACCTCCTGGTAGGGCTCGCCGATGAGGTCGGCCACCCTGCGCAGTACCCGCTCGCCCCCGTCCTCCTGGCGCTGCAGCGCGTGGTAGTCGGCCATCACCACGAGTTCCGTGCGGTTGCGCACGAGCGCCCGCCCGGAGGAGTCCACGATCTTCCCCCGGGTGGCGGGAATGACCACCTCCTCGCTGTGCGTGGCCAGGGCGCGCTGCTGGTAGTGCTCGTTCATCGGGATCTGCAGGTACCACAGCCGCGCGAGGAGGGCGGCGAACAGCACGAGCACCACGACCTGCGCCAGCACCAGCAACGCTCTGCCGGGCACGTTCCGCGCAGTTCCGTCCGGTTGGTTCCCCAGGCTCAGTCTCATCCCCGTATCCCCCCAACGCGCGGGGAGACGGCCACGTTCAGCACGTCATCGGTGGTGAAGTGGTTCCGGAGCTTCAGCGCCGGAAGCAGCACGAGCGGACTCACCAGCATCGTCGTTCCCGTGGTAAGCGCGACGGTGACAACGGCCGAGGAGAGGGTCGCTCTGGGGTCACCCACCAGCACCGAGATGAGAACCCAGCCGAGCGCTACCCCGAACACCGTGCCGGCGGCCACGATGAAGGGCCATGCCGCTCCCCGGTTCCGGGACTGGCGCAGCGACCCCACCGCGTACCCTGCCACCGACAGCAGCAGCGCGTAGCGTCCGAGCTCGTGGTCGGCCGGCGGCAGAACGTCCACCGCCAGTCCCGCGGCGAACCCGCTGAGAGCCCCCGTCACCGGTGTCGTTCCCAAGGCGACCGCCGTCAGTACGAGCACCACCACATCCGGCGGCACGCCCCACGGCAGTGGCAGGCGGTTCACCACCGCCACCTGCAGTACCACCGCTCCCGCGACGAGGAGGGCGGCAACCAACCGATTCAATGCTCCCCACCTCCGGTCTCGCCCGTCGGGTGCCGCGCGGCGTCGGCCTCGTCCTCGTCCCGGGGGTCGGGAGGCAGCACCGAGTCCCGCGGGTCCTCCTCCGGGCCCGCGACGACGACCCCCACCACGTCGAGGGTGCTCAGGTCCGCTGCGGGAGCGACCCGAGCGGTGCGCTGCAGCGCGTCCGAGGTCTCCTCGACCTCGGCTATCGTCCCGATGGGAACCCCCGGAACGTAGGGTCTGTTCTCGTGGGACCCCAGGGTCACTATCCGGTCCCCCTCGTGCATACGCGCCTTGGTGTCCATCAGCGTGAAGGTCAGCGCGCCGGACCCGTCGACCGCGCGCGCCTGACCGTCGATCGCCCCGATCTCGGAGGAGTCCTCCATCCGGGCTCCCACGGCCGAGGATCCGTCCGTCACGAGCATCACGGTCGACGTGTGCGCCTGCGCCCGGCTCACCCGCCCCACCAGGCCGTCGCCGTTGACGACCGTCATGTCCGCACGCACACCGTCGCGTTTCCCGACGTCGAGGGTGACCACCTCGGCCTCCCCCGACGAGGACATCCGGGTCACCGTGTGGGCGGGTACGATCTCGTAACCTCCCATGCCCGAGAGGCGCAGCAGCTCGTCCAGTTCTCCGGCCTGCTCGTCGTCACGGTCGCGCGCCTCGAGCCGGGAACGCAGCTTCTTGTTCTCCCGTTCGAGTTCGTCGATCCGCTCGCTGGCCGCCGGTGCCGCCCGCAACGCCCGGTAGGAGTCGTCGATCGGCGCCGCGACAGCGGAAACCCCCGCGGAGATTGGGTGGAAAGCCATGTCACCGGCGGCACGGGCACCGCTGGTGACCGGGTCGTTCCCCTCGCGGGAGTCGAGCACCAGCAAAGCGACGGAAACCGCGAGCAGGACCCCGAGGACGAGTCGCCGACGGGAGGCGCCACCCCGCATGTCACCCCCTCCTCATGGTCGATCCGTTCGGCTCGCGCACGGTCACCGGCGTTGTTCCGGCACCAGGACCTGGTTGAGGCGTTCGTAGTTCTCCACGCACGTGCCGGATCCGATCGCCACCGAGTCCAACGCGTTGTCCGCGACGTGGATGGGCATGCCCGTCTCGTGCCGCAACCGTTCCTCCAGCCCGTTGAGCAGCGCGCCACCGCCCGTAACCGCGACCCCCCGGTCCATCACGTCCCCGGAGAGCTCGGGCGGGCACTTGTCCAGGCTGGCGCGCACCGCGTCGATGATGGAGTTCACCGGTTCCTCGATGGCCTGGCGCACTTCGGCCGTCGACACCACGACGGTTTTGGGCAGCCCGCTGATGAGGTCGCGGCCGCGCACCTCGGCGTGGGGTTCCTCGGAACCGAGGGGGTACGCCGATCCGATGGCGACCTTGAGTTCCTCCGCGGTGCGCTCCCCGATCATCAGGGAGTACTGCTTCTTCGCGTAGGCGATGATCGCCTGGTCCAGCTCGTCCCCTCCGACGCGGATCGACTCCGAGGCCACGATGCCGCCCATGGAGATGACCGCCACCTCGGTGGTTCCGCCCCCGACGTCGACCACCATGTTCCCGGTGGGGTCGTAGACGGGGAGCCCCGCACCGATGGCCGCCGCCATCGGCTCCTCGACGATGTAGACCCGACGCGCCCCCGCCTGGTACCCGGACTCCTTGACGGCACGGTGCTCCACGGAGGTGATACCGCTGGGCACGGCGACGATTACCCGGGGCTTGGCGAAGTGCCGTCTGCGGTGGATCTTGCGGATGAAGTAGCGCAGCATCCGTTCGGTGATGTCGAAGTCCGCGATGACCCCGTCCTTCAGCGGGCGGACAGCGGTGATGTTGTTCGGTGTGCGCCCGATCATCTGCTTGGCCTCGGCCCCGACGGCGACGATCTTGGCCGTGGAGGTGTTCAGCGCCACGACGGAGGGTTCGTTCAGCACGATCCCCCGGCCGCGGACGTACACCAGCGTGTTCGCAGTGCCGAGGTCGACCGCCATGTCACGGCCGAGGACGGCGAGATTCTTGACCATGGGGCTCCCTCAACGACAACTCAGCGAATGCGGCATCTCGGACAGGGCACGGCCCACCCGACTGGGATCTAACCCAGCACACGCATAGTAACTCTCAGAAGTCACCTAGTTACATAAACACACCGAATTGCTGCGTTCCCTGGACACGAAAAAAGCGCCGGGAAGCTCCCGGCGCTTGCTCGCGTTGCCCCTGCGGCCAGGGTCCGACGGACGCTCGTCCCGCTACGCGGCACCCCAGTGCCGCTCGGGACGCGCAGCGTCCAAAGAACAGAACCTAGACCGCGAGGTCACCGAAGAACAGCTTGATCTCCCGCTCGGCCGAGTACGTGGAGTCCGAGCCGTGCACGATGTTCTCCTGGACCTCCAGGGCGTAGTCGCCCCGGATGGTTCCCGGCGCGGCCGACACCGGGTCGGTGGCGCCGGCCAGAGCGCGCACCGCCTCGACCGCGCGCTCCCCCTCGACGACCATCGCCACGAGCGGGCCGCCGGTGATGAACTCCACCAGGGAGTTGTAGAACGGGCGTGCGGCGTGCTCCTCGTAGTGCGTCTTCGCCGTCTCGGTGTCCAGGGTCCGCAGGTCCATCGCGATGATGTCCAGCCCCCTGCGCTCGATCCGGGAGATGACCTCACCCACGAGGTTGCGCCGCACGCCGTCAGGCTTGATCAGTACCAGGGTGCGCTCCACGTCGCTCCTTTCTCGATTGTTCACGATGATGACCGGATGCTGCGACGCGACGCGCGAGCGCCATCCCGGCCGCAGGCAACCCTACCGTTCCCGGTGTGGGCCGGGCCCCGTTCCGGCTGGTCGGCCGTCAGGCGGCGGCACCGGCGTCCGCACGGCGTCCCAGCAGCACACCGGTGCACCACAGACCGGCGAAGACGATACCGAGCAACGCCACGCTCGGCACCAGGGCTCCGCTGGCCAGGACGGCCGCCTGCAGCAGCCCCCCGGTGTAGAAGGCCCAGCTGTGCCGCTGCAGCCCTGCCAGTACGAGCGCGGCGGCAGCGAGACCACCCCACAGGCCACCGGCGAACGAGGGTGAGTACTCCCCGAGCTGGATGGCCACCGGAATCGCGAGCCCGAGGACGATCGCCTCGAACACGAGGACGACGGCACAGAGTTTACGCACTGTCGCCGCCCTTCACGAGGTGGCTGGCGTCGCCCGCAGTCACCACCGAACCGGTGATCAGCACGCCCGCCCCGCCCAGTTCGCCGCTCTCGTCGGCTCGCGCGACCGCCTCGTCGATGGCGTCGTCCAGCCGGTCGGCGACACGCACACGCTCCGCCCCGAAGATCGGCCGGGCGAGGTCGGCCAGCTCTTCGGGACCCAACGAACGCGGCGAGGAGTTCCTGGTCACCACGATCTCGCTCAGCACCGGCTCCAGGGGGTCGAGAATGCCCTCGACGTCCTTGTCCGCCATGATCGCCACGACGCCGATGAGACGGGTGAAGGTGAACGCCTCCTGGACCCCCTCCACCGCGGCCGTCATCCCGGCCGGGTTGTGGGCGGCGTCCACGAGCACGGTGGGGCTGGAACGGAGCACCTCCAGCCGTCCGGGTGAGGCGATCTCCGCCAGAGCGTCGGTCACCACCTCGGACTCGAGCGGCTCCTCACTCTCGACCGGGGCGCCGAAGGCCTCCACCGCGGCGAGCGCCACCGCGGCGTTGCCGGCCTGGTGCGCGCCGAACAGGGAGAGGAAAACGTCCTCGTAGGATCCGCGCAGCCCCTGGAACGAAACCTGCTGTCCGCCGACGGCGATATCGCGGTGGGTCACCCCGAATTCCAGGCCCTCACGGGCCACCCGGGCACCCGTCTCGGACACGTGCCGCATCAGGGTCTCCGCGGCGGCCAGCGGCTGTTGGGCCAGGATCGCGATCGAGTTGGGCTTGATGATGCCGGACTTCTCCTCGGCGATCCCCTCGACCGTGTCGGGCAGGTACTCGGTGTGGTCCACAGCGATCGGTGTGACCACCGCGATGTCGGCGTCGACAACGTTGGTGGCGTCCCAGTTACCGCCCATGCCGACCTCGACGACCGCCACGTCCACCGGAGCGTCGGCGAAGGCGGTGAACGCCATGCCGGTGAGTACCTCGAAGAAGGACAACCGCGTCTCGTGGGCGGCGTCGACCATGTCCACGAACGGCCGGATCTCCTCGTAGACCTCGACGAACGTCTCCTCGGACACGGGTTCGCCGTCGATGACGATCCGTTCGCGCATGGTCCGCAGGTGCGGGCTGGTGTAACGCCCCACCCGCAGTCGCCGCTCCCGCATGAGGGCGTCGATCATCCGGGCCGTGGAGGACTTCCCGTTCGTCCCGGTCAGGTGGATGGTCGGGTAGTTGCGTTGCGGATCGGAGAGCAGGTCCATGAGTGCGCTGATCCGGTCGGTCGTCGGGTCGATGTCGGATTCGACACGGCGGGAACCGATCTCGGCCACGACCTCGGTGTAGCGTTCATGGACGCCTGACGCGCTCACAGCGAAGAATGGGTTCGGGTGCACACACGTCCAGCGTACTCGTGCTGCGGGCGGTCCGTGTCCGCCACCGCTGGTGTGGTGCTGTACTACTGGGGGCATGCCGAGTCTCGACGTGTTCTTCCAGGAATGGCACGCGTACAAAACCAGCGGGCAGCGCTCCCTCTCCCGCGCTCAGGCGCTCATGGATGAGCTGGAACTCACACCACAGCGGCCCCCGGTC
This sequence comes from Haloactinospora alba, assembly GCF_006717075.1. Taxonomy (NCBI): domain Bacteria; kingdom Bacillati; phylum Actinomycetota; class Actinomycetes; order Streptosporangiales; family Nocardiopsidaceae; genus Haloactinospora; species Haloactinospora alba. Next base: position 2,523,106 of record NZ_VFQC01000001.1, read on the forward strand.
CTGGGAGTCGTGGGCTCCAAGGGCAAGGGGACCACCGCGACGTACGCCTCAGCCCACCTCGCGGCCGCGGGGTTGCGGGTGGTCACGGTCACCGGCCCCAGTTTCCGCAGCTACCGGGAGCGCATCCGCCTCGACGGGACGGCGGTGGACGAGCGGGAGCTGTCCGGCGTCGCCGCCGAGCTCGCGCGAGCGCAGCAGAGGCTGCCCGAGTCGGACGGTTCCTACCTCGCGCCCAACGGCCTGTTCCTCCTCGGTGGCCTGCTGCACGCGCGCAACAGCGGTGCCGACGTGTGCGTCCTGGAAGCGGGGATGGGCGGCCACGGGGACGAGCTGCGTCTGATCGGGCCGAGCCTGGTGGCGGCCTCGGCCGTGTTCGCCGAACACGTCGGAAAGCTGGGAGACACCGTGGCCGAGATCGCGGCGGAGAAAGCGGCCGTGGCCGGGCCGGCCACACGGGCGGTCGTACGCCTCCCCCAGACCGCCGACGCCGCCGAGAGCTTCGACCGCACGGTGGACGAGGTGAGCGGGGGTCGCGTCAGACCGGAGGTCGTACCCGGGGCTGAGGACGCGGACGTACCGCCGCGGCGCTTCCTTCCGCCGGGGCTGTCCGCGGACTCGGCGCGGCTCGGCTGGCACGGCGCGGGCAGGATGCTGGAGCTGCTCGACCGTCCGGCGGTCTCTCCTTCCCGCCGGGATGAGGTGGCCTCGACGGTGCGCCTGCCGGCGCGGCTCTCCCGGCACCGGTGGCAAGCGACCGAGGTGATGGTGGACTCGGCGATCAACCGGACCGGGGTGCGTACGGCGCTGGAACACGCTCGCGCCCTGTGGCCGCGGATCGACCGGGTGGTGGTCTGCCTCCCGGACCACAAGGACCTCGACGGTGCCGTCCGGGAACTGGGAGAGCTGCCGGCGACGGCCGCCGTACTGCCCGAGTCCCACCTGCGGTTCGAGCGCCCGCTCCCCCAGCACTGGGACCGAGTGCCGGCCGAGGCTCTCACCGCCGACGCGCTGGCTGCTATGGGGGAGTACGTGCTGGTGCTGGGCACGGTCTACTTCACCGGCCGGGTACTGGACGCGATCGGGGCGGACACCGACCGGCTCTTCTCCGCGTGACACGTACCGGTCCGGTCGCGGTGTCGCGACCGGACCGGGTGCTGCTGTCGGATTCGCCCGCCGTTACCGGTTACCGGGCTTGTACCGCGGCTGGCTCTGCGGGTTGAACTCGTCGTAGGTGACCTTCTCCGCGCCCTTGAGGCGCTTGTCGTCCAGTTCCAGGACGTCGAGGCCCTTCACCATGCCGGAGGAGTAGACGTGGCCGTTGTAGTAGTAGGCGGACCAGCTTCCCCCGGTGATCTTCTGCTCCTCGGAGAGGGGACCGCGTTCGAAGTAACCGATCTCCTCGGGGTTGGCGGGGTCGTTGAAGTCGATGACCGAGACGCCGCCCTGGTACCAGGACTGCACGAAGTAGTCCTTGCCCGGGACGGGTATCAGTGACCCGTTGTGCGCGACGCAGTTCTCCGTGTCGGCCTGGTGGCGGGGGTTCTTGAAGTAGCTCTCGAACTCCAGCGTCGGGTCCTTCTTGCCCTTCATGCTGTAGACGGCGTCGGCCCCCCGCTTGGGCCCGACCTCCTCGTTGCAGGTCGCCGCGACTCCGCCGCCGAGTTCGTCGGTGAACAGGACGCCCTTGGCCTTGTTCGTGAACGTCGCCGAGTGCCAGAACGCGAAGTTGTCGTCCTGTACCCGTTCGGTCACCGTCGGATCCACCGGATCGCTGATGTCCATGATGATGCCGTCGCCCATACAGGCGCCCGCGGCGACGTCGCGCTCCGGGTAGGCGGTGATGTCGTGGCAGCCCTCCGTGGGGCGCGCCATTCCGCCGTCGCCCTCGTTCCCGCCCTCGGGGAAGAGCACGGGTTCGGCGGTGACGTCGGCCGCCGCCGGGTCGTCCAGCGGGACCTCGACGATGGAGATCTTGTCGTGCGGGGGCTGGCAGTTGGGGAACTGCTCCGCGGGAGCGTAGGACGACACGTAGATGTAGTCCTTCTTCCCGTCCTTCCCGGGAACGAGCGTGTTGGTGTGCGAACCGCAGTCGGTCGGCACGGCGGACACGTACTCCGGCTGTGTCATGTCGGAGATGTCGAAGATCCGCATCCCTTCGAACGCGTCCGGATCCTCGGGGGAGCTCGCCGGCGCTCCGCACTCCTGCCCTTCGCGGGGGTAGTCGACGGAGAGGTAGAGCAGGTCCCCGCTGACCGTGACGTCGCCCTGTCCTCCCTCACAGAGCACTTGGCTGACGATCCGGGGCTCGGCGGGCTGGGAGATGTCGTAGATGACGAACCCGTTGTAGTTGCCGTCTATCGCGTAGTCACCGGTGAACGCGAGGTCGGTCCCGGTGGAGTCCATGTTGTCGAACGGCGGGGCTTTGGGGACGTTCGCCAGGTGGTTCACATTGTCGCTCGTGACGACTTCGCCCACGTCGGGGATGTCCTCGGTCCCGGCCGCCGCCGGGGCGGACGTCAGCCCCGCCACGAGAGCGGTCGCGCCGAGCAGGGTAAGGCCGAGGTAGGCGGGCCGGTTACGGGGTCGCCGCCGCCGGCTGGGGGATTTCAACATCTCGGGGCTCCTCATTCCGGTACAACCCGAAAACACCAAAAAAGTACATAGGTGACCCCATTGGTGTACAGGCGTTGAATCGGGAAAACGAGCATGCGCAGGGGGAAACGCAAATATTGTCACTTGGGGGAAAGGTGGCTCGCACCCACCAGACACTGGACAAAATCCCCGCGGAACAGTAAAAACCTCGCAAAACGACCCACGGGTCAGCGGCCCCACGGCAGAGGGAGCACATCGTGCAGCGTTGGATACTGGCAGCTACAGCGACCGTACTGCTCGCCGGAACCTCGGCCTGCGCCCAGTCGGACTCCGCTGCCGACCCACCGGTCCTCGACCCCGGCTCCCCCGGGGACTCTCCCTCCTCCGCCTCCGAGGAGCGGCTCGCCGACGCCGAGCGGGACACGGGCCACAACACGGCCGACGTGGACTATCTCCTCATGATGATCGAACACCATTCCCAGGCCGTGGAGATGACCGACCTGGCCGAGGAACGCGGCGCCGACCCGGAACTCGACAGGACCGCGGAACGGATCGCCGACGCCCAGGACGCCGAGATCACCATGATGGAGGAGTGGCTGGAGACCAACGTGTACACGCCCGTACGGGAGGGGTCCAGCGAGCAGGACTACTGTTCGGCCGACGGGGACGGCGAGGTGTCCTGCCCCACTGACCTGGGCCACTCCGACATGCCGGGGATGGCCTCCCCCGAGGAGCTCACCGAGTTGGAGAACAGCGACGGCCAGGAGTTCGACAGGCTCTTCGTGGAGCTCATGTCCACCCACCACGAGGGCGGGATCGACATGGCCGAGGAGGAGGTCACCAACGGCCAGAGCACCAGGGTCACCACCATGGCCAACGACGTCATCGCCGAACAGCGCGCCGACATCGCCCGGATGGAGGACGCCCTGTCATAACCGGGCGGGCGCCCGACGGCGCCGGGACCGCCGGACCCGTCAGGCGCTCTTCTCCCCGTGCCCCGGACCGAGCTGGGTACGCGGGACGATGGTCGGGTTCATGTGCTCCAGCACCGACTCCCGCGTGATGATCACCTGTCCGACGTCCTCCCGGCTGGGCACCTCGTACATCACCGAGAGCAGGATCTCCTCGATGATGGCGCGCAGCCCGCGCGCCCCCGTCCCCCGGACGATGCCCTGTTCGGCGATGGCGTCCAGCGCGTCGTCGCTGAACTCCAGCTGGACGTTGTCCAGTTCGAACAGCCGCTGGTACTGCTTGACCAGGGCATTGCGGGGCTCGGTCAGGATCTGGATCAGCGCGGCGCGGTCCAGGTTGTGCACGCTGGTGACGACGGGCAGCCGCCCCACGAACTCCGGTATCAGACCGAACTTCAACAGGTCCTGGGGCATGACCTCGGAAAGGTGGTTCGAGGACTCCTCGGAGTCCTTCGAGCGCAGCGCGGCGTTGAACCCCATACCCTGCTGACCCGACCGGGACTCCACGATCTGTTCCAGGCCCGCGAAGGCGCCGCCGCAGATGAACAGCACGTTCGTCGTGTCGATCTGGATGAACTCCTGGTGCGGGTGCTTGCGTCCACCCTGCGGAGGGACGCTCGCCGTGGTCCCCTCCATGATCTTCAGCAGGGCCTGCTGCACGCCCTCGCCGGAGACGTCGCGCGTGATCGAGGGGTTCTCGCTCTTGCGCGTGACCTTGTCGACCTCGTCGATGTAGATGATGCCGGTCTCGGCCTTCTTGACGTCGTAGTCAGCGGCCTGGATCAGCTTGAGCAGGATGTTCTCGACATCCTCGCCCACGTAGCCGGCTTCGGTGAGTGCGGTGGCATCGGCGATGGCGAAGGGAACGTTGAGGATCTTGGCCAGAGTCTGGGCGAGCAACGTCTTTCCCGAGCCGGTCGGCCCGAGCAACAGGATGTTGGACTTGGCGATCTCCACGTTCTCGTCGCGCTGACGCTCCCCCTCGGACTGGACCCTCTTGTAGTGGTTGTAGACCGCTACCGAGAGCGCCTTCTTCGCCTGCTCCTGGCCGATGACGTACGAGTCGAGGAACTCGTAGATCTCCCGCGGCTTGGGAAGACTGTCCCACTTGACCTCGGTGGTCTCCGTGAGTTCCTCTTCGATGATCTCGTTGCACAGGTCGATGCACTCGTCACAGATGTAGACACCGGGGCCGGCAATAAGCTTCTTCACCTGCTTCTGGCTCTTGCCGCAGAACGAGCACTTCAGCAGGTCTCCACCGTCGCCGATGCGTGCCACCCAGCTACTCCTTAAAACGTAGGCCACTCCGTTGTCGACCCCCACCGTGGTGGGAACGCTCGCGGCCGCGATGGACGGAGCGATCTGTGCGTCGTTCTTCCGAGCCTAAGCGACGAGGCGGGCCGGCTTCACCACACGGTTGTGAACGGCGTGTGATCCACCAACCCGCCTCAAACCCCGGAATCAGCAGATAAAACTCGCTTACTTCAAGGATTGCTTACGGTACGGAAGCACATAATCAGCGATTCCGTACTCAACGGTTTCCTCCGCGGTGAGGATCTTGTCCCGCTCGATATCCTGCGAGACCTTTTCCTTCGTCTGCCCGGTGTGCTTGGACAGCGTCGACTCGAGCTGCTCACGGATACGCATGATCTCGTTCGCGTGGATCTCGATGTCACTGGCCTGGCCGTACGAGCCCTCCGTGGCGGGCTGGTGGATCATCACCCGCGCGTTGGGCAGGCAGGCCCGCTTGCCCTTGGAGCCGCCCGCCAGCAGCACGGCGGCCGCCGAGGCGGCCTGGCCGACGCAGACCGTCTCGATCTCCGGTCGGATGTACTGCATCGTGTCGTAGATCGCCATCAGCGACGTGAACGAACCGCCGGGCGAGTTGATCATCACCTGGATGCTGCGGTCGGCGTCCAGCTGCTCCAGGGTGAAGAACTGCGAGATCAGGTCGTTGGCGGTGACGTCGTCGATCACCGACCCGACGAAGATGATCCGCTCCTCGAAGAGCTTGTTGTAGGGGTTCATCTCCTTGACGCCGTAGGAGGTGCGCTCCACGTACGACGGGAGGATGTAACGGCCCTGCGGGCTCATCGGCGCCATACCGCCGCCGTAGGGATTGGGGTTGTACTCGGTCATGTTCGGGCCTTCCACACTGCGCCTATCCGCACGGACGGGGGTCGTCGATCAGCTCGGTTCACCGGTCACGTCGAGGGTTCCCTCCAGCACCTCGTCGATGAAGCCGTAGTCCTTGGCTTCCTGCGCCATGAACCACCGGTCCCGGTCGGAGTCCTTCTCGATCTGTTCGACCGTCTGGCCCGTGTGCACCGAGATGCGCTCCAGGAACATCTTCTTTACGTAGAGGAGCTGGTCGGCCAGGATCCGGATGTCGGAGGCGGTACCTCCGATGCCACCCGTCGGCTGGTGCATCATGACGCGGGCGTTCGGCAGCGCGAAGCGCTTGCCCTGCGTACCCGCGCACAGCAGCATCTGCCCCATGGAGGCGGCGAGCCCCATGCCCACGGTGCGGATGTTGTTCGGGATGTACTGCATGACGTCGTAGATCGCCATGCCCGCGGTCACTGACCCGCCCGGCGAGTTGATGTAGAGGGTGATGTCCCGCTGCCGGTCCTCGGCGGACAGCAGCAGCAGTTCTCCCACGATGCGGTTGGCGATCTCGTCGTCCACCTGCTGGCCGAGGAAGATGATGCGCTGGCGCAGCAGGCGTTGAGACGTCTGCTCATACGCCGAGGGCATCGGCGGCTCGGCCGTACGGGCGTCGGTTCCCATGGACTCATTCGTAGTCGGCGGCACTCTCGTCACCTGCTCCGGGTTCGAAACGGTTGCGATGCTTGCGACACTAACGCCCGCAGCTGGGCCGGGCGCACGCTTCGCAGGGATGTTCGCTTTGAGCGCAGGTCCTGTACCTGCGGAATAGGCCCCGCAACACGACTACGGGCCCCGAACCGACTCTCCGGCCGGTTCGGGGCCCGTAGCGGCGTGTCCTGCGGGCGACTCAGGAAGCGGGTTCCTCGTCCTGGTCGCGCTGCTCCGCCGCGGGCTCGCTCGTGCCCTCGGAAGCGTTCTCGGACTCGGCGGCCTCCTCCTGCTCGCCGGTCTCCTCGGCGCTCTTCTGCTCGACCACGTTGCCCGACTCGTCGGTGATGACGGCCTTCTCCAGCACGAGGTCCATGGCCTTGGAACGCACGACCTCGGTGTAGACGACCTGGATCTGCTCGGACTGGACGAGGTGCTGGGCAAGCTGGTCGGGAGAGACGCCCATCCGCTGGGCCTGCTCCACGACGTACTGGCTGAGCTCGTTGTTGTCGGCCGAGAGCTCTTCCTGCATCGCGAGCTGGTCAAGGATGAAGCCGGCCTTCACCGCGGAGCGCGCACCCTTGGTGAGCTCCTCCTCGAACTCCTCCTCGGTCTGCTCCTGGGACTCGAGGTAGGCCTCCTTCGTCAGCCCGCTCTGCTCGAGCTGCTGTTCCAGGCTCTGCTGACGACGGCTGATCTCCTCGTCGACCGCCGAGTCCGGCAGGGACAGCTCGATCGAGTCGACCAGCTTCTCCAGCGCACGGTCCCGGCCCTGCGAAAGCTGCTGGAGACGCCGGGACTCCTCCAACCGGGACCGGGTGTCGGCCCGCAGCTCCTCGATCGTGTCGAACTCGCTCGCCATCTGGGCGAACTCGTCGTCCAGCGCGGGAAGCTCCTTGACCTTGACACTGTGCACCGTGACGGTGACGTCGGCCTCCTGGCCCTGGTACTCACCGCCGACGAGGGTGGTGGAGAAGGTGGCGCTCTCGCCCTCGGACATGCCCTCCAGCGTCTCGTCCAGGCCCTCCAGCACCGTGTTGGTGCCGACCTCGTAGGACAGGCCACTGGTCTGCACGTCCTCCAGCGGTTCGCCGTCCACCGCCGCGGACAGGTCGATGGAGGTGTGGTCGCCGCTCTGGACGGGCCGGTTCGCCCCCACCAGTGTGGAGAAACGCTCCCGCAGGTTGGCGATCTGGTCCTCGACCTGCTCGTCGGTGACCTCGGCATCGTCCACTGTGACCTCGAGGCCCTCGTAGCCGGTCACCTCGAACCTGGGACGGATGTCCACCTCGGCGGTGAACGCGAGCTCCTCGTTGTCCTCGAGCTTGGTGACCTCCACGTCGGGCTGTCCGAGCGTGTAGATCTCCTCTTGCTGCACGGCCTGGTTGTAGAGCTCAGGGACGGCGTGGTTCACCGCTTCGCTGATCACCGCCCCGCGCCCGACGTAGCGGTCGATCAGCCGAGCCGGCGCCTTACCGGGGCGGAAGCCCTTGATTCGGACCTGCTTGGCGAGCGACTTGTATGTCTCGTCGAAGGCGTGCTCGAGTTCCTCGAACGGAACCTCGATGGTCAGCTTGACCCGGGTCGGGCTGAGCTCCTCGACATCGGTCTTCACGGGGCGGTACTCCTAGATTTCCGGCTGTTTTCCGGGACGACCCGGTACAGAGGCACATTCACGGTAACGATACTCACAAGCACCGGCCGCAACGGACTGTGACACCGAGTGCGGAACCTGACGCACGGTGATCGTGGTCTTGTGCTGATCCTGCCAAGTCTAGGGCAGGTGCACCGGGGCTCGTGGCGACCGGGATGCTGGCCGACCTGCCACAAGCCATTTCGTCGGGGAGGCGGGACTCGAACCCGCGGCCTCATGCTCCCAAAGCATGCGCGCTGACCAAGCTGCGCTACTCCCCGTGGATTTCGCGAGATGCACCCGGGACGGTGCACAACTCACTCCGTGAAGACTGTAGTGTTGTCCCCGTCGGCACAGACGAGTCTAGAGGAAACTCAGACGGCTTCGTGCCACGCGGGCGTAGTTCAATGGCAGAACTCCAGCCTTCCAAGCTGGCCATGCGGGTTCGATTCCCGTCGCCCGCTCTACGGAGAAAATCCGTTTCCCCTGGACACACGCCAGGCCCGGCCTCTGCGGGGGAACACACACGTGGAGGGAGCCCGAAGGGTTCCGTGCCACGCGGGCGTAGTTCAATGGCAGAACTCCAGCCTTCCAAGCTGGCCATGCGGGTTCGATTCCCGTCGCCCGCTCTACGGAGAAAATCCGTTTCCCCTGGACACACGCCAGATCCGGCCTCTGCGGGGGAACACACACGCGCTCACGCGCGCGTGGGCCCGTCCCGGACAGGGGCGGAATCTCCCCTCGGCGAGTGCTGTGGGACCGGTCGGATACTGCCGGATATCTTGGCAGTGCGGGCCTTCGCCCCGCGGTGGTCCGCGACCCCGCATCCCTGTGTAAGGCTAAGGTCGATGACGAGTCCCGATCCGCTGGACATAACCACTCCCGCACTGGGTTTCCAGTGGCTTTTCCCACCGGAGTCACACGCGAGTCCGGCTGTCGCCACCGGCGTGTTCGACGTCCTGCACGTGGGCCATGTGCGTTTTCTCTCCGCCGTCCGCGAGGCTGGCCACCCCCTCGTCGTCGGTGTGGAGGACGACGAGCGTGTGACCGCGTGGAAGGGGGAGGGCCGGCCGGTCAATCCCGCCGCAGAACGCGCTGAGATGCTCAGTGCGCTTCGCTGCGTCGACGGGGTGTTGTGCATATCCGGCCCCGCTGACGTCGCCGACTGGAAAGCCTACACAGAGCTGTTGCGCCCACTGGCCCCCGCGGCTCTGGCGTTCACCGAGGGCGACCCGCACGCGGACGCCAAACGGCGCGGTGCCGAGGCGCTGCAGGCCGAGGTGTGGGAGTTCCCACTCACCCAGGGGCGTTCCACCACCGGGGCCCTGGGCAGGCTCACCCGTTCCTCCTGAGTCACGGATCCCGTCCGCCCCCGGCCGTCCCGGAACTGTCCGATTCGCACTCCGCGTCCGGGAACAACGGGAAGCGCCGGACGGCTGCCACTGTTACCCCTCCGATGCGGCGGTAACAGCCCAAGACGAAACGGAGAACGTTCCATGATGACCGGCGGGCCACCCGTGTACCGGGCTCTGGTCAACGACGGCAGCGCCAAGGGGGCGAGCCTCTCCCCCGGCATACTGCGCCGCATCAGCGGATACGCCCGACCCTACTGGCGGGCGATCGCGCTGTTCCTCCTGGCGACATCCGTCAGTTCCGCGATCGTCGTCGCCAGCCCCCTCCTGCTGAAGTCCATCATCGACCGCGGTGTCGCCCAGGAGAACACCACGCTGGTGACGTGGTTGGCGCTGGGGGTGGGAGTGCTCGCGCTCCTGGAGGCCGCGCTGGGCCTGACGAGCCGCTGGCTGTCGGCGCGCATCGGTGAGGGGGTCATCTACCTGCTGCGCACCGAGGTCTTCCGCCACGTGCAACGCATGCCGCTGGCGTTCTTCACCCGCACCCAGACCGGTTCGCTCACCAGCCGGCTGAACACCGACGTCGTCGGTGCGCAGCGAGCGGTCACCTCGGTACTGCAGTCGGTGGTCTCCAACGTCATCAGCGCCGTCGCCGTCATCATCACCATGCTGGCGCTGTCCTGGAAGATCACCCTGCTCGCGCTGCTGCTGATCCCGATCTTCATCCTCCCCGCCAAGCTCATCGGCCGTAAGGTCGCCAGGATCTCGCGTACCGGAATGAACATGGACGCCGAGATGAGCTCGCTCATGACCGAACGGTTCAACGTCGGCGGCGCGACGCTGGTGAAGCTCTACGGTCGCCCCGAGGAGGAGGCGCAGCGGTTCTCCGAACGCGCGGCCCGGGTGCGGGACATCGGTGTGGCGCAGGCGGTGTTCGGCGGTCTGCTGTTCACCCTCATCGGGCTCATCACCTCCCTGGCGACGGCCGTGGTCTACGGGGTCGGCGGCCATCTCGTCATCGGCGGGGCGTTCCAGCTCGGCACCCTGGTGGCGCTGACGACCCTGTTGGCGCGTCTCTACGGCCCGATCACCGCCCTGTCCAACGTGCACGTGGAGATCATGACCGCGCTGGTCAGCTTCGACCGGGTGTTCGAGGTCCTGGACCTCAAGCCGATGATCGAGGAGCGCCCCGACGCGCGGGACGTCCCCGAGGGGCCGCTGGGTGTGGAGTTCGACGGCGTCTCGTTCCGTTACCCCACCGCCGGTGAGTCCTCGCTGGCGTCGCTGGAGCTGACCCCGGACGCCGAGGGAACCGCGGACAGCGACGTCCTCCGCGGGATCTCGCTCACCGCCGCCCCCGGACAGCTCGTGGCGCTGGTGGGACCGTCCGGGGCGGGGAAGACGACCCTGACCCACCTCGTGTCGCGGCTGTACGACCCGACCGAGGGAACGGTGCGTATCGGCGGGTTGGACCTACGGGAGGCCCGGACGCAGTCGTTGCGCGACACGGTCGGGGTCGTCACCCAGGACCCGCACCTGTTCCACGACACCGTGGGCGAGAACCTCCGCTACGCCCGCCCCGAAGCCACGGACGCCGAACTGCTCGAGGCCATGCGGGCCGCCCAGCTCGAACCGCTCCTGGAAAGCCTGCCGGACGGGTTACAGACGATGGTGGGAGACCGCGGCTACCGGTTGTCCGGCGGGGAAAAGCAACGGCTCGCGATCGCCCGGCTGCTGCTGAAGTCCCCCTCGGTGGTGGTTCTGGACGAGGCCACCGCGCACCTGGACTCGGAGTCCGAGGCGGCCGTACAGGAGGCGCTGCGCACCGCGCTCAGCGGACGGACCTCGCTGGTGATCGCCCACCGGTTGGCGACCGTGCGCGAGGCCGACCGGATCCTCGTGCTGGAGGAGGGGCGCATCGTGGAACGCGGCACCCACGAGGAGCTGTTGGGGCAGGGCGGCCTGTACACGGCCCTGTACCGCACACAGTTCGCCGCCCAGGAGGAGCCCAGCGCCTGAGGCTCACGCAGAACAGAAACTTGCAGTGGACGCAAATATTCTCCTTGCGCATTTTTTCATGAACTGCAACAATAATGCGGGAGGTGAGATCGTTGGGTCTTCGGGAGCGCAAGAAGCTCGCCACACGCAAGACGCTGCAGCGCGAGACCGTGCGGCTCGTGGTCGAGCACGGACTCGACCACGTGACGGTCGAGGACGTCGCCGCCGCCGCCGACGTATCCGAGCGGACCTTCTTCAACTACTTCTCCTCCAAGGAGGAGGCCCTCGTCGGCGACGGACCCCCTCGCCCCCTGGAGGAGGCACGGGAGACCTTCGTGGGGGGCGGCCCGACCGGTGAACTCACCGAGGACCTCAAACGGCTCCTCATCTCGCCTCTGGAGGACGAGTCCGACATCGGCCCGTTCTTCGAGGACCTACGGCTGCGCATGCGGCTCATCGAGTTGGAACCGCAGCTGGTACCGAAGCTCAAGGCCGCCTTCGCCGCGGGAGAGCAGGAAATCTCGGAGACGCTCGCCGAGCGCCTCGGGGACGACCCGGGTGACATCCGGCCGCAGATCCTGGCGGAAGTGGGGATGACCGCGATGCGCTTCTCCATCCGCCGCTTCGGCGGGCCAACGCCCGAAACGCCAGTGAGCGTCCAGCAGATCCACGCGACGTTCGACCACGCCTTCGCGGTGCTGCGCTCCGCTTTCGGACCGCAGCACTGACGGGGCGCCACCCCGCGCCGCGTCGCCCCGCAGAGATGGTGCCGCCATCCCCCGCAACCGTACGGCACCACGCAAGCACGCACCGAACACGCAGCTCCGCGTCCGCACCGCGCGGAAAGCGGAAAACGGGAAGTGAGCATTCCGCTATGGCATCCACCCACACCGACGCCGAGTTACCCGACCCGCCGCCCGCGCAGGAGCAGCCGTCCGGTCCGCTGACCCGCAGGCAGGTCAACTGGGTGTTCCTCGGCGTCATGCTGACCATGCTGCTCGGGGCGCTGGACCAGACCATCGTCTCCACCGCCCTGCCCACGATCGTCGGCGAGCTCAACGGCCTGGAGAACCTCTCCTGGGTCGTCACCGCCTACATACTCGCCGCGACCGTGGGCATGCCGATCTACGGGAAGGCCGGCGACCTTTTCGGCCGTAAGGTCGTGTTCCAGTTCTCCATCGTCGTTTTCCTGATCGGTTCCATACTGTCCGGAATCGCCCAGGACATGCCCCAGCTCATCGGTTTCCGGGCCTTGCAGGGCATAGGCGGCGGAGGGCTCATGATCGGGGCCCAGGCGATCATCGGCGAGGTCGTCTCCGCTCGCGAACGCGGCAAGTACATGGGCTTCATGGGGGCCGTGTTCGGCATCGCCTCCGTGGCCGGCCCTCTCCTCGGCGGCCTGTTCACCGACCACCTGAACTGGCGCTGGATCTTCTACATCAACCTTCCCCTGGGTGCTCTGGCCCTCACCGTCACGGCGCTCGTCCTCAAACTGCCGAAACCCGCCAACAACAAACCCAAACTGGACTATCTCGGGACGCTGCTCCTCGCCACCGCCAGCGTCTGCATCGTCCTGTTCACGAGTTGGGGCGGCGGCGAGTACGCCTGGGACAGCCCGGTCATCATCGGGCTCGGGGCCGGTGTGCTGGTGGCCGGCGCGCTGTTCGTCCTGGCCGAGTCCCGTGCGCAGGACCCCATCATCCCGCTGCGCCTCTTCCGTGACCGCGACTTCGTGCTGACCTCCCTCATCGGGGTCACCATCGGAATCGCGATGTTCTCCACGGTCGCCTACCTGCCCACGTTCCTGCAGATGGTGAACGGCGTCAGCGCCACCGAGTCGGGGCTCAGGATGCTTCCCATGGTCGCCGGCATGCTCACCGCCACCGTCACCACCGGCCGAATCATCGCCGCCACCGGCCGGTACAAGATATGGCCGATCCTGGGAACCGGCACCGTGATGGTGGGACTGACGCTGCTCTCCCTGATGGACGCCGAGTCCTCCTACGCCTACAACGCCAGCGGGATGCTGGTGCTCGGCCTGGGGGTCGGCATGGTCATGCAGAACCTGGTGCTGATCGTGCAGAACACGGCACCGTACCGGGACCTGGGCACCGCCACCTCGGCCAACAACTACTTCCGGCAGATCGGGGCGTCGTTCGGTATCTCGGTGTTCGGTTCGATATTCGTGTCCCGGTTGAACGACGAGATGTCCCAGCTCCCGCCGGAGATGGCCGGACGGCTGGACGTCCAGGGGGGCGAGGCCGGCATCAGCTCGATGACGCCGGACATGCTGCGGGCCTTCCCCGAACCGGTGCGCGACTTCATCGTGCACGCCTTCGCCGGCGCGCTACCGCCGGTTTTCCGCTACGCGGTGCCGATCGTCCTCGTCGGTTTCGTCCTCTCCTTCTTCCTCCGGGAGAAACCCCTGTCGACCAGCGTCGGCGCGACGGAAGGCTCCCGGGACGCGGACGGGGAGACCGCGGAGCACCCGGCCCCCGTCACGGCGAACGACTGACGCACGCGAGCGCTGTGCGCGGTGGGGCGGCCACCGCACACAGCCGGCACCGACGGACCCGCTCCCGGGATAGGATGCTGTTTCACTCGCCACCCGAGCCGTCCGGGAGGAAGTCCTTGAGCGCACACGGCACCGACCAGGGTTCCCCCGTCATCGAGGCCGCGGACGTGGACCTCGTCCGCTCCGGAAAGCGGATCCTGGACACGGTGAACGTCGCCGTACGCCCCGGCGAGCACTGGGCACTGCTGGGACCCAACGGAGCGGGGAAGAGCACCCTGCTCGGCCTGCTGGGCGCGCAGCAGCACCCCACCCGGGGTTCCGTCACCGTGCTGGGCCACCGGTTGGGGCGCGTGGACGTGCGCGAGCTGCGCGGCCACATCGGCCACGTGACACCCCACCACGACCTCCGTTCCCCCCTGAGCGGGAGGAACGTGGTCCTGACCGGGGCGAGTGGCAGCATCGAGCTTCCGCCGCGCTGGTCCCCGACGCCCGAACAGGAGCGGCGGGCCGACAGCCTCATGGAGTCGCTCGGGATCGCCTCCCTGCGGGAGGCCCCCTGGACGACGCTCTCGCACGGGGAACGCGGTCGGGTGCTCATCGCGCGGGCGCTCATGCCCACTCCCCGGCTACTGCTGTTGGACGAGCCGGCCGCCGGCCTGGACGTCGCCGCCCGGGAGCAACTGCTCTCCAGCCTCGACCGGCTCACCCACGAGCGCCCCGAGCTGGCGACCGTTCTGGTGACCCACCACCTCGAGGAGCTGCCCGCCAGTACCACCCACGCGGCGCTGCTGCGCGGCGGGCAGGTCGTGGCCGCCGGGGAGAGCGGTGACGTCCTCACGTCGAAGCTGGTGACGACCTGCTTCGACCATCCGATCGCGATCGAACACCGCGACGGCCGGTGGAACGCCCGCGCCGGCACGGCCGGTCCGCGCTAGGTGCTGTTCTCGAGCGCTGTTCGTCGCGAGCGGCGTCTCCGGTGCCGCCCGGCACGGGCCCGAGGCGGGATGCGGAGCGGAGCCTCTGTCGACCGACGAGAACGCCGCCGGGCGGTGCGCCGGGGCGACGCACAGCAGGACAAGCGTCCGGGAAACAGGCCCTAGGACCGCCCGCCGGACCCCTGGCTGTCCCCGCCCTCGTCGTCCTGCTTGGGCAGGTAGCCTTCCGCGGTTCTCTTCGCCTTGTCGATCTTGTCGTCGTACTTGCCGCCGGTTTTCTGCTTGGCGGTCTCCGCGGCCTTGCGCACGCCCTCGGCGATCCTGTTGCTGTTCTCGCTCGCCGCCTGCTTGGCCTTGTCGAACAACCTAGCCATGGCCGTTTCCTTTCGACGCAGCGGTTGTTCAGCTCTCACCCGGGACCGTACCCCGTACTCTCGGCCTCAAATACCGAGGATGACCCGGGCGATGGAGAAGTAGATCAGCAAGCCGGTCGCGTCGACCAGCGTCGACACCAGGGGGGCGGAGACGACAGCCGGGTCCACCCCCACCCTGCGGGCCAGTAGCGGCATGGTGCTGCCGATCACGGCCGCCCACGTGCAGATCGCGATCACCGTGACCCCCACGACGACGGCGATGTCGGACCCCACGAGCGCGGTGCCGATGACGAGGGCGATACAGGCGAGCATGATGCCCAGTACGAAGCCGACCCGGCACTCCTTCCACGCCACACCGGGGAGATCCCGGATACGGACCTCACCGACGGCCAGCGCCCGCACCACGGCCGTGGCGGACTGCGAGCCCACGTTCCCCCCGGTGCCGGTCAGCATCGGGACGAACATGGCCAGGGCCGTGACCTCCTCCAGCGTCGACTCGAACGCCTGCATGACGTTGACCGTGAGGGTGGCTGCCACGATCAGCAGCAGCAGCCACACGGAGCGGGCCCGCGCCAACCGGATGATGCTCGCGGCGACGTAGTTCCCCGCGACCGGGCTGGCACCGGACTGGCGGGCGATGTCCTCCGAGTCGGCCGCCTCGATCAGTTCCAGGGCGTCGTCGAACGTCAGCATGCCCACGAGCCGCTCTTCGGAGTCCACGACCGGCAGGGCGATGAGGTTGGCCTGCTGCATCAGGCGGGCGGCGTCCTCCGCGGGATCGGTCGCGCTCACCCGCGGCACCAGGATGTCCACCAGATCCTTGATCAGGACGCTGTCGTCGCTGACCACGAGCTCACTGAGCTCGACCGTCCCGGCGAGTCGGCGCCCGTCGTCGACGACGGGGAGGATGTACACCGTCTCGGTGTCGGCTCCCTTGGCCCGTACGACCTCCAGGGCGCGGCCGACGGTGATGTCGCGGTGCAGGATGACCGTTTCCGGGGTCATGTACCGGCCGACCGAGCCCTCGGGGTAACCGAGCAGCGCTGCGGTCATCTTGCGCTGGCTGGGGCTCAGGCCGGCGAGCGCGCGGGTGGCGACCTTGGCCGGGACCTCGCCGATGAGGCGGGCGCGGTCGTCCGGGTCCATCTCCTCCAGCAGCTCGTGGAAGGCCGTGTCGCGCAGCCCCAACAGGATCTCCTGCTGGTGGACCGGGTCGAGCTCCTCGAAAACCTCCAGCTCGCGGTCCTTGTCCAACAGCCGGAACGGGATGATCGCCAGGTGGCTGTCCATGCGTTCCAGCTCGTCGGCGATCTCGTAGGGGGGATGTTCGGCGAGCCAAAGCCGGATTCCGGTCAGGTCGTTGGTTTCGACCAGCTCGGTCAGTTCCGCACTGGACCCGTCGTTGGTCAAGCTGAGCACCCCCTCGTCATCCCGCGCCCGCGGCTTTCCGCCGGACCGTTCCGTTGGACCGGACCCCCGCGACCCGCAGCGAACCCGTTCGGTGGCCGGAACGCGACACACGGCGCACGGAAAGCAACCACGTGATCGCGCACACCAGAGGGGGACGGGTACGCCGGCACCACGGCCCCGCCCGGAAGCGTGTCACCACGCACAGGGCGACGGCAGGATGCCACTCGGCGGCCCGGGGATCACCCTGACACTACCCGCCATCGCCGCGGATGCCGCCATCCGCCGGGGATCAGGAGCGCCAGATGACGACGAGAGCGGTGTCGTCATTCTTCCCCCTGCTCAACGTGTCCACCATCTGGGAGGCGCCCTCCGCGAACCCGGCGGCGGGCAACCTCCCGGCGGTGACGAGGAGCCGTTCCACCCCGGCGTCCATGTCCTCGCCCGGTGTCTCGATGAGCCCGTCGGTGTAGAGCATGATCGCGTCACCGCGACGCAGACGCCCGCTGACCGGAGCGTAGGTCATGTCGGGAAGGATGCCCAGCACCACGCCCTTGGCGTCGGCCGTGCTCCAGGTGGCCGTCCGGCTGTCGAACTGTACGGCGGGGGGATGGCCGGCCGAGGTCAGCAGGTACTCGCCGGTGTCCAGGTCGATACTGAGGTGCACGGCGGTGACGAACCCCTCCCCGAGGGCGGTACGCAGCAGGTACTCGTTGCAGTGCGCGAGGAAGTCCCCACTGGGGACCGAACCGATGAGCCCCCCGAAGGCCCCGGACACCAGCAGGGCGCGCGTTCCCGCGTCCACGCCCTTCCCGGAGACGTCCACCACCGCCAGTTCCAGGCGGTTCCCGCGACGGGTGGAGACGAGGAAGTCCCCGCCGAAGGACGACCCGCCCGCCTGCCGCAGCACCGTCTGGCTTCCCCACCCCTCGGGGAGCTCGGGAAGCTTCCCCTGGGAAAACAGCCGGTCGCGGAGTTCGAGCAGCATCCGCTCCCCGCTGAGCCCCTGGACGCCGAGCCGTTCCCGAACGCCGGAAAGCAGGTAGGCCAACACGGC
Organism: Haloactinospora alba; assembly: GCF_006717075.1. Classification (NCBI taxonomy): domain Bacteria; kingdom Bacillati; phylum Actinomycetota; class Actinomycetes; order Streptosporangiales; family Nocardiopsidaceae; genus Haloactinospora; species Haloactinospora alba. The sequence goes on from NZ_VFQC01000001.1 coordinate 2,540,757, forward strand.
GGTGACACCGATCGTCACCAGCAGGCCGGGGCCGACCCGGCCCACGTCCAGGGCGAAGGCGGTGAACAGCAGCACCGCTGCGACGACGGCGAGCAGGAACGCCAGGCTCTTGCGTTTCAGCAGCAGGCCCCCGGCCAGCACGTTGAGGATGACGGCGCTGGGCGGGAACCATCCGGTGGGCCCCCACACCGCGCCGGCACCGATGGCCACGGCCAACATCACCAGCGTGATGAGTACCAGCCGGTAGCGGAACAGCACTTTACGCTTCAGCGCCGCGGTGACGCGTTGTCCCAGGGACCGCGTTCGGCGCAGGAGTCTGGCGGCAGGGGAGGCGTTCATGTTGCCAGAACTGTAGCGCCCACCCCGGCGGTGGGCACGCGGATGTGCCACAACCAGCGGGTATGCGGCCGACCGATATTCCGGGTCGGCGCCGCCCACGGGGAACGCCGCGACACCTCTCCCCCATCGGAACGCGGCTCCCGCTTCCGCCTCCCGGCCGCGCACCCAGCGAACCTGACGCGTCCCCGCGCTGCGGGCGAAAATCCAGTGGCGCGGCGGAACAGCTGCTGCTAGGTACGCAACCATGACTTTTTCGCACGCTCCACAAGAACCGGTCACCACGACCGCCCCGGATTCGTGGACGGTCCGGACGATCGACGAGGCGGAGATCCCGGCGTTCCGCCAGGTGGCGAGCGAGGCCCTGAACATCCCGCTCGCCCGCCAGCGGATCCCCCTGAGCCAGGAACTGATCGACTCCGGCCGCGCCCTCGCTGCCGACCTCGACGGCCACATCGTCGGCACCACGGTCGCGCACCCGTTCACCATGACACTGCCGGGCGGCCCCCGGCCGGTGGCGGGCGTCTCCGCCGTGGGCGTCTCCCCCACCCACCGCCGCCGGGGAGCTCTCAGCGCCCTCATGCGCCGCCAGCTCGCCGACCTCCGGTCGGGGAACGAGGCGGTCGCGGCGCTGTTCGCCAGCGAGGGCGGGATATACCGGAGGTTCGGCTACGGTCCGGCCTCGCGGGCGGGGCGAGTCGTCGTCCGTGTCCGCGAGGCCGCGTTGCGCCGGGACGTGCCGCGCGACCCCGGTCTGCGGATCCGGCTGTGCGACCCCGAGGACGTCCGCGAGCAACTGGGGAGTGTGCACCGGGCGGCGGCGCTGGAACGGGTGGGCGAGTTCCAGCGCGACGGTCACTGGTGGGACAAGGTGCTGTCCGACTCCCAGGACCAGCAGGACGGTTGCACCGGTCTGAGGTGCGCGCTCGTCGAGGGGGACCAGGGGCCGCAGGGCTACGCGCTGTACCGGGTGAAGCAGCAGTGGGACGAACACTGGGTGGCCGACTCCCGCCTGTGGCTACGCGAGGTGTACGCCACCACCCCGGCCGCACGGGCCCTCCTGTGGGAGCACGTGCTCACGCGTGACCTGGTCTCCACGGTCACGGCCGACTCCCTCGCGCGCGACGACGCGCTGTACTGGCTGCTCTCCGACCCGCACCAGGCGCGGACGACGGTCAGCCACGGCCTGTGGGTCCGGTTGGTGGACGTGCGACGCGCGCTGGAGCAGCGCTCCTACGCCGCGCCGGTCGACATGACCCTGGAGGTCACCGACGCCACCTGTCCGGAGAACGCAGGGCGCTGGCACCTGTCAGCCGGTCCGGATGGGGCGCACTGCGCCAGCACCGACCGCGGTGCGGACCTGAGCGTGGACGTCGCCGAACTCGGCGCGGCCTACCTGGGCGACGTCCGGCTGGGTTCCCACCGGGCGGCCGGTCTGCTCACCGAGCACACCGATGGCGCCGTGGAACGGCTGGACACCGCGCTGTCCCGCTCCGCCGACGCGCACTGCAGGCTGGTCTTCTGACCCCGGGCCGGAACAACCGGCACGGGTTCTCCGGCTGGACACGTCTTTTCACCGGGCGCGCGGCGTATTATCGTCATGCCAGGCGTGGAAGGTGTGACCGTTGTCACTCGGCGCACCGGACACGCGCGACCCGGCCCGGTCGCGGACAACCGCGAGCGCGGCGGTTCCACGCGTCAGCAGGGCAGCGTCGCGGATCACCGAGCCAGGTGCGCCCCCGCAGTGCCCGACCGGGCCGGACCTCGCAACACGGGCTTCAGGGCAGGGGCGGAAGCTCGCCCGTGCGCTCGTAGTCGTTGAGCATCTCGATCCGCCGGGTGTGCCGCTTCTCACCGCTGTAGGGAGTGGACAGGAACACCTCGGCGAAACGCAGCGACTCCTCCGTGCTGTGCATCCGGCCACCGATGCTGAGCACGTTGGCGTCATTGTGCTCACGGGCCAGACGCGCCGTCTCCTCGCTCCACGCCAGAGCGGCACGGACACCCGCCACTTTGTTCGCCGCCATCTGCTCACCGTTACCGGAGCCGCCGATGACGATCCCCAGGGAACCGGGGTCGGCGACGACGCCCTCCGCGGCGCGCAGGACGAACGGCGGGTAGTCGTCCTCCCCGTCGTAAACGGCGGGGCCGATGTCGACGACCTCGTGGTCGGAGTCGGCGAGGTGGGAGGCCAGGCGCTGTTTCAGTTCGTAACCGGCATGGTCGGATCCAAGGTATACACGCACGGGAACAGTGTGGCAGGTCGGCGGGGGTGCCCGCGCACCGCCCGACGCCCGCTCCGGACGCTACGGCCCGGAACGAGCGCGACGGTTCACACGCTGAGGATCATCGACTCCCCGGTAGCGGCGGAAACGATACTCAGCCCCAGAGCCGCGAAAGCCAGCAGCGACACCAGCGCGATGACGTTCGTCAGCACGATCGCCTTCACGTCACGACCCAGCGGGCTGGCCTTCGACTCCGTTGCTTTGCTCATACCGCACCTCGAATGCTGGTTCTCCGGACATTCCCGACAAGAAATTCTGCCATGGCCACCACGGTGAACCGACCCCGCCCGAGGGTCGCCCCGGTCCGGGATGACCTGGCGGGACACGTCCGGAAAAACCGCTAGAGCTGGATGCCCTTGAGCTCGCAGAACTCGTCCAGGCCGAAGACACCCCACTCGCGCCCGACCCCGGACTGCTTGTACCCGCCGAACGGGATGCGCGGGTTGAAGTCGCCCCCGTTCACCTCGACCTGGCCGGCGCGCAGTTTGCGGGCCACCTCCAGCCCGCGCTCCCGGTCCTCGGCCCACACTGACGCGGCGAGCCCGTAGGCCGTGTCGTTGGCGATCTCGACGGCCTCCTCCTCGGTGTCGTAGGGAATCAGGACCAGGACCGGCCCGAAGATCTCCTCCCGGGCGATACGCATGTCGTTGCTGACGTCAGCGAAGACCGTCGGCCGGACGTAGTAGCCGCTCTTGCTGCCCTCCGGGGGCTCCGCGCCGCCGGTGACCAGACGGGCGCCCTCCCCCACGCCGGTGGCGATGTAGTCCCGGACCCGGTCGAGCTGGGGCTGGGAGATCAACGGGCCCATCCGGGTGCCCTCGGCGAAGGGGTCTCCGGGAGCGTGCTTCTCCGCGGCCGCCACGGCCTTGTCCACCACCTCGTCGTAGCGGGAGCGGGGGACGATCATCCTGGTGAGCGCGTTGCAACTCTGGCCCGTGTTGTGCATCACGTTGGCTACGCCCCGGGAGACGGCCTGGTCGATGTCGGCCTCCGGGAGGATCACATTGGGGGACTTCCCGCCGAGTTCCAGCGCGACCTTCTTCACGGTCTCCGACGCGACCTCGCTGACACGTTTCCCGGCCCTGCCGGAACCCGTGAAGGAGACCATGGCGATGTCGGGATGGGCGGCGATCGCCTCGCCGACCTCCGGACCGGTCCCCGAGACCATGTTGAACACTCCCGCCGGGAGTCCGGCCTCGTGCAGGATCTCCGCCAGCAGGTAGCCGCCGAACGGTGCGACCTCGGTGGGTTTGAGCACGACCGTGTTCCCGGCCGCCAGCGCGGGGATGACCTTGAGCACGATCTGGTGCAGGGGGTAGTTCCACGGCGTGATGGCGCCGACGACACCGAACGGTTCGCGTACCACCAGGGAGCTGCCGACCTGCTCACCCTCGAAGTACCGCTCGCCGACCTCCTCCAGGACCTCGAGGAAGGTGCGGAACATGAGCAGCGGCACTCCGGTCTGCACCTGTTTGGCGAACTTCAGCGGGGCGCCCATGTCGGTCGCCAGGGTGGAGGCGACCTCCTCGGAGCGGTTGTGGAACACCTCCAACGCGCGGGACAGGTAAGCGCCGCGCTGCGCCGCGGTCAGCGCCGACCAGGCGGGGAAGGCGGCCTTGGCGGCAGCGACGGCCCGGTCGACGTCCTCCCGCCCACCGGCCGGAACGGAGTCGATGGTTTCCTCGGTCGCCGGATTGATGACGTCGATGCTCTCGGCCGCGGTGGAGTCGGCCCATGTGCCGTTGAGATATAGGGAACGCATGCGTCCCATTTTCCCAGAACGGTGTTCGGTTACGCGCGTCCGCCGCCCCTCTCCCCTCGCCGGAGAGCAACCGACCTCGGACACACGAGCGGCGGGCCCGGCCAAGGGTCCGGACCCGCCGCCACTGCCTCGTCAGGTCCTCAGCCCCAGTGCGGCGGACGGTCCCTGAGAAGACGGTCGATCTCGTTGTCGGCCACGGACTCTCCCCACCCCTCGGCACGCTCGTCCCGGGTGACGTCGGGAAGGATCTCCAGGTCGTCGTCGGACAGGTCGACTGTCCGCTCACCATCCGGTGCGCTCATGGCAAACCCTCCACGCCGATGTGGTCGGCGACTCTCACTCGAAGATGGGATCGCGGTTCCGGCTGCGCTTGAGTTCGAAGAAACCGTCGGTTCCCGCGACCAGCAAGACGCCGTCCCACAGTTTCCCGGCATCCTCGCCCCGTGGGGTGGGCGAAACGACGGGGCCGAAGAAGGACACACCACTGACCGAGATCACCGGAGTGCCCACCTCGTAACCGACCCGGTCCATGCCGTCCTGGTGGGACCCGCGTAGGGCCTCATCGTAGTCAGAGGAGGCGGCCGCGTCCGCCAATTCCACCGGAAGGTCCGCCTCGGCCAACGCGTCCTGGACCGTCTGCCGCGCCACCGGCTCCCCCCGATTGTGGAACCGGGTTCCCAACGCCGTGTAGAGCGGGCCGAGCGCGTCCCCACCGAAACGCTGTTCCGCGGCGATCGCGACACGCACCGGCCCCCACGCGTCGTCGAGGAGTTGGCGGTACTCCGCGGAAAGATCCTTGTCCTCGTTGAGCACCGCAAGGCTCATCACGTGCCAGCGCGGCCGGATCGCGCGCACGCCCTGGGCCTCCAGCAACCACCGGGACGTGAGCCACGCCCACGGGCACAACGGGTCGAACCAGAAATCGACCGGGGTCGGCTCCTCAGCCACGTTGCTCTCCTCACTGTTGTGCGCACGTTCGCCAGCCGGTGTCACCCGGGGCGATTTCTCTCCTTTTCAGCAGAACGAACCATCACGTCTGGTTCCGCATTCCACTGGGAGACATGGCAGTATCGGAAGCGGACGATACCTCCGCACGACGCCGCCCGCTGCGGCGTCGTGCCAGGGGGTGAGCAGCCGAACCGGCCGACGATGGCGACGGCCGTGAAGGGAGTGGACGTGGCGGGCAACCTGACACGCGACGAGGCGCAGGAGCGCGCTCGGATTCTGGACGTCGCGTCCTACAACGTCGAGCTCGACCTCACCGACAGCGACCGGACCTTCCGCTCCACGACGGTCGTCAGGTTCGACTGCGCAGAACCCGGCGGTAGTACGTTCATCGACCTCGTCGCTCCCACGGTGCACCGGGTCGTGCTCAACGACGAGGAACTGGACACCGCGAAGGTCGTCAGCGAGGGGCGTATCACCCTCCCCGCCCTGCAGGCCACCAACGAGCTGCACGTGGAGGCGGACGCCGCCTACATGCGCACGGGCGAGGGACTCCACCGCTTCGTCGACCCGGTGGACGGCGGCGTCTACCTCTACACCCAGTTCGAGACCTCCGACGCCCACCGGATGTACGCCTGCTTCGACCAGCCCGACCTCAAGGCGACGTTCGAGCTGACGGTGTTCGCTCCCGCGGACTTCACGGTCGTCTCCAACACCCAGCCCGACGTCACCGGCGCCCCGGTGGAGGGCGCGGCAGCGCCCGCCGCCCGTTGGCACTTCCCCGCATCCCCGCCGATGTCCACCTACATCACGGCGCTCATCGCCGGGCCGTACCACGTGGTACGCGACGAGCACGACGGCATTCCGCTGGGAGTGTACTGCCGCGCCTCACTCGCCCCCTACCTGGACGCCGAGGCGATCCTCGACGTCACCAAGCGGGGCTTCGACTTCTACCACAAGCTGTTCGGGCTGCGTTACCCCTTCGGCAAGTACGACCAGCTGTTCGTCCCGGAGTTCAACGCCGGCGCCATGGAGAACGCCGGCGCTGTCACCTACCTGGAGGACTACGTCTTCCGCTCCCGCGTCACGGACGCGCGCTACGAGCGCCGGGCGGAGACGATCCTGCACGAGATGGCCCACATGTGGTTCGGCGACCTGGTCACCATGCGCTGGTGGGACGACCTGTGGCTGAACGAGTCGTTCGCCACGTTCGCGAGCGTGTACTGCCAGGCCGAGGCCACCCAGTGGAAGGACGCCTGGACGACGTTCGCCAACGTCGAGAAGGCGTGGGCGCTGCGCCAGGACCAGCTTCCCTCCACCCACCCGATCGCCGCGGACATCCCGGACATGCAGGCGGTCGAGGTGAACTTCGACGGGATCACCTACGCGAAGGGCGCCTCGGTACTGAAGCAGCTCGTGGCCTACGTGGGCGTGGACGCGTTCTTCGCCGGGGTCCGCACCTACTTCGCCGAGCACGCCTGGGGCAACACCCGGTTGGCTGACCTGCTGGGCCACCTGGAGCGCGCCTCCGGCCGGGACCTGGCGTCGTGGTCCCAGGAATGGCTGGAGACCGCGGGCGTCAACACGATGCGCCCGGAGTTCGAGGTGGACGAGGAAGGACGGTTCACCTCGTTCACCGTGGTTCAGGAGGCCTCCGCGGAACACCCCACGCTGCGTTCGCACCGGCTCGCCGTCGGGCTGTACGACTGGACGGAGGCGGGGATCCTCCGGCGCGAACGGGTGGAACTGGACGTGACGGGGGAACGCACCCCCGTCGACGAGCTGGTCGGTCTCCTCCAGCCGGACCTGGTCCTGGTCAACGACGACGACCTCACGTTCACCAAGATCCGGCTGGACGAACGTTCCCTGCGCACCGTCATCGACGGGGTCGGGGAGATCGCCGAGTCGCTCCCCCGCGCGCTGTGCTTCAGCGCGGCCTGGGACATGACGCGCGACGCGGAGATGGCCGCCCGCGACTACGTCGACCTGGTCATCTCCGGCATCGGCGGGGTCTCGGACGTCTCCGTGGCCCAGATGCTGCTGCGGCAGGCCACCGCGGCGCTGCACAGCTACGCGGCGCCGGAGTGGCGCGACACCGGCTTCTCCCTGCTCGCCTCCCGGCTGCGCGACCTGCTGACGGGAGCCGAGCCGGGCAGTGACCTGCAGCTGGCCTACGCGCACGCCTTCGCCGAAGCCGCGGCGGACAACGAGCACCTGTCCCTGCTCCAGGGGCTGCTCGACGGCGCCATCACGGTCGAGGGGCTGACTGTCGACACCGACGTGCGGTGGGCGCTGCTGCGCCGCCTGGTGGTGCACGGCAAGGCCGGGGAGAAGGAGATCGCCGCCGAGCTGGAGGCCGACCCCACCGCCACCGGAGAGCGGCACGCCGCCGGCTGCCGCGCGGCGATCCCCACGGCCGACGCCAAGGCCCAGGCGTGGGAGCGGATCCGTTCCGCCACGGACATGGCCAACACCGAGTTCCGGGCCACGCTGGTGGGATTCGCCGACCCCGCGCACCGGGAACTGTACCGTCCCTACGTCGGGAAGTACTTCGACCTGCTGGACGAGGCCTGGCGGAACTGGACCGGCGAGTTCGCCCAGTCGTTCGTGGAGATCGCCTACCCGAGCCACATCGTCGAGGAGGACACGGTGCGCCGCACCGACGCCTACATCAGCGAGCAGGACCCGCCGCCCGCGCTGCGCCGCCTGCTGGTCGAGGGCAAGGCCGGTGTGGAACGCGCCCTGCGCGCCCAGCGCAAGGACGCCCAGAGCGCGGACTGACCGCCGTTCCCGTGGGGTGCGAGCGCGCCCGCACCCCACGGGCCCCACCGGACGGAGCCTAGGAGGCGCGGAACCCGTTGAGTGGCCAGAGGGTGTTGCGCGCGGCGGTCGCGAGGTAGGGATCGGCCATGAGTTCGTCCAGGAGGATGGGTTCCCCCTCGGCGTTGGTCAGCGGGATCCGCCAGTTGGGGTACTCGTCGCTGGTGCCGGGCTGGTTCTGCATCCGCCGGTCCCCCACCACGTCCGTGAGGGCGATGCCGACCATGCGCGCCGGCGTTCGTACCAGGTAGCTGTGCAGCGCCGCTGTCACACGCGAGGGTTCCGAGACCGGGTCGGCCTCCGGGTCCAGCAGGCCCAGTTCGACGAGGAGCGCGCGCCAGGCCGCCACTTGCCGTTCCACCTCGGCGCGCTCCTCGGCCGCGGGACGGCTCAGCAGCCCGAGCCGGTCGCGCAGTTCGACGTGTTCGGCCGAGAGGTAGGAGGCCACCGGCGGCAGGTCGTGGGTGGCGACGGTGGCCAGGCAGTCGCTGCGCCACTCCTCCGGACGGCGCGGGGTTCCGTCGGCACCGCGCTCGAACCACAGCACCGAGGTTCCCAGGACGCCCCTCTCCTCCAGGTGGGTGCGCACCCACGGTTCCACCGTTCCCAGGTCCTCCCCCACCACGGCGGTGTCGGTCTCCCGGGCGGTCAACGCCAGCGCTCCGACCGTCCCCTCGTGGTCGTAGCGGACGTAGGTGCCCTCCCACGGTTCCGCCCCCTCGGGTATCCACCACAACCGGAACATTCCCATGACGTGGTCCACGCGCAGGCCTCCGGCGTGGCGCATGGTCTGGCGCAGGATCTGGCGGAGCGGGGCGTAGGCGCGCTCCGCCAGGCGGGTCGGGTGCCACGGGGGTTGTCCCCAGTCCTGCCCGCGCTGGTTGAACTCGTCCGGAGGCGCTCCCACGCTGACGCCGCCGGCGAGCACGTCACTGTACATCCACGCGTCGGCGCCGCCCGGCTGCGCACCGAGTGCCAGGTCGTGCACGATCCCCACCGGCATCCCGGCCAGGCGCGCGCGCTCCTGCACGTCCGCGAGCTGCTCGTCGAGTATCCACTGCATCCAGCGGTGGAACTCGACCTCGGGCCACCGTCGCAGCGCCTCGGCGGCGACCTGGTTCCCGTGCGCGTCGTGCAGTCCCGCCGGCCAGCGGCGGTAGTCGGATCCGTGGGCTTCCGCGAGTGCGCACCACGTCGCGTACTCCACGAGCGGGGCGCCCTCGCGCTGGAGGTAGGACTCGAAGGCGGCCTGCCGGGCCGGGGTACGGGGCACGTCGAACAGCACTGCCAGGGCCGAGCGCTTCGCCTCCCACACGGGGTCACGTTCCAGCAGGTCGGCGGTGCGGCCCTGCTCTCGCAGGGGACGCGCGAGACGCTGGATTCCCTCCCGTTGCATCGGTTCCAGGCGGGCGTACTCGGGAACGTCCTCGATCCGGATGTACAGCGGACTGGCGTAGCGCCTGCTCACCGGGAGGTAGGGCGAGGGTTCCAGCGGGGTGGAGGGTTCGCTCGCGTGCAGGGGGTTGACGAGGGTGAACCCCGACCCGAGGTCCCGTGCGCTCCACGCGGCGAGGTCGGACAGGTCCCGCAGGTCGCCCACACCCCACGAGGCGCGGGAGCGCAGCGAGTACAGCTGGCACATCAGGCCCCACACCTGCCTCTCCCGCAGCGCCTCGGGGAGGGGCAGCCGGTCGGGTACCACGAGCAGGGGAGCCTGTTCCCGTTGGTTCCCGTTGCGGGCGTACAGCAGGTGCCCCCCGAGCGGAAGCCTGTCGCCGAGTTCGGAGGTCCCGCCGTCGTCCCGTTCCACCCACGCCCGGCTTCCGGCCGGCAGCGTCACCGGTGGTACACCGCCGTGGCGCGCGACCACGGCGGGAGGAAGCAGCCGGGAGGCGACACGCCGCCGGTGCTCGGCCAGCGCCGCCCCGGGATCATGGGCGTCCACGCCCAGGGAGCTCAGGACGTGCCGGAGCGTATCGGCGGATACCTCGACGCGCTGTCCCCGCCAGTCGTGGTAGGCCGTCGCGACACCGTTCTCCTCGGCCAGCTGGGCTAGGTCCGCATCGCTCACAGACACCGATGATGCCCTACGCGGCCCCGCTGGGAGGGTACGCCATGCCAGGCGGTTCCCAGAGATCGGGACGGTCCGGCCGCACGCCCCGGTTCTCCGGCGTGTCGGTTCCGCCGGGGGTTTCCCGGTTCTGGCCCGGTCCGATTTCCTGGTTGCGGAAAACCCGGATCGGAAGAGCCCAGGGGACGGGCTGGGACGCAACGTTGCTCCCGGGACATCCGTGGCTGCGGTTGTCCCGCATTCCGTTGTTCCAGAGATGAGGAAGAAGTATTTCCACCTCTGCGATAAATGAAACGTAAGATTCCCACACTTCTCGGGGAAGAAAACTGTGAGATTGAGCGTACTGGGACACGCCCACCTTCCCCACTAACCTTTCCCTCGTGGAATCGACAACCAGTGTCACCGAAGGCAAGAGCCACGAGACCACCCGCACCTCCCCGTTCGTGACCCGGCGGGACGACGGCGCACAGCACTCCGACGGCCAGGCCCGTCCCACGTACCGGGCGTTACTCACCTCCGACGGGGGGCAGTGGGTCCTGCGCTGCTGTGTGGCCGTGCTCGCCGCCGTGGCCGGCGGGGGCCTCACCGGGGACTGGCGTGTCGGCGCCACGTTCGGCGTCGCCGTGTTCGTCGCCTTCACCGTCTACTCGTCCCGTCGCCAGTCGGAGGTACCGCGGTGGCGCCGCCCCTCCGCCGCCCAACGGCGGACGGAGAACCAGCTCAAGGTGATGAGGCGGTTGGGCTACCGGGTGCTGCACGCTCGCGCCATCCCCGGAGGAAACGGTCAGATCGACCACTTCATCGTGGGCAGGCGCGGCGCGTTCGCGATCGACTCGGAGGCCTGGGACCGGCGGCTACCGCTGCGCAACAAACTGGAGAAGCTCTACCACGGCCGGTTCTCCAAGAACGAGCGCATCGACGAGGCGCTGGAGGAGGCCCGCACCGCGGAGCGGCTCATCAGCGAGGAGCTGGGACAGGAGATCAGCGTGCGTGCTTCCCTGGCCATCTACGGCCCCCGGATGTCGTGGGACAGCCACAACCTGCGCGGTGTGGACATCATCAGCGGGAACAAGGTCCGGAAATGGCTGCGCACGGGCAAGGACCGGCTCGACGAGCAGCAGATCGAGGACATCTACCGGGCAGCGCAGCGGGTGCTTCCACCCCGTTACTGAACTCGTCTCACAATACGGACAAATAATCTCCGGGTGCGAGACGCGAGCGGTCTGCGGTCGGCATTACCATCGGGACTAAGCAACGCCGCCTCGACGGGAGCCCGCCAATGCCCGAGCTTCGCTCACGCACGGTCACCCATGGTAGGAACATGGCCGGCGCGCGCGCTCTCATGCGCGCCTCCGGCGTGCAACGCGACGACTTCGGCAAACCGATCGTCGCGATCGCCAACAGTTTCACCCAGTTCGTCCCGGGGCATGTCCACCTCCGCGAGGTAGCCGACGTCGTGGCCTCCTCCGTCCGCGAGGCGGGAGGCGTGCCCCGCGAGTTCAACAGCATCGCCGTGGACGACGGCATCGCCATGGGGCACGGCGGCATGCTCTACTCGCTGCCCAGCCGGGAGCTCATCGCCGACGCCCTGGAGTACATGGTCAACGCGCACTGCGCCGACGCGTTGGTGTGCGTGTCCAACTGCGACAAGATCACCCCCGGCATGCTGCTGGGGGCGATGCGGCTCAACGTGCCCACGGTGTTCGTGTCCGGCGGGCCGATGGAGGCGGGCAAGGTCACCGTGGTCAACGGGACCGCGAGCAAGGTGCGCAAACTCGACCTCATCAACCCGATGGTCGCCGCCGCCGACGAGAGCGTCTCCCAGGAGGAGCTGGACGAGCTGGAGGAGAACGCCTGCCCCACCTGCGGCTCCTGCTCCGGCATGTTCACCGCCAACTCCATGAACTGCCTCACCGAGGCCATCGGGCTGGCCCCTCCCGGTAACGGCACCGTCCTCGCCACCCACGAGGCGCGCCGGCAGCTGTTCGAGGACGCCGGGCGTCTGGTGGTCGACGCCGCCACGCGGTACTACCGCGACGAGGACGACTCGGTGCTTCCGCTGTCGATCGCCACTCCCACCGCGTTCCGGAACGCCATGGCGTTGGACGTCGCCATGGGCGGCTCCACCAACACGATCCTGCACCTGCTGGCCACCGCGACCGAGGGAGGGGTCGACTTCGGCCTTCCCGAGATCGACGCCGTCTCCCGGCAGGTGCCCTGCCTGTGCAAGGTCGCGCCGAACTCCGAGGACTACCACATCGAGGACGTGCACCGCGCCGGCGGCATCCCCGCGATCATGGGCCAACTGGCGCGTGGCGGCCTCATCGACACCTCGGTCCCCACCGTGCACGGCTCCACCGTCGGCGACTACATCCAGCAGTGGGACATCTCCTCGCCCGACGTGTCGGCCGAGGCCACCGAGATGTTCCACGCGGCCCCCGGCGGGAAGCGCACCACCAAGGCCTACTCGCAGAACGTGCGCTGGGACAGCCTCGACACCGACCGCAGCTCGGGGTGTGTCCGCTCCGTGGAGCACGCCTACACCGCCGACGGCGGTCTGGCGGTGCTGTACGGCAACCTCGCCCCCGAGGGCGCGATCGTCAAGACCGCCGGGGTCGAGGAGGAGCTGTGGACCTTCACCGGCCCGGCCAGGGTGTTCGAGAGCCAGGAGGAAGCGGTCGACGGCATCCTGAACAAGCGCGTCACCGCGGGAGACGTGGTCATCATCCGCTACGAGGGCCCCAAGGGCGGGCCGGGTATGCAGGAGATGCTGTACCCCACCAGCTTCCTCAAGGGACGCGGTCTCGGTAAGGCCTGCGCGCTGGTCACCGACGGCCGGTTCTCGGGCGGAACGTCCGGACTGTCCATCGGGCACGCCTCCCCCGAGGCCGGCTCGGGAGGCGGGATCGCGCTGGTCGAGGACGGCGACACGATCAGCATCGACATCCCGGGCCGGGGCCTCACGCTGGAGGTGCCCGAGGACGAGCTCACCGCGCGCCGGGAACGGCTCCTCAAGGAACTGGGCGGGTTCCGGCCCAGGGACCGACAGCGGCCGGTCACCCAGGCTCTGCGGGCCTACGCGGCCATGGCGACCTCCGCCTCCACCGGCGCCGCCCGCGACGTCACCCAGGTGGAGTAGGTACCGCCGCTCTCCCCGGCCGGTTCCCCGTCCCCGAACCGGCCGGGGGACCGCACCGGGAACGTCCGGCTTGACCCTGACACATGTGTCATCTTCCTAGCGTTCCCGGCATGGCAACAACCAACGAAGCACCCCGGAGCACGACCGCCCGGTCGGGGCTCCCCGTACCGCTGTGGGTTCTCGCCCTCACCCTGGCCACCTTCGCGACCGGCACCGACGACATGATCATCGCCGGGATCCTGCCGACGCTCTCCGAGGACCTGAACGTCAGCGAGGCCACCGCCGGGCAGCTCGTCACGCTGTACTCGTTCACCTACGGGATCGGCGCGCCCGTGATGGCGGTCCTGGTCTCCCGCCTGTCCGCCCACCGCCTGCTTCCGGCGCTCACCGCCCTGTTCGCCCTGTTCAACGTACTGATGGCGCTGGCCCCCACCTACTCCGTGCTGATGGCGCTGCGGTTCGGCACCGCGCTCGCGGCCGCCACGCTCGTACCGACCGCCGCGGCGACCGTGGCCCGCCACGCTCCCCCGGAGCGTAAGGCGCGCTACCTCAGTCTGATCACGGCCGGGATCACGCTGTCGCTGGTGGCCGGCGTCCCGGTCGGAACCTGGATCAGCGGGGTGTTCGGCTGGCGCGCCACCATGGTGGCCGTCGCGCTGGCCGGCGCGCTCGCCACCGTGGGTATGCTGCGGCTCCCCCGCGGCGCGGAGCCGCAGTCGCTGACCCTGCGTCAGCGGCTCGCACCGCTCGGCCAGCCCGCCGTCCTCGGGGCCACCCTCGCCATGCTGGTCATGGGCTCCGGCGGCATGATGCCCTACGTCTACCTGGCGCCGCTGTACGAGCACCTCACCGGCGGCGGGCCGGAGAGCCTGAGCGTGGTCATCCTCGTGTTCGGCGTGTCCGGGTTCGCCGGGGTGCTGCTCGGCGGCCGCGTAGCCGACACCTGGGGCGCGGGACGGACCATCGCCACGGGGATCACCGCGGCGTGCGCCATGGTGGTGGTACTCGCCGTCCTGGGGACCACCCTGCCGAGCGGATCCGTCACGCTGGCCGTACTGGTTCCCGTCGTCGCTGTCTGGGCAGGGGGAATCTGGGCGTTCAGCCCGCCGCTGCAGAGCTGGCTGCTGAGCCGCGCTCCCGGTTCCGACACCGCCGTCCTGGCGCTGCTCACCAGCGGTATGTACCTGGGCTTCTCCATCAGCGGCTCGCTGGGAGGCGCGGTGCTGAGCACGTACGGGCCCCAGGCCCTGCCGATCGCCTCGGTCACCCTGCTGGGGGCGGGAGGGGCGGCGCTCGCCGCCGTCTTCGCACGTACCGCCCGCCGGGAGGGGCACCACGCGCGGGCTGCCGGGAGCCGAACATCCGATGCGGGTGCTCCGGGCAACCCGCGCGTCGCCGAGGATGGAACAGTGGACACCGCCGACGTTCCGGCACGGTAGAGGGAGCAGTGGGGAAGCTCGCATGCGTATCGGTGAACTGTCCCAGCGTACGGGGGCCAGCCCTCGTTCGCTGCGGTACTACGAGAGCCTCGGGATCATCAGCTCCGAGCGGCGGGAGAACGGCTATCGGGACTACTCGGCGGACACGGTGCGCGTCGTGCACAACGTGCGGTCCCTGCTCGCCGCCGGCCTCGCCATGTCCGAGATCCAGGAGGTCGGCGAGTGCCTGTACACCGAGGACCTGTCCGAGGCCGACGTGTGCGACCACGTCCTCGAGCTGTACCAGCGGCGGCTCTCCTCCGTGGAGGCCAACATCGCGAGCCTGACCGACACCCGTGAGCGTCTCACCGCGGAGCTGGACTCCCTGCGGGAACGCCAGCACGGAGCCGCGGAAGGTGACGGGTGACAGCCCGGGAACACGGAAGCCGCCCGGAGCGGGGAACCGAACATCCCCGCTCCGGGTCGGGTCCTGTCCGGCGGCCGCTCAGAGCACGCTGCGGGACACGTACGGAGCCCACTGGGGGTCACCGTGGTGGTCGCTGTTGATCAGCCGCCAGTGCGGCCCGCTGGGGACCGTCGGCGTCACGGTCAGTTCCCAGCCGAGCTCGTCCAACAGGCGATCGGCCTTGCGGTGGTTGCAGGGTTTACAGGAGGCGACGACGTTCTCCCACGCGTGGGTTCCGCCCCGGCTGCGGGGGATCACGTGGTCGATGGTCTCCGCGCGTTTCCCGCAGTAGGCGCAGCGCTGGCTGTCCCGGCGCATGAGCGCCGCGCGGGACAGCGGCACCCGGCGGTGGTACGGGATGCGGACGTAACGCCGCAACCGGATCACGGAGGGAACCGACAGGGCCGCGCTGGCCGACTTCAACACGGTTCCCGCGCTGTCCCCGTGCACGACGTCGGCCTTCTCCCGCAGCACCAACAGGACGGCCCGGCGCAGCGGAACGGTCGTCAGCGGTTCGTAACTGGCGTTGAGCAATAACACGTGGCGGCGGGGTGGGCCGCCCTCCCTACTGCGCCCAGTTCTCATGGCCTCTCCCGGGATGCGGCCGTCCGTTTTTCCTCCCCGGCAAGCCGGTCGGCCAGCCAGGAAGCCTCCCTGTGTACCGACCGGATGGCCGGTGCCGTTCGCGTTGCCACACGGACCTCCCGTGGGAATCGTTCCCGCCGCGTT
The DNA here is from genome assembly GCF_006717075.1 of Haloactinospora alba. Classification (NCBI taxonomy): domain Bacteria; kingdom Bacillati; phylum Actinomycetota; class Actinomycetes; order Streptosporangiales; family Nocardiopsidaceae; genus Haloactinospora; species Haloactinospora alba. The sequence goes on from NZ_VFQC01000001.1 coordinate 2,556,728, forward strand.
ATGTCCGCCTTCAGTGTGCTAGGTAGAAGCGGCTCGCCGCCACCCTTATTTTCGGTACCCGAAGAAAACGGCGGGAGGAACATCGTCTGACATCGGCCCCTATAACTGCCCGAGCAATGCCGAACCGGACGGATAGAGTTCTGCCATGGCTGAGCACTGCTACCCCGAGGCGGAACGTTCCACGACCGAAGAATTCCTGCACGGACGACGCATTCCCGACCCGTACCGCTGGCTCGAGGAGCCCGACACGGCGCGGACGAAGGAGTGGTCGGCGGCCCAGGACGCCCTGTTCGCCGAGACGGCCGACGAGTGGACGGGGCGGGAGTGGTTCCACGACCAGCTCCGGACGTTCATGGACACCGGGTTCGTCAGTGCTCCCGAATGGCGCGGGCCGCGGTACTTCCTCCTCCGGCGCGCGCCCGGAGAGGAGCACGGCGCGCTCGTCACCTCCGCCCCCGACGAGGGTGACGGCGACCGGAACAGCACCGCCGAGCGGGTCCTGGTCGCTCCCGAGCGCCTCGACCCCAGCGGTACGACGACACTGGACTCCTGGCATCCGGACGGCGAGGGACGGCTCCTGGCCTACACCCTTTCGGAGGGCGGCGACGAGGAGGCTCTGCTCCGGGTCATGGACGTCGCCACCGCCCGGGACGTGGACGGGCCGATCGACCGGTGCCGTGCCACTCCCGTCGCGTGGTTGCCCGGCGGGGAGGCGTTCTACTACGTGCGCCGCCTCCCTCCGCAGGACGTGCCCGACGGTGAGGAGCAGTACCACCGGCGCGTCTACCTGCACCGGGTCGGCACACCCACGTCGGAGGACGTGCTGATCTTCGGCGCCGGCCGGGACAAGACCGAGTTCTACGGCGTGAGCACCAGCCACGACGGCAGGTGGCTCGTGCTCACCTGCAGCCGGGGAACGGCGGCGCGTAACGACGCGTGGGTCGCCGACCTGCACGCGAGCTCTCCCCGGAACCCCGACTTCGCGACCGTCCAGGAGGGGGTGGACGCGGAGGTCAGGCCGGAGTTCGGGTGCGACGGCCGCCTCTACCTGTTCACCGACCGGGACGCGCCTCGCGGGCGGGTGTGCGTCACCGACCCGTCGGCCCCCGGCTACGGGAACTGGCGCACCCTCGTCGCCTCCGACCCCGAGGCCGTGCTGACCGACGTGGCTGTCCTCGTGGAGGGGCCGACCGACACGGCGCAGCTGCTGGCGTCCTGGCGCCGGCACGCCGTCGGTGAGATCACCAGGCACGACCTGGCCACCGGAGAGCGCGAGGGAAGGGTGGAGCTTCCCGGCCTGGGATCGGTCGGGGCGTTGCAACACCGGCCCGAGGGGGGCTGTGAGGCGTGGTTCGGCTACAGCGACCACACGTCCCCTCCCTCGGTCTACCGTTACGACGCGCGTACCGGCACCGCCTCACCGTGGGCCAGCGTCCCCACAGCGGCGGACGTTCCCGACATCAGAACCGAGCACGTCAGTTACACCTCCCGGGACGGGACACGCGTGCGGATGCTGGTGCTCTCCCCGCCCGACGCCGATGGGCCCCGCCCCGCCATCCTGTACGGCTACGGCGGTTTCGGGATCTCACTGACTCCCGGATACTCCGCGACCGTCCTGTCCTGGGTGCGCGCGGGCGGTGTCTACGCGGTCGCCAACCTGCGCGGTGGTCTCGAGGAAGGCGAGGAGTGGCACCGTGCCGGGATGCTGGACCACAAACAGAACGTCTTCGACGACTTCGCCGGCGCGGCCGAGTACCTGATCTCCCACGGGAGGACCACCGCGGACCGGTTGGCCGCCATGGGCGGGAGCAACGGCGGGCTGCTCGTCGGCGCGTCGATCACCCAGCGTCCCGACCTGTTCGCCGCTGCGGTGTGCTCCGCCCCGCTGCTGGACATGGTGCGTTACGAGCACTTCGGGCTCGGACAGTTGTGGAACGTCGAGTACGGTAGCGCTGAGGACCCGGAGGAGCTCGACTGGCTGCTGCGCTACTCGCCGTACCACAACGTGCGGGCGGGTGTGGCGTACCCGGCGGTCCTGTTCGCCGTCTTCGACAACGACAGCCGGGTGGACCCGCTGCACGCCCGCAAGATGTGCGCGGCGCTGCAACACGCCACCTCGGCCTCACCGCGGCGGCGGCCGGTACTGCTGCGCCGCGAGTCGGAGGTCGGGCACAGTTCCCGCTCCGTCAGCCGCAGCGCCCGGCTCAACGCCGACCAGCTCGCCTTCCTCGCCCGCTACACCGGTCTCGACACGAGCGGCCAGCGGTAACGGCGCGGGGTGTGATCCCGGTCAACGCGGGACGGTTGCCATAATCGGTAGAGATCGCCCAAAAACGACGAAACGGAAGGAACACCCGTGCTGGAAACCGAGACCGAGACGCCGGACGAAGCGGCTGTGGCCGACAGGTCTGCCCGGCATATCCACTTCCAGCACATCCGCTTCGCGGATCTCGATCCGCTGAACCACGTCAACAACGTGCAGATGCTGACGTACCTGGAGGACGCCCGGATCTCGTTCCTCCACTGGAACAGCCAGGTCGACGGGGAGTCCCAACTCGGCCCGCTGGTCGTCGGCCGGCACGAGGTGGACTACCTGCTGCCCCTCGTGCTGCGGCCGGAACCGGTACGGGTCGAGACGTGGGTGACGGGCATCCGCAACGCGAGCTTCCAGCTCGCGCACGAGATCCGCGACGAGGAGGCCGTGTACATGCGGGCCGCCTCCACCCTGGTGGGCTTCGACATGGAGGGGCAACGCTCCCGCCGTCTGGGGGCCGCCGAACGGCGGTACCTGTCGGGCTACCTGGTGGAGCCGTCCTGAACAGCGCGGCGGCCGCGCGGCGGAGGCGCCACCACGGTAGGGCTCAGGCCGAACCCGACGGCGCTTCCGCCGGGGCTGTCCTCCGGCTCCAGTACCGCGTGAGACCCCAGATTCCCAGGACGATCCCGGAGACAACGACGTTGAGCAGCGGCCCGATAGGACCGTAGGGGCCCGGTTCGGTCTGCAGGAGCTCGGTGTGCAGGTTCTGGTTGATCATGAGCGCCACCAGCAGCGCACCGCCCATGGCGGACAGGCCGGCCCAGTGGCGGACGGAGACGTTGAGCCAACGGCCGGTGCTCCACCCCACCACGAGGCGCACCAGCACGGCCACCGCTCCCAGGACCAGGAGGACACCGACCGGGTTGTAGTGCAGCGAGGTGAGGATGTCGCCGCTCATCGCTGACCAGACGGAACGGGTAGCGCCGCAGAACGGCCCCATGATCCCCGCGTAGTGCAGGAACCCGTGGATATCGACCGGGGGGAGGCCGAAGATCGCCATGGCCGCACCGAGAACCAGCCCGGCCAGTGCGATCCAGGTGAGGGGACGCAGACGGTTGCGCTCCTGCACACGGAACTCGAGCGGACGCAGCCACACGGGCGTGCGGGGGCCTTCCGGATCAGACATACGGGAATAATACCCCCGCGCCTGTCAGGCACGGGTAATCCGACCGGTACTCCCCGCGGCCGTACGCACCAGCACCCGCCGACCTCACTCCTCCAGGTCGATCTTGCGCTGCAGGAACTCCTCCCGGCTGATCTCGCCGGCCGCGTACCGCCGCCGCAGCTCGGCGTAGGCCGGGTCGGGCGCTGGCTGCTCCCGAGGCCGGGACGCCTGCCCGGGCCGGTACGCGTATGACAACGAGACCACGCAGACCGCCAGGACGACAGCCACGACCACAGCGCTGAACAACAGCGGCAGACCCATGCTCTCCGGGCTCCTCTCCGGCACCCACCAGGTCCCTCGGGACCAGTATCCGCGCGGGCGTCGAGCCGGACAAGACCCCGCGTGTCCGAGCGGCAGGTGCCGCCGCGGCTGGGGCGCCGTGTCCCGGGAGGCCGGCGTCAGGCCAGCGAGATCCGGATCGGTTCGTCTCCGTCGTCGTCGCCACCGTCGGCGGAGGACTCGCGTGTGGTCTCCTCGGCCGTGTTCACCATGCTGTGCGCGGCGTAGACCAGGTACTGCCACAGCTGGCGGTCGTACTGCTCGGGCAGTGCCAGCTCGTCCAGCGCCGCCCGCATGTGGGACAACCAGTGGTCCCGCTCCCGCGTGCCGACCCGGAAGGGCGCGTGCCGCATCCGCAGTCGCGGGTGCCCCCGATGCTCGCTGTAGGTGCGTGGCCCGCCCCAGTACTGCATGAGGAAGAGCCGCAGCCGCTCCTCCGCCGGCCCCAGGTCCTCCTCCGGGTAGAGGGGACGCAGCACGGGGTCGTCGGCGACTCCTTCGTAGAACCGACGGACGAGGCGGGTGAACGTCCGCTCACCGCCGACAGCGTCGTAGAACGTCACCTGGGCCTCGCCGTCTTCGCGCGCAGAACTCATAACTGTAGCAAGCCTATGCGTCGACGGGCCGCACGGCGACCCCGGTTCGTGCGGCCGTTGGTCCAAACGGGTGCTCTCCGGACGCTGGGGGGTTGGGTCCCGTTCGGTGGACGTGTGTCCCACGGCGCGTCGCTCGTGCCGGGCGGTGCCACCGGAGAGCACAGAGCCGGTCCGGGACGCGGCAGCGCCCCGGACCGGGCCGGAGTTCGGCACGGGGCGTCAGTCGCGCGTGAGCTTGCGGCGTGTCACCGCGTGCGGACGGGCCGCGTCCGGGCCGAGCCGTTCGATCTTGTTCTTCTCGTAGGACTCGAAGTTCCCCTCGAACCAGTACCAGTTCGCGTCGTTCTCCCAGGCCAGGATGTGGGTGGCGACGCGGTCGAGGAACCAGCGGTCGTGGCTGGTGATGACGGCGCAGCCGGGGAAGTCCAGCAGCGCGTTCTCCAGTGAGCCGAGCGTGTCGACGTCCAGGTCGTTGGTGGGCTCGTCCAGCAGCAGCAGGTTGCCGCCCTGTTTGAGGGTCAGGGCGAGGTTCACCCGGTTGCGTTCGCCGCCGGAGAGAACGCGGGCCGGCTTCTGCTGGTCCGATCCCTTGAACCCGAACGCCGCGACGTAGGCCCGGCTGGGGATCTCCACGTTGCCCACCTGGATGTAGGTCTCACCGTCCGAGATTGTCTGCCAGACGTTCTTCTCGTCGTCGATCCCGGCACGGGACTGGTCCACGTAGGCGACCTGGACCGTGCTGCCGACGTCGATACTGCCCGAGTCGGGTTCCTCCTCGCCGACGAGCATCTTGAACAGTGTGGTCTTCCCGACGCCGTTGGGGCCGACCACGCCGACGATGCCGTTCGGCGGAAGGGAGAAGTCCAGGTTGTCGATGAGCAGCTGGCCGTCGAAGCCCTTGGTCAGCCCCTGGGCCTCCACCACGGTGTCGCCCAGCCGCGGGCCCGGCGGGATCTGGATCTCCTCGAAGTCCAGTTTGCGGGTCTTGTCGGCCTCCGCCGCCATCTCCTCGTAGCGCTGCAGGCGCGCCTTGTTCTTGGTCTGGCGTGCCTTGGCGTTGGAGCGCACCCACTCCAGCTCCTGCTGGATGCGCTTCTGCCGCTTCGCGTCGCGTTGGCCCTCGACCTTCAGGCGGGTCGCCTTGGTGTCGAGGTAGGTCGTGTAGTTGCCCTCGTAGGGGTAGAGGTTCCCGCGGTCCAGTTCCAGGATCCACGTGGCGACGTTGTCCAGGAAGTAGCGGTCGTGGGTGATCGCCACGATCGTGCCCGGGTAGTTCTCCAGGTGCTGTTCCAGCCACTGCACGCTCTCGGCGTCGAGATGGTTGGTGGGCTCGTCCAGCAGCAGCAGGTCAGGCTGTTCCAGCAACAGTCTGCACAGCGCCACACGGCGCTTCTCCCCGCCGGAGAGGGTCGACACGAGGGAATCGGGCGGCGGGCAGCGCAACGCGTCCATGGCCTGGTTGAGACGGCTGTCGATGTCCCACGCGCCGCGGTGGTCCAACTGTTCCTGGAGCTTGCCCATCTCCTCGAGCAGGCTCTCGGAGTAGTCGGTCGCCATCTTCTCCGCGACCTCGTTGAACCGCCGCAGCATCGCCTTGGTCTCGGCGACGCCGTCCTCGACGTTCTCCTGCACCGTCTTGTCCAGGTCGAGGGACGGTTCCTGGGAGAGCAGCCCGACGGTGTAGCCCGGCATGAGACGGGCCTCGCCGTTGGAGGGCTGCTCGACCCCGGCCATGATCTTCAGCAGCGAGGACTTCCCCGCTCCGTTGGGGCCTACCACGCCAATCTTCGCCCCGGGGATGAACGACCCCGAGACGTCGTCCAGGACGACTTTGTCGCCGTGCGCCTTACGCACGTTGCGCAAGCTGTATATGAACTCCGGCATGCTTCCCACCTTAGGTTGTCGGCGCAGGTGCCACGGCCATCGCGCGTTGCCCGCGTGGGGCGGGCCGTGGGTCGTGGCCGCGCCAGCGCCCTTCCGCCCGGAGGAGGGTGACGGCTACCCACCACCGCCCTCCTCCGGTCCGGCCACCGGCCAGACCTCCTCCAGCCACTGGGGAGTGAATCCCTTCCACGGGACGCCGAGCCGCAGGGCCTCACGGACCAGTCCCGCCATGGAGTAGTGCGGGTCGGCCTCCTGCACCATGGCCAGTGCGGCCTCGGCGAGCGCGATGTCGCGGCGGTTCCACGCGGCGACTGCGAGCAACGATCCAGGGGCCGGTACGTATTCCGGCTCCACACGCCGCACGACACACCGCCACAGCTGCAGCTGCGCTGCGACCTCCTCGGCGCTCCCCCCGATGTGGGCCCATGCCTCGTCGCGCACCCGGATGCACGTGAGTACGAGGCCGAGCCAGGCGACGTCCGCGGCCCGGGTGGGGAACTCGCCGTTGCGGGCTGCGGCGACAGCGGCCCGCACGGTTCGCACCCCGCTACGGCGGAGCTCCGTGCCGAACCGCTCCTCCCCCTCGGGAGCGTCCTCGTGGAACAGTCGTCCGCCGCGCCGCTCCGCCTCCCGTGTGGCGCGGCGGACGCGTTCCCGCTCGGGGCCGCGCACCGGTTCGAGGAAGGCGTTGATCTGGTGGAGGCCCGACCAGGCGGTGAGTCCGCTGGCGACGGCGGCCGCCGGTACGTGCGAGGAGTCCGGATCGTAGGCGGTTCCCGCCGGCGGACAGCATTCCGCGGAGTCGCACGTGTAGGACCAGTAGCGCCCCTCGGTGACCCGCAGCGCCTCCCGCACCGGAACCCCCGCCGAAGCGGCGCTTGCGCGTAGCGCGTCCACGCACGGGGTGACGCGCCGGGCGGTCCCGTATCCCACGATCAGCACCGCGTGGCACTGGGCGCGCAGCACCTCGGCGAGGGGATCCGTCTCCCGGTTCCCGGGTTCCGGGAGAGCGTCCTGGAGATCGCAGCGCAACGTCACGCGCAGCCTGTCCGAGGGGGCGCCGAGGCCGAGCACGACAGCCGTGTCGGCGGGGTGGTATCCGAGGATGTAGGGGACAGCGGCAATGATGTCGGTGGGCGTTCCGAGGGTGAGCGGGTGGGGAGCCGGTTCGGAGCTGCCGTTGGTGAGCATACCCTCACTTTCCGCAGTGCTGGCTGCTCCGGCAACGGTCGCTCGCGGATTGTGGACGGAGGGGACGCGGCGCTGCGTGGTCACGGTTCGTACAGTGAGGGCGGATGACCGCTCTTCTGGAGCTCCTCCCCGCCGCCGGAACGCTGCCCGGGGATCGTCGAGGGCCCGGTCACCGGCAGGCACACCCGGTTGCGGCCGTTGTCCTTCGCGCGGTACACGGCCAGGTCGGCCGCGGCGAGCAGACCCACCAGATCCTGGCCGTGCACGCTGAGCAGCGCCACCCCCACCGAGATGGTGACCGACACGCCGCTGTCCCCGGCGCGCATCCCCATCCTCCCCACCCGCGAGCGGAGGCGCTCTGCGGCACGGCAGGCCTCGGCCGTGTCGGCTCCGGGGAGCAGGGCCACGAACTCCTCCCCGCCGAACCGGCCGAGCGTGTCGGAGGAACGCAGCTGGTGGGTGAGCGTACTGGCCACGCTGAGCAGGACATGGTCGCCGAACAGGTGACCGTAGGTGTCGTTCACCCGTTTGAAGTGGTCGATGTCGATGATCAGCACGGCGGCCGAGCGCTGGTCCTGCACGGCACGGGACAGTTCCGCCTCGGCCACGTACTCCCATGTCGCGGCGTTGAGCAGTCCCGTCTTCGGGTCGGTGCGCGCGGCGGTCTGCAGCTGTTGGAACAGCAGGCTGCGCTGCAGCAGCAGGACCGGTGGCAGGGCGATGAGGAGGAACAGCGCCGACAGCGCGGACAGGATCGCGACGGTGATGCCGACACACAGTTCCACCCCGTCGATCATCACCGCCTCCCTGTCCCACAACAGCCGGTTCCACGAGGAGTGCACGGCGCTCACGTGCACGGCGACCGCCATGATCCCGGTGTTCAGCACGGTGAACACGGCGCAGCACAGCAGCGCCAGGAGCACGCCGGGACCGTCCACGAGCGACGTCGCCACGCTCTGCTGGGAGAGGACGAGGGCGGGGTACAGACCGTCGGCGAGGACCGCGTGGAACAGGAGCGAGGAGACGAACCCGGAGAGAGCGACGGAGGCCGCGTTGAACACCCTGCGGTGCACGACGGTGCGCCGGATACGGAGCTGCAGCAGCACGTACACCGGGATGGGGACCAGCAGCGAGTACATCGGAGGCAACAGGAGCACCGTGGGGAACCACCAGGCGCCGAGGAGGTCGCGGGTCAGCCCGGACGGGGGTCCCAGCCGGCGCATCGCCTCCACGCACAGTCCGGCTCCCAGCACCAGCGCGGCGAACGTGGTGATCTCCTCGGTCCGGACCGGGGTGACGGTCGCCGCCGCCGCGAGGAGCAGCACGACACCCCCGATCGCCGCGCCCACGAAGCAGATCAGCAGGCGCGACTGGTTGAACAGCGGCCAGCGCCGCAGCCAACATATCCATGGACGTTCACGGTCAGTCACGGGACATTGCGTCACCGCCACGTCGATCGCCCCCGCTCACACCCAGCATCTCGGTTGGATCACATTCAGTAATAGTTTAATCGCTAATTGTGTAGGGGTGGGGGTAAACCGCTACATTGAGGCTGGGGTCGATCCGTCCGGGACGGCCGAATCCGGCGCGCCGGAGAGACGGTCCGGCAGCGCAGACAGGGGAACAGTGCGGTGGCCGCGATCGGGACCGGCGGGGATGTCCTCCCAGACGCAGCCACCACCGTCCGCGATGAGTGGGAGGTTATATGTCCTCTGGTATCCAGTGGGTGTGACGAGCTCGTGCGCCTCCGGGGAGGGTGCGCCTTCCCGGAGGCCCGGGAACGGCGGGAGGAACGCAGGTCCCGAATCCCCCGCGCAGCGGTTGCCCGCGGCTACGTGCGCTTCGCCAACGCCGTTTCGAGAGCACTCGTGAATTCCCGGTAGCGCCCCAACTCGGCCTCCACCGGAGCGACGACCCGGTCCTCGGCGAGCGCCCGTACGTTCTCGGCACTGGTGCGCTCCGTGTACTCACGTTTCTGCGCGGCCGAGACCGAGACGATGTTCTGGCACCCGATGCCGATGAGCCATCCGACCGCCAGCGCCGCCGCCACGATGGCAACCGCGAAACCCACGAATACTGGATTGTCCAAAAAAGCGACGCCAGTGAAACCGCCGCCGACCCAGCTCGCGACCAGCAACGCGGACCACGCCAGTGCGCCGCCGCCGCAGACGACCAGCAGCTGCTGGAGTACGCGCACGATCCGCCACCACACCGGCGGTTCCTGCCGCTGTGGCAGCGCCCGCGCCACCGCGGCCCCCAACTCCGCGGGCAGGTCACCGCTGCTGTCCCGCGCCGCCGCGCGGACGCGCGCCGGCCACGGAGCGGGAAGCTCGGCACAGCTCTGGTCGGCGAACCCGAGGGTGGCGGACTCCACCTGGGACTCGTTCGCCTCCGCGAAGGAGGTCGGCGTGTCGTCGGGAGCCTCCCGCAGGAACCCCAACTGGGCTGACCTCAGCGGGTCGCGACGCAGGTAGCGCAGCCAGCGCGCGACCGGCCACCCCACGTGCCGCCGCCCGTTGCGTTCGTGGACGGTCTCCACCGACTCCGCGACAGCGGACGCTCCCGTGGCTTCCAGCAGGGCTGCGGACAACCGTTCCCGGGAACCGGCGGGCACCTCCGCCACGGCCTGCGCGTCACGGTACTGGGTGAACTCGGCGGCGACCCGGTCCAGGTCGGCCGCCAACCGGTCGATCAGGGCGCGGCGCTGGATGACCGTGTCCCGCAGCAGTTCCCGCAGCTCCCCGCCCCCCTGGCCGGTCAGCGTGGACGTGGTGAGCACCCGGGGCTGGGCCCCCGACTCGGTCTCCAGCAGCCGCCGCAGGTCGGTCAGGAGTTCTTCCAGCTCGTCCGGGTCGACCCGGTCAACCTGGTTCAGCACGGCGACGGTGACCGCGCCGTAGCCGGACATCTCCGCGAGGTAGCGGTGGTGCACCGCGGCGTCGGCGTACTTCTGCGGGTCGAGGACCCACACCAACAGGTCGACGGAGCCGATCAGCCGGTCGGACTCCGCCACGTGCACCGCCCGGACCGAGTCGTGGTCGGGCAGGTCCAGCAGGATCAGCCCGGCCAGGTCCGGTTCCGCGTCGTCCAGCTCGCTGGTTCGGGAGCGCCGGTTGCGCTGTGGCACACCGAGCCAGTCGAGGAGCTCGTGCGCTCCCTCCGTCCCCCAGACGCAGGCGTGGGCGGCCGACGTCGTCGGCCGGGTGATCCCGGTCCGGGAGAACTCGAGCTCGCACAACGCGTTGAACAGCGAGGACTTTCCGCTTCCGGTACCGCCCGCCAGGGCGACGACCGTGTGTTCCCCGGAGAGGCGCAGGCGGGCGCCGGCGTGGTCCAGAAGGTGGCGCGCGCTCTCCACCGTCTCGGAGGCGAAATCCTCCCGTCCGAGCTCGACCATGGTGGCCACCGCGTCCAGGCGGGTCATCAGTTCGGCACGCATCGCGTCCGTCAGGGGGGTCCGGCTCCCGGACTCCTCCCGCGGGTGCTCGTCCGTCTCCGGCTCGGGTGGCACGGCCGCGGATGCGGCGGGCGGGGCCGGTGGCTCGTCAGGCTCGCGGGCCCGTTCCCCGGATTCCTCAACGGCGGGACTGCCGTCCTCCACGGGGGCGCTGCGTTCCTCCCCGCTCTCTGGCGGCTGGGCGGCGCCCGCCTCGGGAGCGGGTTCGTACGCCGGCGGTGAGGTGCCCGCGCTGTTCCTGCGCCCGGCGATCACGGCGCTGTCGTCGACCGCGTCGACCAGGCTGCCCACCCAGCCGGCGAGATCGTCCGGATCGTCGGTGTCGTCCGAGTCCGCGGCCGGAGCGTGCGAGGGCGGCGCCGCGCTGTCGCGCCGGCCGGACTCGTCGTTGCCCTCCCGGTCCCCGGCGGGCTCGGCTTCCGTGCCGTTCACCTCGTGGTGCGGCGAACCGCTGTCGGGTTCGGCAGTGCCGTCCGACGCGGTGGCTCCGGGGGCGGGGTCCTCGGCGGTAGGCTCCGCCGGGCTCTCCCCGGTCCGGGGGAGCCAGCCCGCGTCCATCCGAGCGGTCCTGGGCAGGACGTAGCCGCGCCATCCCGCACCCGTGTTCGCAGTAGCGTCCATGCCGGGGTCGGACGTGGGAGCGCCGTTGGTTTCGGCCTCCGGTGCCGGTTCCGGGGTCCCGTCGCGCTCCGGCGGCGTAGCCGACGGTGCCCCGTCCGGTTCCTGCTCAGCATGAGCGGGATTCCGCTGAGTTGTCATCGCGCAATCTCAAGGTTGTACGTCGCTTGGTAGAGCTGGACGGCGTCGTCCTCGCCCGGGATCCTGGCGGCAGCCAGCGCCTCCGTGAAACGGCTCCGCTCCTCGTACAGCAGAGTGCCGATCCGCCGCAGCAGGTCCTCCCGCGCCATCGCGTCAATGTTACGCAGCGATTCGGCCCCGAACAGTCCGCGCAACAGCCGCTGCGGCGACGGTGTCGTCCGTCCCAGCGACTCCTGCACCGCCTCGTAGCCCAGCAGCTGGACCATGAGGACCAGAGTGAACGCGTTCTGGTCGAACGACACGAAGCGGGCCACCGAGCGCTTGGCCGCTCCGTCCGCGGAGACCATCTCCGTGACGCGTTTCTGCCATTCTGCCACTGCCCGGCGCACACGCTCGGAGAAGTCGGCGGCCACCGTGTCGCACGAGAAGCGTTCCACCAGTTGCCTTCCCCCGGCAACAGTATCCCACTGGCGGATGACTTCCTCCCCCGCGCGTTCGGCCACCGCGACGACCAGCGCCTCGAGGCTGTCCCGGATCGCCTCCTGCAGCGCGGCCACCCGCGGGTCCTCGGTCTGCTCGTCGGCGCCGGGGGACCTGCGTTTGCCGCGCGTGCGCAGCGTACGGGCGAGTACACCGCTCGCGGCGATGTCCTGCCAGCGGGCGAGGAGGGTGCCGCGCAGCAACGAACCGTCGTTGACCGCGGCGTCGGCGTTGCTGAGCGCTGTGGTGAAGGCGTCCTGTGCCGCGGAGTCGAGGGTCTGCCCCGCTTCCACCTGGGTCTCGACCTGTTTGGCCAGTTCCGGTACGCGGCTGCGGAAACTCTCGATCACACCGCGGAAGGTCCGCCGCGTCACCCGGTCCCGCTGGGCGAGTTCCCCCGTGACGTCGGCCAGGTAGTCACGGATGGCGTCCGCGGTGTTGGCGGTGAACCGCTCGCCCCGGATCTGGTCGGTCTCGGGGATGGCGAACCGGGCGGTGTTCCCCAGCCCGTTGGCTTCCAGCATCGCGTTGAAATGCTCGAGTAGCTGGCCGCGCCCCCGTTCCGGGACCCGGGACAACACCACCCCCAGTGAGGTGTTCCGGTCGCGTGCCACCTGGAGGAACTCCCACACCCGGGCGTCCGCGTACCTGCGGCTGGTCGTCACGAACAGCCACAGGTCCGCCGTGTCCAGGAACGTGGCGGCGAACTCGTGGTGGGCCGCCACGGCGGAGTCGACGTCCGGGGTGTCCAGTACGGCGATGCCCTGGGGCATGCACTCGCTGGGGGCCAGCACGAGCATGCCGTCCTTGCCGGGCATCGCCAGTCCCTGCTGACGCACCCGCGGGAAGGTGGGCAGGAAGAACGTCTCGCTGAACCAGTCCATGTCGGCGGGGTTGCACGCGAGGACGGGGCTGTTCGTCGTCGGCCTGCGCACCCCGGTCGTGGTGACCTGTTCCCCGACGAGGCTGTTGACGAGAGTGGACTTTCCCGCGCCGGTGGAACCGGCGACGGCGATCAGCAACGGTGTGTCGGGATTGCGGACCCGGGGCAGCACGTAGTCGTCCAGCTGGTGCAGGATGTCGTTGCGTGCCGTACGCCCCTCCTCCGCACCGGGAAGACCGTCGGCGAACTCGACGCTTCGCACCCGTTCCCGCAGGGCGTCCAGGACCTGTTCGAACCGCTGCTCGCCGGAGTCCGCCCGGTAGCGCGCCCCGTCGGAGTCCGCGAACGATCCCGTCGAGGAGCGGGCACGCTCGTGCCGCCCCGGTCCGGTTCCCGAGGCGGGAAGATCCTCACCCGAGACTCCGTCACCGCCCTCGTGGTTCCCCGTCACTTCCGGCGTGGCAGGCGGCCGGGACATAGCGCTTCCGCCCTTCCTCTCGGTCGTTCTGATCACAAAACCCGGTTCTCCCCCAGGGCTGTACCGCCGGTGGTCACGTCCCCAGCCGACGTGTTCGTTCCTCCCCGCCCCTCCTGGAGCATGCCGAGCTCCGTGGCTACGTTTACCACGTCTCCGACGATAACGACGGCCGGCGGCCTGACCTCAGCCTCGTTCATCACCTGCTGGGCCGTCGCCAGCGTCGCTGTCACCGTACGTTGTGTGGGCAGCGTAGCGTCCTGCACCGCCGCGACGGGTGTCTGCGGGTCGCGCCCGTGCTCGACCAGGGTCGCGGCGATCGCGCCGACATGGCGCACCCCCATGAGCGCCACGATGGTTCCGGTGGAACGGCCCAACCCTTCCCAGTCGATGGTGGAACGCTCGTCGTCGGGGGCCACGTGCGCCGAGACGACGTGCACGTCCTGCGTCACACCGCGGTGCGTCGGCGGGATCCCCGCGCTGGCGGGCGCGGCGAGGGCGCTGGTCACACCGGGGACGACGGTCACCGGGACGCCGGCGGCGGCGCAGGCGGCCGCCTCCTCCCCGCCCCGGCCGAAGACGAAGGAGTCGCCGCCCTTGAGGCGCACGGCGAACTTACCGGATCGAGCGCGCTCGATCAGTACGCGGTTGATGTCCTCCTGGGTCATCGAACGGCCGTAGGGGATCTTCGCGGCGTCGATGATCTCCACGTCGGCCGGCAGGTGGTCGAGCAGGGAGGTCGGCGCGAGCCGGTCCACCACCACCACGTCAGCCTGGGAGAGCAGTTGCCGGCCGCGCACGGTGATGAGGCCGGGGTCCCCGGGACCGCCCCCCACCAGGGCCACGCCCCGCAGCGGTTCGCGGCCGCGCCGTGCGTCCAGGAGGCCGTCGGCGAGACCGTCGGTGATCGTGTCCCGCAGTCCGGCGGCACGGCGCGGATCCCCGTCGGCGACCACCCCCACGGTGACTCCGGAGGCACTTCCGCTCGCTGGCGTCCACGCGCTGGAGGCGTGCCGGTCGTCCGCCCGCACGCACCACAGGTGAGCCTCCTCGGCTTCCTGGGCGACGGCGGCGTTGATCTCCGGGTGGTCGGTCGCCACGTGTACCAGCCAGAAATCGCCGAGCTCGCGTCCGCGGACGTCGCCCTCCGCGAACGCCCGCCGGTGCCAGGTGATGCGCCCGGCGTCGGCGAGTCCCTCCAGTGTCGCTGTGACCTCGGGAGCGATGAGCGTGACGTGGGCTCCCGACTCCAGCAGCATGGGCACCCGGCGCTGGGCGACCCGCCCACCGCCGACGACGAGGACATCCCTCCCCTGTAGGCGCAAACCGAGAAGATACGTCACCGAGCCTGTCCTCCAGATCCCTGTGAGTGGCCCCGCGCCGGAATCCGCGGCCGCCGGACCGGGAACTCCCGGTGCGGCCGCGGCCGGCGACGGCCCACGTTGGTCGTGCGCTCCCGCCCCTCGGTCACGAGGGAAGGGGCACCCCTGACTGAGAAAATACCGTGTCAAACCGGAACGCGCTCGTGTTATGCCGCATAACCGTACGGTTTCCGGACTTTCGAACCGTGTGTCAGCCGGACTCCGGACCACTGTCGCGTTCCGCCACCCCGGCGGAGTCGAACGTCGCGACGTCCCGCAGCGCCCGCACCGCGCTCTGCACGAGAGGAAGCGCCAGCAGCGCACCGGACCCCTCCCCCACGCGCAGGTCGAGGTCGACCATCGGACGCAGCCCGAGGTGGTCCAGGGCCGTGGCGTGTCCGGGCTCGGTCGACCGGTGTCCCGCGATACACGCGTGTGTGACCTGCGGCTCCAGTGCCGCGGCCGCCAGCGCCGCCGCTCCCGCGATCACTCCGTCCAGCAGTACCGGAACCCGCAACGCGGCGGCACCCACGATGAAGCCGGCGAGGGCGGCGTGTTCCAGACCGCCCACAGCCGCCAGGGTCCCCACCGGATCGGACGGGTCGGTCCTGTTGACTGCCAGCGCCCTGCGCACGACGCCGGTCTTGTGTTCCTGGACGCTCGGGTCCACACCGGTCCCGCTCCCCGTGATACCGGCCGGGTCCGCCCCGGTGAAGGCGGACACGAGGGCCGCCGAGGAGGTGGTGTTGGCTATTCCCATGTCCCCGGTGAGCAGGCAGCGGTTCCCCGCGGAGACGAGGTCGCGTGCGACCTCCACCCCGGCCTCGAGCGCGCTGTTGGCCTGCGACCGGGTCATCGCCGGCCCCTGGGAGATGTCCGCCGTCCCCCGGGCAACCTTGCGTGGCAACAGTCCCGGAACCGAGGGCAGGTCGCCCGCGACCCCCACGTCCACGACGGTGACCTCGGCACCGGCCTGGGCGGCGAACGCGTTGACCACCGCACCCTCGTCGAGGAAGTTCCGCACCATCTGGGCGGTGACGTCCTGGGGCCAGTCGGTAACCCCCTGGGCGTGCACCCCGTGGTCGCCGGCGAACACCGCGACCGCCGCCGGTTCGGGGATCGGCGGCGGGCACTCGCCCGCGAGCCCGCACAACTGGGTCGCGACGTCCTCCAGCACCCCCAGGGAGCCCGGTGGTTTGGTCATCCGCGACTGCCGCTGCGCGGCCGCGGCGGCCGCGGCCTGGTCGGGGGGGCCGATGGCGGCGATCGTCTCCTCCAGCAGGCTCGTCGGTTCCTCGCCGGGAAGTCCGCGCTTGCCGTAGCTCTCCCGGTGCACGGCCCACGACAGCGGCCGTCGTTGCGCCCATCCCCCCATGGCGAGCTCGGGCTCCGGAGCGAACCGTTCGACGTAGCCCACGCACAGGTAGGCCACGACCTCCAGATGATCCGGGAGGTCAAGGGTGTGGGCGAGGTCGCGCTCCGCGAAGAAGCTCACCCATCCCACACCGAGCCCCTCGGCCCGCGCCGCCAACCACAGGTTCTGCACGGCCAGCGCCGTGGAGTACACGCCGGTCTGGGGCTGCACGTGCCTGCCGAGAGTGTGCTTGCCGCCCCGGGTCCGGTCGGCGGTCACCGCTATGTTGAGAGGGGTCTCCAGGATCGCCTCGATCTTGAGGTTGGAGAACGCGCGGGCCCGGGCCCCCGGAAGGTCGCGCGCGTAGGCGTCGCTCTGCTCCGCGGCGAGTTCCCGCACCCGGGAACGCACCTCCCGGTCCTGGATGAGGACGAAGTCCCACGGTTGGGAGAAACCCACCGACGGCGCACGGTGGGCCGCGCTGAGCACGCGGGTCAGCACGTCGTCGGGAACCGGGTCGGGACGGAACCCCGAGCGCACGTCACGGCGCTGCCGGATGGCGCGGTAGACCGCCTCGCGCTCGGCCTCGGTGTAGGCGTTCGGGTCGACCTCCCCCTCAGGGACCGCCTCCGCCGAGGGGCGGGGGGCGGGATCCGGCCGGTGTTCCTCCTCGGGGGGCCCCTCCGTGTCATGGTCCCCGCCGACCACGGGGGCGGGCTCCGTCGGCTCCGCCGGCGCGGCCGGGGTCTCCTGCGGGGGCGCGGCGCCGCGGCCGGGCTCGGGCAACCCCTCCAGCAGACCTCCGGCCGGGGACGCGCGGCCGCCGGAACCCGCCGCGGTCCCCTCGGTGTCGGCGGGTGCGCCGCCGCGGTGCTGTCCGCGTCCGTTGGCGGTCATGCGCACCCCCCAAGTTCGCGTGTGGCTGCGTTCAACACGTTGTCTCCCTCATCGTCGTGGAGCAGGTGCGCCAGCGTCCGCACGAGCCGCCGGGAGCTCTCCTGGTCCCGGACGGCGACACGCGACCACTGCGGCCCCAGGCCGGGGAACGTGTCCCCGCGCCGCACGGCGATCCCGTTCTCGCGCAGCCGGTGGCGGAGCACCTCCCCTTCCGGGGACCGGACCAGCAGGAACGACGCCGCGGCACGGGGGGTGACCTCCAGACCGAGCTTCGCCAGTGCCCGGGCGAGAGCCGCGCGTCGCACCGCGAGCTCCCGGGCCCACGCGTCGGCCTCGGCGACGGCCTCCGGGGCGCAGCACGCTTCCGTCGCCACCAGCGCGGGAGTGGAAACCGACCACAGGGGCTGGAGGTCTGCCATCCGCCGCACCAGTTCCGGAGGGGCCAGTACGTAGCCGGCGCGCAACCCGGCGAGACCCCACGTCTTGGTGAGGCTGCGCACCACGACGAGGCCCGGGAGGTCGCCACGACCGGCAAGGGACTCCGGTTCACCTGCCACACAGTCGGCGAAGGCCTCGTCGACCACCAGCGTCCGTCCCGGACGGGACAGCTCGGCCAGGGTCGCGGCCGGGTGCAGCACCGAGGTGGGGTTGGTGGGGTTTCCCACCATGACCAGATCGGCGTCGGCCGGGACGTCCTCCGGGTCCAGCACGAAGTCGGGCGGCAGCACCACCCGCTCCACCTGGTGTCCGGCGGCGGTCAGCGCCGCCTCCGGCTCGGTGAACTGGGGGTGGACCACGACCGGCCGCCGCGGTCGTGACACGCGCGCCAGCAGCACGAACGCCTCGGCGGCCCCCGCGGTCAGCAGGACCTCCTCCGGAGGGCGGCGGTGGCGGGACGCGACCGCGGCGCGGGCAGCGGTCGCGTCCGGGTAGGCCGCCAACCCGGCGACGGAGTCGCGGAGCCGCTGGGCCAGCCACGGGGGCGGGGTACCGCCGCGCACGTTGACGGCGAAGTCCGACAGGCCGGGCCCGGTCTCGGCGTCACCGTGGTGGCGCAGGTCCGGCTCGTGTTGCTCCGGCACCTCAGTGTCCATGACCGTGCCCGTGACCGTGTCCGTGCCCGTGGGCGGGGTCGTCGGGATGGTGGTGGGGGGTCTGCGGCTCGCCGACCTTGCTCTCGAACCCGGGGAACGCCGCACGGTACACGCAGGTGTCGCAGTTCATCCGGATGTCTCCGGCGAGAGCCTCGTCGTAGCGTTCCACGATCATGTCGGCCAGCTCGTCGCAGTCACCGATCACGGGAGCGCACCGGATGTCCATGTCGGTGTGCTGCGTCGCGAACTCCACCGACTGGTCCACCACGCGGTCCGGCAGGATCCCGGAGAACAGGAAGTACGGCAGCACTACCACCCGACGCGTCCCGAGCCGGCGCAGCCGCTCCAGCCCCTCGGGCACGCTCGGCCAGGCGAGCGAGATGAACGCGGGCTCGACGGAGGCGATCCCGCGCTGTTTGGCGTGGCCCTCCTGGAACAACCGCGCCACCTTGCACACCTCGGCGTTGGCGTCCGGGTCGGTGGATCCCCGACCGACCAGCAGAACCGCGGTGTCGCCGGACTCGGCGAGGTCGTCGGCAGAGGCGTCCAGCACCTCGTCCAGGCGCTGCGCCAGCAGGCCGAGCATCGTGCGGTGGGGCCCCAGCGGACGCCCATAGGCGTAGCTGAACCCCTCGTGGCGTTCCTTCTCCCGGGCCAGCGCGCCCGGGATGTCGCCCTTGGCGTGCCCAGCCGCCACCAGCATCATCGGCACCGCCACCACCCGGCGGTGCCCGTTGCGGTACAACTCCTCGACCGCGTCGGTGAGCGGGGGCGGGGAGAGCTCGATAAAGCCGCCGGCGACCTCGCGGTCGTCGAGCCGGCGGGACAGCCGGTCGACGAACGCCGTGAAGTCGGACACGCCCTTGTCGTCGCGGGTTCCGTGTCCGACCAGCAGCAACGGGGGTTTCATGGTGTCCTTTCTGGGGTTCATGGGGTGGGGCCGTACAGCAGGGCGTTCACCGCGGCCGCCGCCACGGCCGAGCCCCCTTTCTCCGAGGTGTTACTGACCTGCGGAAGGCCACTGTCACGCAGCGCCTGTTTGGACTCGGCCGCACCGACGAAACCGACGGGAAGGCCGATGACCAGTGCGGGGTCGACCTGGTGGGCGATGATCTCCTCCAGCGCCGTGGGGGCGCACCCGACCGCCCAGACCGCTCCCGGCCCGACCTCGGCGTGGGCCGTGCGGACCGCGGCGGCCGAGCGGGTGATCCCGGCGTCCCGGGCCAGCCGGGCCGCCCGCGGGTCGGAGATGTGGCAGACGCAGGAACGCGCCGTGACACCGGAAGCCACCATCGCGACGTCGGTCACGACCGGGGCCCCGTCCGCCAGCAGCGCACCGGCGCGCTCCACGGCTGTGTCGTCCATCACCAGGTCCCCGGCGTACTCCAGATCGGCAGTGGCGTGGATCACGCGTTCGGCGACCGCCCGGCTCAGGCGCGGCAGGTGCTCCAGATCGACCCGGGAACGCAGGATGCGGTAGGACTCCACCTCGATCGGGTGGATGTTGCGGTTCATGTCGCGTGTGTCCCCTTCGGTTCCGGTGTTGTGCGCGCCGCGCCTCCCAGGTCCTGTCCGGTGGGCGCCCGCCGCGCCGCACGACGCCCCGGCACCGCCCGGCGGCGTTCCCGTCGGTCGGCAGAGAGCCCGCTCCGCCTCCCTTCTCGGCCTTGCCAGCGCGGCGCTGGACACGTCGCTCGTCACGGATGGCGTCCACCGAACAGGGCCTAGCCGACCTCGATGATCGCGTCGGCTGGGCAGATCTCGACGCACTCCATGCAGCCGGTGCACAACTCGGCGAGGATGTCCAACGGCTGGCCGTGCGGGCGGATGGCGTGCTCCGGGCAGGTCAGCAGGCACGCCCCGCATCCGGTGCACGCCGATGTTACGGCGACCGGCGCCCTCTCCGCCCGGTCGGACACATCACCCTCCCCTACGGCAGTACCGACGTCTCGGATCTGTGGCTGCGCCCGGATAGCGTACACGCCCTTCCGAGCCCCGCCGCGGGGGTGGGTCCGTGTTCTGCGGTTTCGCGCCGCTGTGGCAGCTGTTGCGCTCCGAGTCCGGACCCCGTTTCCGGGGCGCGGGACATGGTTGGCTACTGTGGGCCGTTGCGAAGTGCACGTATCGCACGTACCTTCGACAGGTCGTGGTGTTCGGGAAGTCCGGTGCGAAACCGGCGCGGCCCTCGCCACTGTGAACGGGAAGCTCGGCGCCCCGCTCCGCCGCTGCCAGCGGACGGAACGGAGAGGAGCCACTGGGGACGTCCCGCGGGACACGCCCTGGGAAGGCCGGCGGCGGGCGGTGTGACCCGCAAGCCAGGAGACCGGCCACGACCGCGCGATGACCGTCCACGAGGTGTTGGAGAGGGTCGGCCGGCATGCATATCGCCGAAGGCTTTCTGCCCTGGCAGCACGCGGCGGCGTGGACCGCCGCCTCTGCCCCGTTCGTCATTCACGGAGTTCGTTCGCTCACCCGGACCGTGCGCGCTGATCCGGACGCGAAACTCCTCCTCGGCGCCTCCGGCGCGTTCTGCTTCGTCCTGTCCGCGCTGAAGATCCCGTCCGTGACCGGGAGCTGCTCGCATCCCACGGGCACCGGGTTGGGAGCGATGCTCTTCCGTCCCCCCGTCATGGCGGCCCTGGGCACCGTCACCCTGCTGTTCCAGGCCCTGCTGCTGGCGCACGGCGGGCTCACCACGCTCGGCGCCAACGTGTTCTCCATGGCCGTGGTGGGGCCGTGGGTCGGCTACGGCGCCTACCGGCTGGTCCGCGCCGTGAGCTCGGCCCTCCCCGAGATGACCTCACTGGG